>DATEUF010000124.1:0-69716 GCA_035283325.1 Pyrinomonadaceae bacterium | reverse complement strand
TCACGACCCCTCCATGTAACTCAACGAGGTGGCGGACAATTGCTAACCCCAGACCGAGACCGCCATGTGCCCTTGTGGTCGAACCATCCGCCTGACTAAACCGATCGAAGACGTGCGGCAGAAACTCCGGCAGGATACCCTCGCCAGAATCGGTTACCGTAAGTTCTAAATGAGAATCTATACGCTGAAATCTGACTTGCACAGAGCCGCCCGTTGGGGTGAACTTCACGGCGTTTGACAAAAGATTCCAGACTACCTGTTGCATTCGATCCCGATCACCAAAGATGAGACCGGCGCGAGGCTCGAGTAATAGTTGTAGCTTGACGGCCTTAGCTTCCGCAGTTGGCCGCATGCTCTCGACAGCTGCTTCAATTACGGGTTGAAGTTCACAGGGGTTAAAGTCGAGGCGCAGCTTGCCGGTAATAATACGAGAGACTTCGAGCAGATCGTCGATGAGTTGTGCCTGGGATTTGGCGTTGCGGGCAATCGTCTCAATTGCACGGGCCTTCTTTTCCGGTTCCAACTCATCCTGAAGGAGTAAGTTTGACCAGCCGATAATTGCAGTCAGAGGCGTTCGCAGCTCATGAGAGAGTGTAGACAGAAACTCATCTTTGAGCCGGCTGGCGGTTTCGGCTACTCTGCGCGCCTCCTTCTCCCGAGCCAGCGCTTGTCTGCGTTCCGTGGCATCCTGCGCCATGCCTCGCACAATCGGTCTCTCGACCCCATCCGTGCGCAGGGTGTTGTGATACTCCCATAACCTGGTTTTGCCACTCGCGGTGCGCACTTGCATTACGCCCTTGGCAAAGCCGTCGGTCTTGATTACCCGGAGATAATCGTCGAATTCGCCACGATGTTCTGGCAAGAGTCCGTCGCGAATATTCATCCCGATCAAAGCCTGGGTCTCATAACCCAGGACCGTCGCTGCCCAGGGATTCACTGAAAGGATTCGGCCATCCAGGTCGTGGGTGCAGATAAGTTCATGACTGTGGTCCACGAGATCGCGATAGCGGTCTTCGCTCTCGCGTAACGCTCTTTCGGCGAGTTTACGCTTGGTGATATCGTTGGCGAGTACAAACTCTGCGCGCCGGCCCGCGAACTCCAGTCGGTGTGAAGTAATCTCCACATTAATAATCGTCCCGTCTTTTTTGCAATGCCTCCATTCACCCGCGCTACAGAATCCGGAAGCTTCTGCGACGAAATCTGAAAGTGTTTGAACATCCTCAGGCGGGTGGATTTCCCTGATAGTCATGGCGAGAAACTCTTCGCGTGAATAGCCGTAGTGCTCGAGGGCAACGTCGTTGACTGCAAGGAACCTTAGCGTTTCGAGGTCATAGACCCACATCGGCTGAGGGTTTGACTCGAACAGTAATCGGTACTGCTCTTCCGATTCCCGTAGCGCCTCTTCACTTCGCTTGGCGGCAGTTACGTCGAGAACGAGGGAAAGGATAGAGACCAGTTCGCCGGACTTGTCGTAGAGGGTGGAGTTATACCACTCACAATGTAAGACTTTCCCCGACTTTGTGTAGTTGCGATTTCGCGAGACGCCATGACGCTCTTTCAACTGGCGCTGTCGATAGCCGACATCGTAAACAGCCTCAAGATCCGCCGGGAAGACAAGTTTCCAATCATTGATACGCTTACCCAGCACCTCCTCCTCTTTCCAACCAAAGAGTTTCTCTGCCGACGGCGCCCACCGCGAAACCTTGAAATCTTTGTCCCATTCGATGACCGCCAGGGGAGTGTTCTCAACATGGAAAGTGAGCCGTTGGTGGGCGGCATTTGCGATCTCCTCCTGGCGCTGGCGTTCGGTAATGTCGCGGATAACGGCGACGCCACCTGTAACCTCACCCCGTTCATCGCGCAGCGGCGAATAGTAGCCTTCAAAGACGCCTTGACGTCCGGTTTGGGGCACGTTGTAGGGCCTGTTCTCGGCCACAATGCTTTTCCCGGCAAGCGCTTCAACGAAGTACCCAAACTCGCCCGTTTCGTTCAGGAAAGGAAAGACTTCAAAGGCGCATTTTCCCAAAACCTCTTCCCGCCGCAGACCAAAGATGCACTCCATGGCCCGGTTCCAGGCGGTATAACGGCATTCCCGGTCGAAGGCGAGTATGCCGTCGACACTCGCCTCGAGCAGGTGTTTGAGAAAAAGGTTCTGCGCTTTTTGCTCGTTCCGCACGGGGTTTTCCCGGTTCATTTCCAGAAAACGTGAGTCGTTCTGTGTGGGGGACACAGAAGGGCCGGTACCTTGTACTACTGACTCTATTCCCAGAAGAAAAAAAGTCAAGAGGATTAACCGCAAATCCTCCCCAGGCTCTGCAAAAGAATAGATCTTTGCTCAGGATGCCAGGCCTGAAATCCATGGGAGGCGCAGGCATCTTTGCCTGCCAAAGTAACCCAAACAGGCACCAAAGGCAGGCAAGGATGCCTGCGCTCCCAGAGGATGCCTGCGCTCCCAGAGGATGCTTTAAGAATCGACCAGTTCACCGCGAACCAGACGCTGGTCGCCAGCCTCCAAATCGCGGTTATACTTTTCATTGAATTCCCGCCAGTGCCGCTGTTCGGTCTCCCATTCTTCTCGCGTCGCAAAAGGCGAGAACGTGAAATCATCGTCCATATGTGAACCGTCGAGGTGCCAGAATCCGACTCCCAAACCCAGTGCGCTTTCGTCAGCCATCATTTGGCACACTGGACAGTCTTCGTCGATGATCATGTCGCGTGGGCGCATGGCGATCGGTAGTCGCTTGCGCTCATTCCCGATGATTATCGCCGGGGTCCTCCCGTCATATTCTGGCTCTGGCGCTTCCAGCCAACTTGTCTTGACGTGTTCAAGTTGCTCGATTGTCGCTTCAAGATCATCTTGCTGCAGCTGTCGCGAAACAACAGGCACGTTCGACTGATCTGGCAGGTCGTCTTTCTTGCAGGTACCGAATGTATCAGGCACCACCGTGCTCCAGATTAGATGGCGCAACAGATCATAATAGACAACCCACTCATGTGTGCCAAAACCCCCGAAGCGATAGGCGTAAGAGTCCGTGGCGAGAGTGGGAGGGCCTTCGCCCTGTAGACTCCACTGCATTGCTCGACTGTCGAGGTCAGAATCGATGGAGTCGCGGCGCGCGAATAATACGTCTCTCGGTGACTGGCCGCGCAAGTCATCGCGAGGCGTTATGAGCCAGCGGGCGTGCAGCGCGGAGACGGCCCGCTGCAATTCATCCTCTGACTCGGCATCGCCATCCTCTCCGATGACTGCTCCCCCGGAAGTGATGCGTTGGGCCACAGGTATCTCAGAAGAATCTGTTGACGTCTGCCTGCCGCTCCCGTCTCTGCTCATGGCTCTTGTGCTATTCAGTAACATGCATTCGCGCGCGAGAAACTCTAACAATGGTCGGCCGTAAAGTACTGCGCGGGCGTCCAGTGGCGGAGTGGCCGCGCGCCGCTGGCGGCGCTTGTCGCGTAAAGCTTCATATGCCGCAGTTGAATCAAGAAATACCCAATCTTCGGGCAACCGGTACACTACTGCAACGTCGGTGGCACAATTCCCATCATGATAATGCACCTGCCCGGTTAGGCCCGGTTGAGAGTAGGTCGACTCGGAAGCAACTATTCTGGCGGCTAAATCGATGACGAGGATTCCTGCGTCCCAGGGCTCCTCATCAATCTTGGAGTAGCTGCGAAACGAGGCAAAAGCGCTGCGATCATCGGTCGGTTTCATGTACCGGGCCAGCGCAGCCTCGAGTTCTGCAATTGTTTCCGGTTCGGCAGCCAGCGCAGCGACACAGCGGTCACCCACTGAGCCGTGAGTCGTGCCGACAAGAATTTCATCTGCATCGATGAGGTTGAGTTTTATTTCGCTCATTGTGAGGTCCTTTCTTTTGAGGGTTAAAGTGGTGGTGCGGTGCGGCAGGGAAATACCAAGGCAGTTTCGGCCGTGGTAGTCCCTTCAAGCACAGAAATGGAAAGACTTTTGCATGACTCTATTTGACAGAGGTGGCGGATCTTTCCCGATGATGCGAGACATGAGGCGCATCCTTTCGGCGTGAGATGTTGAATCGAGCGGAGTATACGCCGTCTTTTGAAAGAAGGCGAGGGCCAACGGAAACGGGAGGATTGCGAATTGCGAATTGCGAATTGCGAATTGCGGATTGCGGACTGCGATTGCGAATTGGCAAAGCGGCTCTGCCGCAACCCTTGCGGTATGCCTCTGGCTTACCGGGGTTGTGCATTAGAAACGGGGCGGCTTCGCCGCACCTCCTTGCATCTGGCGGCTGCCTTACCGACATCTAGCCTTTTTGAAAACGAGTCTTGCTGTCTTCAGAATTGATGGTGTGAGGCAAAGCCTAATTTCAGGCAAGCGCTTCTCGGTAAGCCAAAGGCATACCGCAAGGGTCGCGGCAGAGCCGCCACCTTTCTAACAGCACAGCCGGTAAACCAGAGGTGTATCGCAAGGGGAAGGGGCAAGCCGCGTTTGCGGCTTTTAATGCAGAGTGAATGGCAAATAAGTTCGCTTCACTGGCAGCGAGTACAACCAAAAGGTGTCTAAAATGTTTTAATATATGGGTAGTAAAGGAGTTACGAACTAGATTGCAGAGGTGGGTTAGAGATACCGTTCACGGATAACGTCGAGGTGATGGCTGAGGTGCCCGGCAATAATAAAGGCAAGCGCGCGAACAGTGAAGGGGTTGCCGCTGGCAATGCCGGTACGGAGCCACGCATCTTCGGGAAGATTCCTAAAGAAAGCCAAGGTTGCCAAACGGACGCTTCGGAATTCCTCCACGTGACTGGCCCATGAGAAATCGTCGGCCTTAGAGGTCTGTGCCGAGACATGCTGGTCGTAGCTGGGCAAAGGCTCCTGGAAACCCCGCGCAAACCAGAGTGCGCGAAACAGGAAGACGCGTTCGGTGTCGTTTACATGGCCCAGCACTTGGCGCACTGACCACTTGTCCTCAGCGTAGCGGTTGAGAGAGTCGTCTTCTGAAATCGTCGCAAAGAATGACAGCGACTCTTCTGCTTGGGTCCCGAGCGTTGCCAGAGGATCATCGCTCGTAACGCGATCGATATAGCGGAAGTAGTATGGTGCCGCTTCAGTTGCGAGTGGATGGCCCTTCATGATGCGTCAAGGGTAGATCGGAAAAGAGCAAAGGGCAAAGGGGCAAGGAGCAGAGAGCAAAGAGCTAAGCGCGAAGGGCGAAGGGCAAAGAGCAAAGAGCAAAGAGCAAAGAGGACAGACCATTTGACATTTGACGTTGGACATTTAGCATTTGCCATTACTTGCCGTCTAAAAAGGCGCTACTTTAGGAATTCCCTTGCTCTCCCCAGATTGGCTCGTTAGGAAATGTCGACACAAGCGATTTGTAAATGGCAAATGCTAAATGTCCAACGTCAAATGTCAAATGGGTTGCCCTTAGCTCTTTGCTCCTTTGCTGGTACTCGCCGCGCTCGGACGTGCCGCTAGCACCGCGGCGATTCCCATGAGCCACCAGAATAACAGGACAACTTCTGCGTCGCCGAAATTGTAATTGACCAGCGAGCTCGCAAAGAAGCCGGCGACAGCGCCGCAGGTTCCCAGTAACACGCCATGGGCGTTCGTATCACTCCGATCGCGCGCCTCTCTTTCTGCACGCGTTACCAGCAGCCAGCAAGACACAATGGCCCAAAGCCAAAAAGCCAGCGCCGGTAACCCGCGGTCAAAGGCGAGTTGCAAGGGTGTCGAATGGAGATGGATCATGTCCTTCCCGGGAAACCCCCATTCGCTCCAATGACGTTGCATGGAATCCATGCCATGTCCAAATACCGGATGAAGCAGAATGCGGGATAAACCGACCTGGGCAACACGCAATCTTAACGATGAACTCGGATCCTTGAACCACAACGCGTTAGTGGCACGCGTCTGGTAAACTACGGCAGCGCCAAAAAGCAGGATGACAATAATTGCTACGATGACTAAGACTCTTGTCGCGCCACGTGCCGCCCGACCCACAACAACGGCCGCGCCGATGGCCAGCGCCACAAGACTTGTGCGCATGGCCGTGAGGCCCACGCCCACAGCCAGAATGAGGGCGGCGGCTGTCGCCAGCTTGAAGCGGCGATTTAGTCCGTGGTTCTGAAAATTGGCCAACGCCAGTCCCAACGAAAGTTGCACCAGCAGCTGCAAGATTTCGGAGAAGGTTTCGTAATGCCTGGTCCATCCAGAGGCGCGAAAGCGGTGGGCGCGCTTTTCTCCTGTAATCCCTGAAGGCGAGGCCAATGTCTGCATTTCCGCAGTGACCATAAAACCAGGTCGTTCGATGTGTTCGCCTTGTGAGATCACGCTCAGTGCAAGTCGAGTGCCTGGTCTCGCATCCCGTATCGCATTATCGATGTCGCCGCTGGAGTAGACGCGACGTTGGCCCACGCGCCACACGGCATCGCCCGGCTCGACGTTCGCTGCACGAAGGAGACTGCTGGGTGCCAATGATTCCACCAGTACGCCGCGGCCTCGAAGCAGGTCGAAAGAACTGTAGAGCGTACCGGCGACGCCGGAGAGAATGGTCGTCAATATCAGGAGAACGGCAATTCGTCTCGTGACGACCGCCTGCGTGAGATAAAAGAGCAAAAACACGCAAAGTGATTGCAGCTTGAGAAGACTTATGCGTGGTTCTGCAGAAAAAGCTGCGGAAAGTATGCTCCAGAGGAAAAGCAGCCAGACAGGCAGATCGACTATTGTATGCCGCGTGCCGGTTTGTCGTGTTCTAAGCGTTCGGACAAGCCAGGCGCCGCCAACCAGGGCCAGAGAAATCTCCGCTGCGGCTATGGAATGGGGAGCAAACGCAGCGTAGAGGAAGAGACCGATTACGGCTAGTCGTTGGGCCGTCAACGAAGCCTTCAATTCATTATTATCGGTTGGCGTATCAGGTAGGCGCAATCGGAAAAACCGCTCTTTTTCGACGACACCGACGTAACCAGTCAGTTTACTTAGCGGCGGGCCTCCGATCCCCAATTGCCCTGCGGCTTTGGTTGGTCAGGTTGCTTCCAGTGCAATCGGTGAAAAGTGGACCAAGCGAACGGTGCAATTTGACCCACCCGGCAAGGATGCTGGCAAAAGTCGATAGCGTTGACACCTTTATTTACGCGTGTTAGCGTATCAGTTGCGACTATTTCAGGGTGAAAGTAGTCGACAGGAATTTGAGAGAGGACTTGTCCTCCGCCCGCCGCTACGATTGGACGCCGCCAGCACATGTTCTGATAGATAATATTCCCGATGGCTTTCGAAAAAGCTAAGGTCTTAAAAGCCGCCGAGAAGTTCCTGGCTCAGGGAAAAATCGACGCAGCCATTAAAGAGTATCGCGCAATCGTCGAGCATGACGAAGATGACTTCACCACGCTCAACATGCTTGGCGATCTGTGTGTACGCGCCCACAAGACCGACGAAGCGATCTCATGCTTTCGCCGGATTGCCGAACACTATCGCGAGCAGGAGTTTACGCTTAAAGCTATTGCCATGTACAAGAAGATCGAGCGGTTGAAGCCGCGCGATCCTGAAATTGCCAAAAATCTTGGCGCTCTTTATACCGCTCACGGGCTGGTTGTTGACGCACGCGCTCAATACCTGATAGTGGCAGACGCCTACAATCGCGCCGGCGAAACGCAGCGTGGGCTCGAAGTTTTGCGCAAAATCGCCGACCTCGATCCTCAGAATACTGAGATCCGGCTCAAGCTTGCCGCAGGTTACCTGCAAGAGGGCCTGCACCCGCAGGCTTGCGCCGCTTATCGAGAAGCCGGTGCCCGTCTCTTTGAAATTGGTGAATTTGAAAAGTCGTTGGAATCCTATTCCAAGGCTCAGGAGCTTCGTGCCTATGATGGGGAGGCACTGAAGGGCATCTTGTCGGCCCATGTGGCTCTGGGAACGGCCGACGAAGCTGCCGAACTACTGGAAAAGGTGGTGGCCGAGAGACCAGAAGATTCGGAGTTGGTAGCAATGTTGGCGCGAGCTTACATTGAAGCTGAAGATCCACAAGGTGCGGAGCGCGCAACGTCCATATTAATGGCACAGGATGCCTCTAATTATACGCGCTTCATTGAAGTTGCCCGGCTCTATCTCAAGATAGGAGAGACGAACGAAGCAGCACGAATTCTGGCAAGTGTTATCGAGCAGATGTTGGCCGGACGGGAGGAGAACGATCTGCTCGAGCTCGTCAACGAAGTATTGGCCCGTGATCCGGAACACGTGGAGACGCTGCGGCTGCTCGTCAGGATCCATTGGTGGCAGCGTGACATGGATAAGTTGCGGGTCGCCCTGGAACGACTTGCTGACGCTGCCCAAAACGCAGATTTGCCAGATCAGGAGCGTTATGCGCTTACCCAGCTAGTTCGTCTGGCGCCCGATGAGCAGCGGTATATCGACCGGCTCAATGAACTGGGCGGGTTGCAGGAAGAGCTGATTGAGGAGGTCCCGGTTACCCTCGAGCCGGAGGCGGCTGAGGTTCCGTCCTTTGAAAGTTTTGCTGCCGCAGGTGCGGAGGGCCACGCGGGACTAGAGTTCGAAACAAACGAAGCGGTCGAGGACGCCGTCAGCGAGTTTGAGTGGAATTCGGTTGCCGAAGCGACGATTTCCGATCCAAACGCGTCATTCGCCGATCTCAACGAAGACTATACTGACCCGTCAGATGTCGTTGTCTCTGAAATTCCGGAATTCACTTTCAATAGCGCAGAGGTCGAAGGGAATGAAGTCACAGCGGCCGAAGTAGTGGAACCACAGGACGAGGCGCGTCGCGAATCGTTGATGCGGCAGGAACTCGAAAGTGTGGATTTCTACATCTCGCAAGGCTACCTTGATATTGCCACCGATACATTGGACTTACTTGAGCGAGAGTTTGGCCGGCACGCCGAAATCGAAGCACGCCGCCAAACGCTAAACTCGGCTGAGGGAGCCACGCCAGCAGTGGCCATCTCCGTCGAGGCGTTACCGTCGGCGGCCGTGGAAGTTTCGGAAGGGAACGCGGAACTTAATATAGCCATTACTACTATCGAAGAACCTCCGACGGAACAGCATCGCATTACAATAAATTCGAACGGCATGGCAACGGGCGCTGGTCCCGGTATCGATTCCGGCCTGGCTCAGATCTTTGAAGAATTCAAAGAAGCTGCTGAGAGCGACGCAGCCGACAAGGACGACTTTGAGACCCACTACAACCGGGGCACCGCCTACAAAGAGATGGACATGCTGGATGAAGCAATCCAGGAGTTTCAAGCGGCGGCCACTTTAGCAAGCCCCGGCGAGGGCACTCCGCGGTACCTGCAGTGTTGCAACATGCTGGGTCACTGTTTTGCGCAGAAACAGATGTTCCGCGCCGCCGAATTGTGGTTTAAGAAAGGCATCGAGTCACCGGGCCATAGCGAAGATGAGTACATGGCCCTACGCTATGAACTCGCCTCGGCATACGAGCAGATGGGAGATTATCGTCGTGCGCTTGACACGTTTATGGAAGTATATGGAATGAACATCTCGTATCGCGATGTAGGTGAAAGGTTAGCCGAATTACAGCAACACGCCGACGATTCCGAAGCTGATAAACGTCAAAGGCGACGTAAATAACTGGTAAATCGTGATTAGTAAATCGTAAATAGTGAATGCTGCGACACGAGGTGTCATTCTTGGCATTTCGATTTACTATTCCACTATTTACGATTTACCATTCACTGGTAACGATTTCCTTTTCCAACAAATGTCCGCCAGGCTCAGCGTCATCTTCTACATTATCTTATGTCTGGAGATCGGTATTGTGCTTACCCTCCTGCCGTGGATTCCCCAAGGGACACTCGGTTTGAGCGATTGGGGAAATAACTACTTTCTCCTTTATGCCGCGCGTAAGTTTAGTTCTAACACTCTCCAAACCGTAGTTGCTTCCGGATGGGTGAGGGGAGCCGTTACGGGCGTTGGACTCCTGAATCTCGGCATAGCCTTTTGGGAAATCTTCCACTTCAAGCAGAGCGTGCGCGCTCTCCAGTCAAGCGCAGCGACAGCGCCAATAAAGAATGATGGCGCCCGAGCTTGAGAAGCCGATCATCTACTTGATCACGAGCGGGGCTACAACCGCAGCGACGACTGCGGCTAGTGAAGAGTTTTCCAATCTCCTTTGGCTCGTCAAGGCCGCCGTTACCGCAAAAGTTACACTAATCCAAATCCGCGAAAAGAGCTTGACTGCACGCGTGCTGTTCGAATTGACCGAGCTGGCCGCGGAGCTGACACGCGGTAGCCAATCCCAACTTCTGGTCAATGATCGGCCCGACATTGCGCGAGCGGCCGGCGCGGATGGTGTTCACTTATCGACGACTTCGGTGCCGGCGCCGGTTATTCGCCGCACATTCGGCTCGAAGTTCCTTGTGGGCGTCTCCACACATAGCCTCGAGGAACTCGAGCAGGCCTCTCAAGAGGGAGCCGACTTCGCCGTCTTTGGTCCCGTTTTTTCAACTGAATCAAAGCGGCGTTTTGGCCCCCCTGTGGGCTTGAAGCTGATGGCTGAGGCGGCGAAAGCTGTGGCGCCCTGGCCTGTTTTGGCATTGGGAGGGATCACCGTCCAGAATGCTTACGAGTGCTTTCGCGCTGGAGCAAGCGGCGTTGCAGCGATCCGAATGTTAAGCGACCCGACCGGATTGGCAGCGACTGTCGGTAAACTTCGCGAGATCTACGAAAATTTGGGCAAAAGCAGTAAGCCAAATGAACGATAGAAAGGCCACATCAGACAATCAAAATGGGTAACACGGTCCGCGGCACTCCACCGGTCGCCTTGACTATTGCCGGGTTTGATCCTTCGGGGGGTGCGGGTGTAATTGCCGACATCCGTGCGTTTCTGGCTTTTGGCTGCTTTCCTACCGCCGCTATCACTTCGCTTACATTTCAGAACACATCCGGCGTTTTTGGATTTTCGCATCAAAGCGCCGAAACGGTGAGGGCCCAGATGTTGGCAATTATCGAAGACTTCAAAGTTGAATCTGTGAAGACCGGAATGCTCCCCAACCGCGAAGTCGTGGCTGAGATCTGCCGTTTGTTACGAAAAGCGAACCTACCCTCTCCGGTTGTTGATCCTGTAATACGCTCCACGTCAGGCACTGACCTGATGGATGGGAGTGCCCGAGAAGCTTTAATCCATCAGTTGTTTCCCCTGGCGCGTGTAGTGACGCCAAATATTCCTGAGGCCGAGCAAATAACCGGTCTGAAAATCCTTGACCAAGACGCCATGTGTGAAGCAGCGCAACAGATCCGAAAGATGGGGGCGCGGGCAGTGCTGATCAAAGGCGGACATCTTCCGAAAGCAACAGGAGGCAGTGGCAGCCGGCAGGATCAAGCAATCGACGTGCTTAATGAAGAAGGACGTATCACGGTCTTTCGTGGCCAATGGATCGCCGACGCTCAAGTTCACGGGTCGGGTTGTACTCTGTCCGCCGCTATCGCTGCTTGTCTGGGTAAAGGTATGGAATTGGAGGAGTCAATCAGAGAAGCCAAGCATTTTGTCACGGATTTGATCAGCGGAGCACAGTCGCTGGGTCACGGCGCCCGAGTTTTGACTGAGGGGATCTAGTGCAGCGTCTCTGATTGGTTTTACAGAAGCTATTAATTCGTGCGGTTTCGTGTGACTTCGTGGATCGACCTTTTGCCAACAGAAGGTGATCCACTAAAACACACTAAAAGACACAAAAAATAAAAAGGGTTTTCTCAGATTCATGAAATTGGCTAATAGGCTTATTGTAAATTTATTTCCCGGAACATAGCACTAATGTTTATTTGGCTTTGCCTGAAGGGCAACGCCCTGCCAAACCTGAAACCAGCAAAGCTCCTATCAGCTCTCTATTGTGACCTGCTCCATCTTTACTTCCTCAACCGGCCGGTCGCTGCGATCTGTCTGTGAAGTAGCAATCGCGTTAACGATGTCCTGCCCCTCAATTACCCGTCCGAAGATTGTGTAATTTGGCTGCAGCGGATAATCAACATGCATAATAAAGAACTGTGACCCATTGGTATTCGGACCGGCATTGGCCATCGCCACAGTACCGGCCTTGTAGCCGCGCTGATAAAGGGGTGAAGATGGTTCAATCTCGTCTTTGAAACGGCCTCCCCAGGCCGATTCGCCTCCGCGTCCGGTTCCCGTAGGATCACCGCCCTGAATCATGAAATTTTTGATCACCCGGTGAAAGATGACGCCGTTGTAGTAACCCCGTTCCGCCAGAGTGATGAAGTTTTCGGTAGTTTTAGGAGCCTCTGCCTCCAACAGCTCAAAACGGATAGTGCCTTGCCTTGTTTGCATCACAGCCGTACGATTTGCCATATTTTCTCCTTCGATCAGCTAGAGTCTACAGTCTGAAACTCCTAAGTCAAAGCGTAGCCACTCCCGCTGAACTCGTTTGGTAGGGAGCAGCAATAATGATTCGGTTCAACGCGAAAGGGAGGCAAGCGTTGGAGGTAGTCTTAGACGAGGGTGCACGATAAGACCTCCACCTGACGCAATCGCCGCGCACCCTCCGCCCTCCCAATCTTAAGCTGTGTACACTACATTCACCATTTCGTCTGACGTGAATGGGGGGCTATTATTCCGGTAGGAAGCTTAAGTATCGCCACAGAAACGTAACCTGCGTTTAATGAATGTGACTCATCTCGAATGTGCTGGCTGCGGCGTGCATTATGAGGCACGACGCTTGCTCAATCTCTGCCACCAGTGCGGGAAACCGTTGCTGGTTCGCTACGATCTGGAGCGCGCGGCGCAGAGTTTAACAAAGAAATCGCTGTTTGGCAGGCGGGCCGATCTATGGCGTTATCGCGAGGTCCTTCCGGTAGAGAGCGACGAAACGATAGTTTCACTCGGTGAAGGCTGGACGCCGTTGCTTAAAGCAAACAGGCTTGGTCATCAACTCGGGCTGGCTGAACTTTACATAAAGGACGAATCACAGAATCCAACGCAGAGCTTCAAAGCCCGGGGCATGACGACTGCGGTTTCTATGGCGAAGGAACTAGGTGTAAAAAAGCTTGCAGTACCTTCAGCAGGAAATGCAGCCGGGGCTTTGGCCGCCTACGCAGCAGCCGCAGGTCTTGAATGCTTCATATTCATGCCTCGGGACACACCGCGCGCCAACGTTGTCGAGTGTGAACAGACGGGCGCCCACGTGACGCTAATCGATGGATTAATAACCGATTGCGGCGCGGAAATCGCCCGGCGAAAGGATGCCGAAGGTTGGTTTGACGTCTCGACTTTAAAGGAACCCTACCGCGTCGAAGGAAAGAAAACCCTCGGCTATGAACTGGCGGAACAACTGAATTGGATGCTGCCCGATGTGATTATTTACCCAACTGGAGGTGGTACGGGGCTGATCGGCATGTGGAAGGCATTTGACGAGATGCAGACTATGGGATGGGTTGGTCCCAGGCGACCGCGGATGGTCACAGTGCAGGCCGCAGGATGCGCCCCAATTGTCCAGGCGTTTAACACCGGCAACCGTTTTGCTGATGAGTTTCCCAATGCGGCAACGGTTGCCTCCGGTTTGCGCGTCCCAAGAGCAGTAGGAGACTTCTTAATCCTTGACGCTCTGCGCCAGTCAGGAGGGACAGCCGTTGCCGTTACGGACGAAGAACTGCTTGCGGCTATTGGCGAGATCGGTGCTTACGAAGGACTTTTCTGCGCTCCGGAGGGTGCAGCATGCTTGCCGGCGTTGCGCAAAATTCTTGCCTCCGGTGAGGTAAAATCCGCTGAGCGCGTCGTCCTATTCAATACGGGCGCAGGTGTGAAATATCTGGAGTGCTTCTCCTAAACTTGCGCCGGATTTTCTTTTCGGAGGTAGCTGTGAAATACGTTTTTGTGCTGCTTGCTGTTTTCCTTTGTTCTACTGCCGTATCGGCACAGATAAAAAATACCTGGATCTCTGAACCTGAGCGCGTCCGTTTCGAGTCGCTTCGCCAAAGTGGCATCGACGCTCTCTATAATCTCGATTACGAGAAAGCACGCAAGGAGTTCACGGAGATTGCCAGGATTTATCCGGAGCATCCCGCTGGCCCCCAGTTACTGGCGGCGCGAATTTGGATAAAGACTCTCTACGAGTCGCGCCGGCTCCAAGCCTCTCTCTATAGTTCACAATCCTTCTACACCAAAGGTGACGATAAGGTTGACCCGAAAGTAGTAGACGAGTTCCGGCTTCTTACACGCCAGGCCAAACAACTTGCCCAGGCACGGCTGAAAAATAATCCAAAAGATATTGAGGCGCTTGATTTTCTCGCCGCAACCGAAGGGCTCAAGGCCTCATTTGAGGAAGCAGTCGAGCGCCGGCATTTCGCCGCGTTGCGTGATGGTTCAGATGCCGTCGACCATCATCGCGAAGTACTTAAACTCGATCCCAATTTCATCGATGCCGGGTTAACAGTCGGCCTTTACGAATATGTGGTTGGCTCCTTGCCTCTACCAATCAAGCTGATGGCGGGGGTGGCCGGATTCCGAGGTTCCAAGAAGCGTGGGCTTGCGATGCTGGAGCGGGTCGCCAAAGAGGGAAAGTGGTCGCGAGACGATGCCAAGACGCTTTTGATCGTCCTGTACACGCGCGAGCGCCGTCATGCCGATGCCCTGGCCATCGCACGAGAACTCAGTGACAAGTATCCCCGCAATTATCTATTTAGATTAGAAATGGCTGATGCCCTGGTAGCACAGGCTACTGTGGACCGTAAGGCAGGAAATACTGAAGCAGCCACCAAAAATGAACAAGAGGCGTTTGCCACTTTTGAAGAGCTCTTGCGGGATCGCAGTTTGCGCGAAACCATCTCGCGAGCTCAGGATCTGGTTCATTTTAAATATGGTGAAGTCTTGATTACCGCAGGTCTGGGAGAGCGCGCAGCAAAAGAATTTCTTGCGGCGGCTAAGACAGAGCGCGCCGAACCAACGCTTGTTACAATGGCCCATCTCTATGCGGCCCGGTCCTTCGATGTGGCGGGTAGACGTGAGGAAGCGCTGGCGCAATATAAACAGGTGTTAACTCGGCCCGACATTTACGATGCACACGATGAGGCCAGGAAGGGTTTGCGCGAACCTTACAAGGCCGCACGCGGAGACTAGGAAGTGATCAAGGGACGAACAGGAGCGAGTACGTCATATGCAAGGAAATGGAGAAGGTCCTGGATTAAGCCGGCCTCGCAGATTGCTGCTCTGCCTCGACGGCGTACCTTTTGAGCTTGTTACCGAGGGAAAGAAGAGGGGGCTGTTTGGCAGTTTCGAGTCTCCGTCGAGACTGCTTTCGCCCTTTCCAACCTTGACCAACATTGCCCTCTCTGCCATGTTGGGAGCCACCCCGCCAAACGGCTATGAAAGTCTATATTTCGATACTGTGAGCCGGGAACTTCGTGGCGGCGTAACCAAGTACATTGGTCGCCGAACGCCGGACAAAGTTCCGTCCTCATACATGGAACAACTTGATTACCAGGAGCCGCTGGCTTTTGAGTTTCTGGTATATGTGGCTCCTCAGAAAATCTGGCGGGCCGACATGCGTCGTTTTCGCGATCGGTTTCGCGTAGCCTCACAAGAGCGCGACTACTTTGCTTTCCTCAAGGGTACCGACGGACTACTTCACATTCGTGGCCCGGCGGAATTGCTCAGCGCTTTGAAGTCCCTCGATTCTATTCTTGGTGAGATGCGGCAGTTTTGCGGCCGAGAGACAGAGATAGTGCTCTTCTCGGATCACGGAATGAAAACAGGCGCTCAGCGTAGAGTGCATCTGAAAACACACCTCGAAAGTCGGGGGTTCAAATTTGCCGGTGGGATGAGGAACCAGAGGCCAAGAACCCTGGTGATCCCGGCCTTCGGGTTGTGTGGCTATGCCGCCTTGTATTGTATCGATGAGGCAGATGCACCTGAAGTGGCTGACGCGCTCTTCGACCTTCCCGGCGTGGATTTCTCACTTTACCGGTCAGGCACGGACGTGATCGTGGAAGGTGGAGGCGGAACTGCTCGAATAGAACGGAAGCAGGAGGGGAGTGAGCTCCGTTACCGATACACCAATACTGAAGGGGATCCCCTGCGTCTTGCCGTAATCTGCCAAGAGTTAAGGAACAGTGGAAAGCTCGATGAGGAAGGGTTCGCTGATGATGAAACATGGCTAGAGTACACAGCCGGCCACTGCTATCCGGATGCACTCGCAAACCTTTACACCAGCCTGCACACAGAGCGCGTGAAACACACAGCCAATGTGCTCGTCAGTCTTCGCGATGGCTATTACTATGGATGGTCTCCATTTGCCCGAGTCGTCAAACTTGCCGCAACCCATGGAAACGCTTTGCGGGCGAGTTCTGATGCCTTTCTTATGAGCACGCATCGCGCTCTGCCAAACTTTGTGCGCGCAGATCACACGCAACCACTATTAAGAGGGTAGCGCGGGCCCACTTGACGCGGTTCTAATAATCTGCGTAAAAGACCAGACATGTCCCAAGCGACCACTAGCAGTCTGGCCGTGCAGACTTTTGATCTTATTCGACGGTTCGGGGATTTTGTTGCAGTCGATCACCTCAATCTGCGTGTAGGGCGGGGAAGCTTCTTTGGTTTCCTTGGGCCCAACGGCGCGGGCAAGTCGACTACGATAAGGATGTTGACTGGATTGTTAGCTCCTACCAGCGGAAAGATTCTTGTACTGGGTCGAGACATACAAACTGAACCTTTGGAGGTGAAACGAAGAATCGGCGTCGTGCCTGAAGATTTGAATCTGTTTGAACGACTAACAGGCGCCGAAATGTTGGCATTCACCGGTCGAATGTATGGACTGAAGAAAAATCAGATTGCTGAACGCGCATCGGAACTGCTTGACTTGATGGAGCTCAAAGATGAACCGAAGAAGCTGATTGTCGAATATTCTCATGGTATGAAAAAGAAACTGTCGCTCGCCTGCGCTCTTATTCACCGGCCGGAAATTCTTTTCCTTGATGAACCTTTTGAAGGAATTGACGCGATTGCTTCACGCACTCTTAAGGCTCTTCTATCCCGCCTTACGGAACGCGGTCTTACGGTTTTTCTCACCTCCCATGTGCTCGAGATAGTGGAACGCCTCTGCAGTGAGATTGCGATTATTTCGCAAGGTAAGCTGCTGGCGGCAGGCTCGCTGGAGTCACTCCGCCAGGGCATTGCGGTACCTGACGGCAAAGCGAGGGCTGGCCCAATGTCGCTGGAAGAGTACTTTATCCAGGTGGTTGGTGGGTCCCGCCCGGAGGCGGAAACTGAAGTTCTTCAATGGCTTACGTGACTGAACGCTGGGCTCGATGTGGTGTTTTGAATAAAAGTCTGGATGCCAGCGTCTAGGTTCCGGTAAAATGCTTTAAGTGAGCTTCTTGGCTCACTCTTCTGTGGCCTTTCACATCTAGTTCTCGGATTACCATAACACCAGGCTTCTCTCCGAGGCTTGCACACTTTAAACCTCACTAAACCAACCCGGTATTTGTTATGGACGCAATTGTAGGACTTGCAATTCAGTGTGTCCGCATAGTGCTGGTGACCATACTGACATTCTTTATGAGGGGCTCGATTAAAAGCTTCTCCCTGAGATACTGGACGGCGGCGTGGTGCTCCCTGTCAATCTCCCTTGCCAGCCTCTATGCCGGCTTTCACGTCTCCAATCCTAAATTGCTTTATTCAGTCTATTTCCTGGGTGAGCATGCTTTTGGTCTACTGTTTGTCGCCGGCTGCCGTTTCCACCTGACGGCTCAGCGCCTGACGCGCAGGTATGGTTATCTTTTTGCCGTATCATTTCTGACTGCCCTGTCGCTCCCCTATCTCTCTCAGGATTTCAACGATCTCTTCATGGTGCAGGCGACGATTATGGCCGCACTCTTTGCTTCCGCTTTTGCAGTGTTACATCGTTCCGGACTCAAAGAAAGCAGCCCGGGATTGCGTGTAATGTCAATAGCGTTGCTGCTTCTAACGATCGACTTTCTGCATTACCTTCCAGTGTTTGGCGCGCGCAAAGGGCTTCTCGGATTCACCGTGCCATCAGGCTATCTTAATTCACTTCAATTTTCGATCTGATTCTGGAGATCCTGCTGGGCTTTGGCACAGTCATGGTGCTAATGGAAAGTGTCCGGCGGGAAGTTGAAGCTGCCAATAAGAAACTGGTGCAGGCGCATGACAAATTGGAACTGCTGGCCCAGATGGACCCCCTAACCGAGGCACTCAATCGTCATGCATTTCACTCACTCTTAAGACGAAATGAGTCTCAGGTCGAATCTGGCGTCTCCGGTTCCGTGGCCATCATCGACATTGATAATCTCAAACCAATAAATGATTCGTTGGGCCACAGTGTTGGCGACAAGGCGATACGTGCTGTGGCGCGCGCCGTGCGCTCATTAATTCGCGCCGACGACATGCTGTTTCGCTGGGGCGGTGATGAATTCCTGATAATTATGTTTAGGCTTCCCGTCGCAGAAGCCGGCAGACGAATGGATTCACTAAACGGGATACTTGAAAAGAATGGTCGTCAGTGGACCGCAGCGGAAGTTACAGTTACCGTCTCATTTGGCGTGGCTGGATTTGATTCGCTGACCGATCTTGGAGCAGCTATCGAACAGGCGGACAAGGTCATGTACTCAAGGCGGCAGCGTGTGCGCGGGGTCGATAAGCACTTCGTGCCAACAGCCTAGCATAGGAAGAATAGCCTTAGAAAGGTGGGCTTGCGAGAGTGCGATCGGAGGCAAAGAATTTGTGAATAGATTGCTCAACTCCTTGGAGTGCGGGGACTTGTCACCGCTTTCAATGTTAAGACGTTCCTACTCCAAAAGCGGTGACAAGTCCCCGCACTCCAAGGAGTTGAGCCGTTCCTAAGGACAAGGCGTACCGCTCGACTCATAGATCTGAATCGCGGCAAGGTTTGTGAGCAGCGACGAATTTGTTCTGCGGATCCTTGCTTCAATCCAGTAGATATTGTTAGCAAAGTCAAAATCCAGCCCCGGCACAGTTTCGCTGAAGGTATGGAAGGCCCCGTCCGCGCCGGTGCCGGCATCGTTGCTGTCAAACGTATAGATGACAGTGTTGCCACCAATGGCAACATTGCTACTGTGGATTTCAAACAGCACTTGTGAGCTAGGGCCACTTCCATCGTTGTCCTGGAACCGCACTGTAACAGTTGAATTGGTAGCAGGACACAGGTTGGCGATTCCGCGCACTGCGATAATGTTGTAGCGTACATTGATCGTTCCAGTGTGCGACCCTGCGAAACCAAGGGTAAAGTTGTCTACTGCCGCGATTGCCAGGCTGTCTTCATCTATCGCTCCGTTGGCGCCAACTGTAGACCACGCAGGCGGGCGGTCAATTGTCACACTAAAGTTGCAAGACGCAGTGTTGGCCGCAGCATCGGTTGCGGTACAGGTCACCGCTGTGGTTCCCAATGGGAATATTGAGCCGGAAGCCGGACTGCATTGCGTGATAACACTGGGACAGTTGTCGGTTGCCGTGGGTGAAGAATAGTTTACGACGGCTCCGTTCCTGCCAGGATCTGCAGACTGCCGAATATTAGCGGGGCAGGTGATATCGGGAGCCTGGGTGTCGTTTACCGTGACAGTGAACGAACAGGAGGGGCCGGCGGTACTTGTGCAGGTTACAGTGGTTGTGCCGGTCGGAAACAATGAGCCTGACGCTGGGGAACAGACGACTGTCCCGCACGAACCTAAAGTAGCCGGACCCGGGTAATTGACCACTGCGCCGCACTGATTTGGATCGTTACTCACCGTAATGTTAGCCGGGCAGCTTAGGGTGCATGCCTGTGCACAACAGACTGGTGCCGAGGTGGTAATGTTTAGACTCCAGCCGCCTGCTATGCTGCCCACATCGCCACTGGCGTCGTCTGCAACATAAAGACTCCAGGTGCCATTCGGATTAAGCCCATTGAAGATCGATAACAATTGCGGGTCTGCATATGGGCCGGGCGGCGCCGGACTCGCCAGGACATCACCGGAGTTGATGTTGGTCGGTCTGAACGTGCCCGAGGTAAGCACGGTCGAATCAGGCATTGAAGACGGTGCCGAGTCGTCAAACGTGAGATTTACGTTCGCTATATCAGTGCCACCCCCGGTGTCTGACATCAATAACAGTTTCTCTCCACCGGGGCCCACTAGTAGCAGATCAAGATCATCGGGGAAAGTGTGACCGATGTTCGTTAATGTTACCGTGACCTTCGTAACTGTATCCGTGAGCCCACTTACGGCGATATTTGAGGGATAGGGCGCCGCTGGTCCTGCGGCTGAGCCCGAGCCCGGGACGGTAATAGCCGTGATGTTGGAAAACGTTGAAGTGGTTGACACACTGGTGCCCAACGTAAAGTTGTTCGTGACGGTGCCCAGATTGATGGCCCCGTCCTGCAGTTGCAGTGAAGCCGTGAGCGCGTCACCACACGCGCCGTTCGCGGTGAAAGTAAAAGTGCGACAAACAGTTGGGCCACCCTTGAGAAGGACGCCATAACTTTGAGGCGCACCCGGTGATGCCACGCCTCCGGTCGCCTGGAGCGTGGCTACGAGGTCACTGGTATCGCCGGTGCCCAGGTTTTGGAGGCAGAAACTCACGCTCACCGTCTCGCCGGGATCAACAACTCCGTTTGCGGCAGGGCAGCTTTCGGATGCGATTGTTGTACCCGCGGTAAAAATATTTGGTGTACCGGCAACCCCGCAACAGATGAACTGAAGACGGTTTATCTCCAACCGCGCACATCCTATTGTTCCAGTGTCCTGCGTCCCCGTATCGCTAACCCTCAGTTTCCAGGTGCCGTTTGTCCGCTTGCCGTTCAAGGCAGACAACGGCAATTCGGGCCGGAAAGACCCTGCAAATGGCGCTGTTCCAGCACTGACGGCGGTGGCTGCCGAGTCATCAAATACGGTGTGGCTGCCTGAGCAGTTGTTCGTGCCAAAGCCATAGTTGTCGCCATTGCTACCGCGGTTCATTGACAGTGATACAACGGTGCCATCGGGATGCACCAGCGAAATAACAAGGTCCGCGTCGAAAGTATGATTGAGTCGTACTGAGACGTTAACGTCGTTTACGACTCCCGTTTCGCTAACGTTTATGGGAATGTCGACAGTTGAGTTGTCGGTTATGGGAACAGCTATATTGCCACTGCTGTAGTTGGTTGTAAGCGGCACGCCCAGAGCCCCGACATCGAAAGAGTAGCTCAAGGTCCCCAGATCGGTTGGTCCATCCTGAAGTTGCAATGAAGCTGTTATGACGCCCCCGCAGGTGGCGTCAGCGGTGAACGTAAAATCACGACAGACCGCTCCCCCGCCAGCCGTCAGCGCACCATAGTTGAGCGACCCACTGGGATTCGTGACGCCGTTTGTTGCCTGGAGGGTGCCCACGAGATTGGTTGTATCCGCGGCTCCGATGTTCTGAACACATAAACTTACTGTGACTGTTTCTCCGGGGTCGATCGCACCATTTGCCGGCGAACAACTTTCGGAGACTATCGTGGCTGTGGCTGCATTCATAACCGGTATCGGCTGAATACACAGATTCAAAGTTGCAGTCTCGCCATTGGTAACTGTTATCACTCCTGCATTCGTAGCATAGCCAAACTTCGAAACCCTGACGTCATACTCTCCGGGAGCCGCGTTATCAATTGAATAGGTTCCCGACGCCGTGGTGGTTCTGAGGAAACCTGTGGGATCAGTCGATTCGACTACTGCATTTTGCACTGGCAAGCCTGAAACGCAGTCGGTGATCGTGCCGGTGAATGAACCTTTCGGTGGGGTTACGCAAGTAGGATTAACCTTGAAACTGAAGATGCGAGTATTCCAGTCGAAGCCTCCCGCCGGCGCGTCAACATACTCGAACGCCCCCCAGAAGGTGCAGTCGTCGCCGGGATCAACAAACATTGAACTATAATCGCCCCAGCGATTACCGGTTCCTGTCTGCACCCCTTTGGTTACCGTAGCAAGCGTATCCACTTCACTCTGAGGCAGGGTGTTGATTGGATCACTAGCGAGCCGGCCGGTGTAAATGGCTGTGGGAGCCAGAAGAGTTGGCGTCGCTGTCGAGTTGCTTGCGTTGGCAGCCAGAGCGATATTGCCTTCGCCATCCTGAGCGATGCTTCCCATCCAGAGGTCACGGCCCGTTGGGTTTCCTGCGCCCGGCGCGTAGGTGGCTTGCTGGTTGATTGTAACTGCGCCAGTGCCGGAGTTGCGGCGCAACTCCATCCATCTCACTCCGGCTTGATAAGTGGCAGGAGTGGTAGGATTCACGCCACTGACATTGACGGTAAAGTTAAGGACATAGGATTGGATGCCGCCCGGGAGGACACGAAAATTTAGCGGATGCATGAGACGATCGGCGATGCCATCGACCGAGTCGCCAGACGTTGCCGGCGCCGGCTGCGCAATATCCTGTCTGCCGGAAGGACTGCGCGCGTCAAAGGCGGCTGTGGCGATGTCGGGTAACTGGGTCAGTGTCGAAGAGCCGGGCGTATTGAAGTCAGGCCTGAACTCGAAAACACGAATCAAGTCAGTGACGGCGCCAAATTCGTCGCCGTCAAATTCGATGAAGAGGTTTGGCGTACCATTCGGTGGTGGCGTGAAGCCTTGAAAATTTGCGGGAAGCAAACCGCCTTCAGTGGCGCCCGAATTAAAGGCGATAAGCTTGGCCGCAGGGTTGCCAGCAAGCATCGCGGCTCGTTCGAAGGCGTAAAATCCGGCGCCAAGGAGAGTGGTGCCTGGCGGGTTGAAATCGTTCGTGGACATGTAATAGCCATCAGGCCAGACACCGAAGTGCGGATAGTCGCCAAACCTGCCCGGAGTGAGTGCAAAGTCGTAAACGAAATAGCCCCCTGTAGGATCGCCAGTCTTGGAGATCGCAATGTGCTCATGCATGCTGTTGTTGAAATCAAACCGGAAATTGAATTGACTCAACAACCAGCGATCGGCTAGTGCGTCATACAAGGCTATGGGGTCGCCATCGTCGTCGGCTGCATTCGGTATTCCTGTGAGAAGCGCGCTTATTCGCGTTTGCGGTACAAGCACAGTGCCCGTCTTGTTAAAAATCATGAAGCCACCATTAGTGATGGCAATGATGTGATTGGGCCCTACCGCAGCATTTGAATCGGGTGGAGCAAAACGGCCTCCAAAAAGCGCCACGCCGCCGTCCATGTCTGGTCCATCGAAACTTTGGATTGGGTTGGTAACAGCCGCAGTCCGGAAGGTTTTCTCCTTGAGGGTTTTAAGCGTCGGATCGACGAAGGGCATAGTCATGCCGGGATCCAGCGGACGCTTTACACTGATGGTATTCTCCTCATTCTTTTCGCGAGCTTCACGCGCTTCTTCCTGTGCTCGCATCTCTTCAGTGGACAACCTGACTGCTTTTAGATCTCGCAGCGGGGGAGTTTCAGCGAAAGCTACGGCCTGGCTAACATACGGTGTGAGAATCTTGGCGGCTGATTTCTGGGCCGCAGAACCGGAATTCTGAAGCACACGTTGGCTGCCTGCCTCGGTTGCTGCAGATTGTTTGGCGCTGTCGTTGTCTTCACCCGAGCGTCGAGCTTCACTGGGCGGCAAGAACATCACAGCCGGAAGAAGCAGGCCGGCGCTAACAATCAATACTAACCGGGGGTAGGTCATAAACTGTTCTTCTTTCGCGCGCCCACAAACCATCCCGTGTAAAACCAGAAAGGAAAATCACCGGAGCATTAATCTGAGGGGAGCAGGCGCGCGCATCCCGCATGGGGTGTTTTGAAGGCACGCTGTTTTGGTTTCTAGAAGGAAAGCTAATAAGTCGGAATCGACTAGTTCAGCCGTCATTACAAGATAAGACTACTGAAAAAGTGCGTTGAAAGTCTATGACGTTTGCTGCTGGAGAGTCAATTCTTTTCTGCGGTGGGATAACTGTTTGGGCAAACAAAGCTGCGCCACTTTCATGGCACTTCTACGATCAACTCTCGGCTGAAAGTGAAATTAGGTCGCTTGCGACCCTTCATGTATTTGGCTGCCGTCTGTGAGAGCGCGGTGATAATGATGGGCAACGCAATCGTAGCATCACAGTTGACGTAGGCGGTATGTGCCCCGCGGGCCAACTTTCCATAAACCAGCCCTTCGTCAAACGAGACTGCGTTGGACCGGCCACCCGGATGGGGAGCGTCTGTAGTTATCTGAATCGCGTACTTGTGTCCCTGATGGTGGTCCTTCAAGATGAATGAAGAGACTTCCGTTTGCTGAATAAAGCTCTTCGGCGTGCCCCCGCCCAGATTTATTACTCCCGTCAGCCGCGCGCGCGCCGTGATGTTCACCATGTCAAGAACATCTTGCACCACGTCAAACAGGAAATTGTTCTTCTTCTCAAATCGTGCCGCTGCAATGCCTACCGAGATACCGCTGTCCGCAATGGCGGGACAGAATATTGGCACGCGCGCCTTGTAGGCCGAAGTAAGAACACCGTCTTCCGAGGCAATCTCGGCCAGCTCACGGCCCAGAAGATGCAGGAACTCTCTGGTTGAGTAGGGCCGGGTCTGGTCCAATTGATTAGTAAAACCGCCTACCCACTCATTTGCTTCCCGGTATTCCTCATCGCTGGCTAGCAGGTCCCACATACGGCTAATTTGCGCTGAGTCGAGTTCAGCATCCGTCATGCTCGGATGGGCCTGAAAATGATAACGCCCAAGCGTCTCATGAAGATCGTGGAAGAGCATCGACCCCGACAACACCAGGACATCGACGAAGCGGTTTTTTATGACGTAGGCCAGCAGGCGGCGCATGCCTGCGGGAATTAGCGCTCCCGCGGCAGCCACCATAATCGTAGTGTTATCTCCCAGCATGTCTAGCCAGATACGATGGGCCTCGGCTAGTTGACGACCGCCAAACCCCGTCCCTTCCATCTTTTCCAGCAGCCCGGCCACAGATCGATCACGGTCGACCTGCACAGGACGGGTAGGAGCGACGAGATATTTCGACGCTTTAGGTTTTCGCTGAGTAACCATAAAGGTTGTATACCTCTCAAGTAATGAGCGTTCGAATTCCCTGGATTCGACCCTGCCCCAAAATCAAGGAACATCAATAATCGGTCCGGCGGCGGCGCGTATGGCGACCGTTTACTGATAAGTAGGTGTAAGCGTCATAGCGGGATTCATAAAACTGGGCCAATTCAGCACCCTCGGCCTCCGATAAGTTTCCGTCCTTAACTCTCTGATTGATCAAACGGCGAAAACCATCATGGAGGAAGGTACGTTCGTAACGGGCTCGTTCTGCCGCCTCTCCGACGGTCGTGCCGCGAATTACCTTCTTTATTAAATAGCCCTCTTCATCAATGTAGACATGTGCCTCGTGGGGCGCGCCGAAGAGATTGTGATTGTTTCCCATAACCTCCTGGTAGGCACCCACGAGCAGGAATGCCAGATAGTAGGTCTCTCCTGGCACCAGAGAATGCAGCTCGAGCACCTGCTTGACGTCGTGCAGATCGACGAACTTGTCGACGATGCCATCCGAGTCGCAGGTGATATCGCACAAAGTGGCGTACTCGGTAGGCGGCTTGTTGAGCCAATGGACAGGCACGATGGGAAAGAGTTGATCAAGCGCCCAGTGATCGGGGACGGAGCGGAAGACGGAAAAATTGGTCAGATACTTCGCACAAAGCAGGCGGCGCAGATCGTCAAACTCCTCCGACACGTATTTCGCCTGCTGGGCATATTTGTCCGCCCGTTCGCAGATGTCCCAGAAAAGCACCTCTCCTTTGGCGCGGTCTTCGAGCGAAATCAGCCCCAGATTGAAGAGCGTGAACAGCTCTTCTCGATGTTCGAGCGCATCGTGGTAATACTCGCGATAGTTCTTTACCGTAACGGATTCCCGCAGTTCTCCGAGTTCGGTGACGACCTGTGGATCGTCGTCATCGATCTCGATAGGCGTGATGTCTTCAACTACAGTTTCAATCTCATCCTGTACATTGGTTACCAGGATCGCGTGATAAGCCGCCAGAAAGCGTCCCGACTCTTGAATGATGGTCGGGTGCGGCACGTTCTCGTCGTCGCAGACCTGCTTGATGGTGTAAATAACGTCATTGGCAAACTCCTGGGCGGTATAGTTGGCTGACGAATCAAACGCGGTCTTTGAGCCATCGTAATCGACGGCCATACCGCCACCAACATCGAGCAGGTCTACCGGGACCTTCATTTGGTAGACCTTCGCATAAACGCGAGCGGCTTCTTTCATCGCGTTCTTGATACGTTTAATGTCGGTAAGTTGTGAGCCGATATGGAAGTGAAGGAGCTTGAGCATGTCAATGCGGTCGGCTTCTTCCAGGCGGCGAATCACCTCCAGCATCTCGGTGGTCGTAAGTCCAAACTTTGCCGCTTCTCCACCCGACTTTTCCCAGCGTCCGGATCCCTTGGAATAGAGCTTTACCCGCATTCCCAGGAGGGGCATGTGTCCCTCATGATCCTCGGCAACATTCAACACGTGATCGAGTTCATTTAGCTTTTCGATTACGATAACGACACGCTTGCCACAGCGAGCGCCCGCGAACGCCAGCTCAATAAATTCCTGATCTTTGAATCCGTTCAACACCAGCAAGCTGTCAGCCGATTGCTCGAGCGCCAGCGCTGCATAGAGTTCGGCCTTGGATCCGGCTTCGAGGCCAAAGTCGTACCGGGAACCTTCACGCAGGTATTCCTCAACCACCGAGCGCTGCTGGTTGACCTTCATCGGATAGACGCACATGTGCGCCCCTTGATATTCGAACTCTCGTATAGACCTGCTAAAGGAGCGCTGAAGCTTTCTAACCTGGGCGGCCACCAGCTGAGGAAATCTGAGCAGCACGGGCGCAGTGATTCCGCGTCGCTCCAAGTCGTCGATAATCTCTTTAAGGTCTGCTGAGCGGGGATCCCCTTCGGCGGGTCGAACGATCAGATTGCCCTTGCGATTTACGTCAAAATATCCAGCGCCCCAGTTCTCAATGCCATAAGTTTCGAGCGTTTGCTCAATTGCCGTCGTCAATTCGCGGTCTCCTGCTTACCCGGAAAAGCCTGTAACCACCTGATTCCAATAACCAAAGCACGGTTGTACATAATTTCGAATTCGACAGTGGAGAATAGCCCGAATGGAACGCTTTAGTCGCGCAATGTAACAGAAAACGGCAGGTGGGTCTATAACTTTTTTGTTTCAGCCAGCTTGCAGGTGATGGTGACCCGGGCCCTTAAACCATAAAGCGGCAAGGAGTTAGTCAGAAAGGGGCTCGGAGGCCGAGAGTTAGCCCGGCCGTCAAAGCTTGACATAAAGAACTGCGCAACTATAATGCGTACTTTTTTATGCGCCGTCGCTGTATGACGTTCGCTTCTTGCCGTCGAAAGATTTTCACTACACTTCGCACCAAAAACCGGCCACTGGCGCGAAGAGCACCCCTAACACTCCCTTTACCTTTCAGGAGAAATCATGAACGCTAAAACTGTGCTGAAATATGCCTCCGATCAAGGGGCAAAATTCGTCTCTGTGAGATTTACTGACCTACCGGGCTCCTGGCAACATTTGACTTTCCCCATCGGAGAGCTTGGAGAAGACACGTTCGAAGACGGTTTCGGTTTCGATGGCTCCTCCATCCGTGGCTGGGCCGCCATCCATGAATCCGACATGTTATTGGTTCCGGATGCCACCCGATTCTGGATGGATCCGTTTGCCGAACAGCCGACCCTGTGTTTAATCGGCAGTGCGGTCGATCCAATCACTAAAGAAGGATATCCTTATGATCCGCGTTCCGTCGCCCAGCGAGCTGAGAGTTATCTGAGATTTACGGGGTTGGCAGATACGGCTTACTTTGGCCCCGAAGCCGAGTTCTTTGTTTTTGATTCTGTCAAATTCCATAATGACCAACAATCTGCCGGCTACGCGATCGATTCCGACGAAGGGCACTGGAACAGTGGGCGCGAGGCAAATGAGTTTCAGGGCACAAACCTCGGCTACCGCATTCGTCCCAAAGAGGGTTACGTACCTTGCCCACCAATAGATACGCTCAGTGATTTACGATCTGAAATCTCCCTGACGCTCGCAAAATGCGGCATCACTGTCGAGTGCCACCACCACGAAGTTGCGACGGCTGGTCAATGTGAAATCGATTTCCGCTATTCGACCCTTTTGGGCACCGCTGACAATCTGCAGATATTCAAATATGTTGTTCGCAATACTGCTTATCAATATGGCAAGACGGCCACCTTCATGCCCAAACCACTGTTTGGCGACAACGGTTCGGGAATGCATTGTCACCAATCGCTGTGGAAGGGCGAAAAGCCGCTGTTTTCGGGCGATGGTTACGCAGGCTTGTCCGAAATGGCTCGCTACTACATTGGTGGTCTCTTGAAGCATGCCGCTGCCGTCGTGGCCTTTGCGGCGCCAACGACGAACAGCTACAAGCGCCTGGTGCCAGGTTTTGAAGCGCCAGTGAACCTGGCTTATTCGGCAAGGAACCGCTCTGCAGCAATTCGAATCCCGATGTTCTCTACTAACCCCAAGCTGAAACGGCTAGAGTTTCGTCCGCCCGATCCTTCCTGCAACCCCTACCTGGCTTTTTCTGCGATGGTGCTGGCTGGCCTGGATGGTGTCCAGAACCGGATCGACCCGGGCGAGCCCTTAGAAAAGGACATTTACGACCTGTCGCCCGAAGAGCTGAAGGATGTGCCTACGCTACCGGGTTCGCTTGATGAATCGTTCAAGGCTCTTGAGGCAGATCACGATTTCCTTTTGAAAGGCGATGTCTTTAGTCCGCAATTGATTGAGCGCTGGATCGGTTACAAGCGTGAGAAGGAGATAACTCAACTGCGGATGCGGCCGCACCCACTCGAGTTCGCGCTTTACTTCGACATCTGAAGAGTCTGGAGTCGCGAGTCTAGAGTCCCGAGTTTGCCGATTGTCGATTGCCAATTGTCAATTGCCGATTGCCAATTGCGGCTCTGACGCTTCCCTTGCGGTATGCCTATGGCTTACCGAGAGCGGTTTCTTGCATTTCGGCTGTGCCTTCTCTGGCTAAGGTTGAAAGCTCACCCGTGAAAAGGACAGGCAGAGCCTAATTGAAGTAAGCTCAACTCTCGGTAAGCCATCGGCATACCGAGAGCGGTTTCTTACATTTCGGCTATGCCTCTCTGGCTAAGGCTGAAAGCTCACCCTTGGAAAAGGGCAGGCAGAGCCTAATTAAAGTAAGCTCAACTCTCGGTAAGCCATCGGCATACCGCAAGGGAAGCGGCAGAGCCGCAACCTCGGCAATTGGCAATTGGCACTCGGCCTGGCAATCAGCAATCTCCAGACTTTGACTCTCGACTCCAGACTCCAGACTCCCGACTCTCTATTCAGGGATCTGCCTGACGAGAATGGTGCGCGGGTTTTCCTCGACCGTCTGAAGCACGATCGCCCACGATCCTGTCAAATGCTGGCCCGTAACGCGGGGTTGCTTTCCGACGCACTAGCCCTGAGTGCCTGGAGTCCCCTGCTGGCGACTACTCTGGAGCAAAACCCCGAGTACATTTCCTGGCTTTCCCGCGAACGCGTTAGCCCGCGGGTCCGAACTCGCGAGGATCTAAAGGAGTCGCTTGCTCGTTTCGCGCTGACAAACTCCTCATTAGATCCGCAGATCTTGCTGGCACGCTTTCGCCGGCGCGAACTCCTGCGCACCTACCTTCACGATATCCGTGGCACTCATACTCTCGTTGAGACCACAGAAGAACTTTCAAATCTCGCCGATGCAGTTTTGGATTACGCGTTTAGCCTCGCTCGTCAGGAGTTGGACAACCGTTACGGCTCGCCGCGTCGTAAAGATGATCGCGGACGGATAGCAACCGCTGAGTTCTGTATTGTTGCGCTGGGTAAGCTTGGCTCACTCGAACTCAATTACGCGTCCGACATTGATCTGATGTTTCTTTATTCGGATGATGGTACAACAGCAGGTTCTGGAGAACGGGGGGAGGTCACCAATCGAGAATACTTCATAAAGCTGGCCGAAACGGTCGCCAGGGTGGTAGGTCAGCCCACTGGTGAAGGCGCCGCTTACCGCGTCGATCTGCGACTGCGGCCGCATGGACGCGACGGAGCCCTGGCTTGCTCGCTTGACGAGGCAGTTCGTTATTACCGCCATAACGCTCAGAACTGGGAATTGCAGGCCCTTATTCGCTCGCGATCGTCAGCCGGTTCTGGCCCTCTCTTCTTGCGTTTCCACAGTGCGATAAACGACCAGGTATTTCGTCAGCACGTGTCTGTACGCGATGCTCTGGCGAGTGTTCGGCTGGCCAAGCAAAAGATTGATCGTCACGTAGAGCAGAACGCCAGGGGCTATAACGTAAAACTCAGTCGGGGTGGTATCCGCGAAATTGAATTCATTGCGCAGGCGTTACAACTAGCCCACGGCGGGCGCGATGAATGGCTTCGTGTCTCTCACACGCTGATTAGTTTGGGCCGGCTTGCGGATAGAAACCTCGTCACCGAACAGGAAAGGACCGAGCTCTCTGATGCATATGTCTTTCTGCGGACCCTCGAACACCGTTTGCAGATGGAACACGGTCTCCAGACTCATATTGTTCCGACCTTGGCTCAGCAGCGTCTGTTGGTTGCCAGGCGAATGAATTACAAAGGAACAGACGCGTTGGCGCGATTTGACGCCGCATTGAGATTGCACACCAATAATGTAAGCAAGGCCTATAATCGTATATTTAAGGAGTCGGAACGAGAGGAACCGGTTTCGACACAGCCTGCCGAAACGGGACTGCCGCTTCATTGGTCTCTACCACCAAACCGCGCTCTGGACCAGGACGTCTCAATGGCCCAGTCCGTCACGAGCATCTTTCTACCATATCTCAGCGATAGCGAACGACCACGTAATGTTGAAGCGGCCGCCGAATGGGTCTTGCAATCGGCACGCGCATCCTTGAATCCTCATAGGGCGCTGACCCTGGTCCTGCGAGTGGCTTCATCATTGGAAAAGACAAGCGATGTCATCAACATTTCCAAAGACAATCTGTACGTACTCGTGCGGCTGTGCGGAGCATCGGAGCTGTTTGCTGAAATGGTCGCCAGCAATCCTTCTCTAATCCTCTCTTTGACAAGCAATACCGGGTTATTGGAGAGTCGAGATTTTCGAGGCGCTTTACGCTCCGCAATTGATCCTCAGAAGTCGTTCTCGGCGGAACTTTCGGCGTTTCGACGCCAATGGGCAATGCTGCTGGTTGAGATTGGCGTGGGCGAGGCGGTAGAGGAACTATCGGTTTTCGAATCGAATCGGTTACAGACGGAGCTGGCCATCGCCAGCCTCAATGTCGCCTATCTCATTGCCCGCCGGGAACTGGTTCGGCGTTTCGGGAAACTCACTTGCAGTCCGCGTATCGCGATTTTCGGGTTGGGCCGGCTAGGCACTGGCGGAGTCGACTACGGGTCAGACCTCGATCTCATCGTAGTCTACGACAGTTTAGTATCACCGCCACTTGAGTCGATGACGCCGGATGAGGCCTACGCTCGACTGGTCGAATTGATGATCGTGGCGTTGTCCAGCATTACGCGTGAAGGTTATCTGTATCGCATCGATCTCCGCCTCCGCCCGAACGGTCAAAACGGGCCTTTGGTTACGAGTTCACAATCATTTCTCGACTACGTAAAGGATCGAGCCGACGTTTGGGAATGGCTTGCTTACGTGAAATTGCGGGCCGTTGCAGGCAATTTGGATTTTGGGAAGATGGTCGAAACTCACTCACGGCATGCCATTCACGAGCGGGCGTCGAAGCTCGACCGGCGGCAGCTTCAGGAAGAGACGCGAAGGGTACGCGATCGGCTCGAGAGAGAGAAGGGAAGACGTGGCCGCCACGGAGGTATCGACATTAAGTATGCAGCGGGAGGTATGCTTGATGTCTACTTTGCAACGCGCTATCTGCAGTTGCGTGACGATCTTCCGGACCAGGGTGACGATCGCTCGACGCGTTCAACACTAGATCGCTTGGAGGCGACGGGTGCGTTGGGAAGTGACGACTATCAAGCTCTGAGCAACGGTTACGCGCTTTTACGCTCGGTAGATCATCATCTGCGGTTGCTGCTGGGCAAGTCCGCGCGGTTACCGGCTGCCGACCATCCGGCGCTGCAAGACCTTGCCCTGAAGATCGGCTTCAATTCCGCCACAGCGCTCGAGGAAAACCTGCGCGAGCGCATGAGGGCAATTCGTGAGGCCTACGATCGGATTACTGAAGTGTCGGGTCCGGCTTCAGCGGTGAACAGGCATTGATCTTGTGAGAACCGATGTCAAATGGGAGCTGTTAGGTGTCCAATGCCAAATGATTCTTTTCCTCATACCAGCAGCGAGCGCACCAACGATGCGTCTTTTCGCGCTCTACAGAAGAGTAATCAGCGGATCCTGGCAAACGCCTCACTACTTCGCGTTCATCCTCATCTAATTCCTGCCAATTCTTGAGTGGCGAGGCGCCGCAACGCGGGCATTGATTCTCGATATTCACCTTTGTTCCTTTCGTTGACAAACTTCTGTGTTTACTCAGCCTGACGCATCGTGTAATTTATCAACTGTACGACAAACTTCGGTTTTGTCGCCACGAGGAATCAGTACACACATTCGCTACAGCGCAGTGGTACTGGCCTGTTTACAAGGTTGAAGGATGAGCAGATGTTTCGTATCAAAGCCTCGTATTCTGAGCAATTTGAACTCAAGACCACCATTGAGCGGGCCCGCGAATTTTTCGGAGAACTGAGAAACTTTGTCGACCTTATGCCTGGGATAGAAGGCATTCGAAAAGAGGCCGGCGGCATAATGCGCTGGATCGTGCGCGCAGACGTTCCGGTAATTGGTTCAGTTCATGCCAGCTTTGCAGTGGAGAAGACTGATGATCGACCGGAGCGGCTGGAGTGGTCGCCGGCAAGAAGCGAAATGAAGAATTATCTTCGTTATGCGGCAGCCTTTGAGGAGCGAGGACATAAGGTTCTTATTCGCATCGCCCAACATGTGGAGCTCCGCCGTCCTCACGCCAGAGACCTTCACCGGTTGGCCGCGCTTGTCGGTGAGACCGCAATCAGCACGGAAATGCAGAAACGCGTCCGGACTATGATCAAGGTTTTCCTCGAGCGCGCACGTGTAAAGCTCGAGGGAGAATCGGGCGAGCCCGAAGGATCACTGCAAACGGTCCCTTAGCCAGATAGTTTATTTGAATTTGCTGGAAGTCAAAGCCATCCTAACGCCGCGTCCTGCCCCACCTGTTTCCGTAACTGATCATGTTCGCTAACATTCGGTACGCTCCCGGCACGCCTGCGCGCAACTGCCGGTACCATACCATGCTCGTGTAGATATAATTCCCACGCCCATATCGTGCCACCAGCAATCCTCCGTCAAGCGGCGGCTCTCCCGGGTCGTTTGACGAGAGGAGTGGGACGTAATGCCTGTCCCAAACCTTTGGATAATAGAGTCCGCGTTCCTGAATCCAGTCCTCGAAGTCGGCGGCGCCAATATGATTCGGACTCCATAGAAGGGGATGGTTAGCGGCGAGAAATCTGACTGGCGCATCTTCATTGGTTACTCTCTCTTCCCCCAGCACGATTGGATAAGGGGCTAATTGAGAGCGGCCCTTGTTCACATCCGGGTTCCACTCATTGTCTTTGTGATAGAAGACTATGAGTGTTCCGCCCTGTTCGACAAACCGTAGCAGGATGGAATTGACAGTCTTTAGTTGAGCGTGGGCCTCGTAACCACGGTTGTCGATGATAATCACATCCAACTTCGCTAAACGCGATTGCTCGAGGTCCGGGATGTTCAGAGTGCGTGCCGTAACACCAAGCGCGGCAAGAGAACTCTGCAGTGTGTCATCGAAGCTTGCAAGGTAGCCAATGCGCCTGCTTGGCGCTACGCGCGCGTCGCTGTAAACAACCGGCACTTCGAGGCGGGTAACAATGGATTGAGTATCGGCTTGTTCTATCGAGATCGGTATTTTGACGGAGCGTGCTGGACGGCGGACACCCGTAGCCAGAATGGGTTCCGTAAACTTCATCTCTTGCACTGAATTGGGTTTCAGTGAAATCGCTTGCTTGAGTTCTTTTATCCGCAGCTGCTTACTACCAAGTTGCAGCGTTCCGTTAAATGGTATGGTCAGATTGTTTCTTAACGAAAGGGAGAAGTGTAGATTTTTGCCTATGGTCGCGGGAGTCAGTACGTATGGGGAGGGGGTTAGGCGCAGAACTTCTACTGCCGGTGCTACGTCAAGCTGCGTGTCAGCGGTGATGGAGAAATTGACACCTTCCACGTCGAGATCTGCATGAGTTGAAAACTTCTGACCTTCAAGTAAGCCATCATAAAGGTGAGCCGGTTTTGGGACGGTCACGTGAGCCGTCGTTGGCGTTCTACCCGCTATCGAGAGATTGGTCTCTGTTTCTGGCAACAATTGCTCGGCAGTTTCCAGGGGCACTGTGACGCCCCAACTATCCAAGGTCATTTTGTTCAACTGAATTGTTTGAGGGCCGGCATTTGTCACGTTAATCGAAAATGACGTGTTATCGCCAGGAACCAGGATGTCTTCGCGAGCGGTGAGTGTTAAAGACACTCCAGCGGCGACTGCAAAAGCCCGGTCCGCTCTGGTATTTAGTAAACGAAGCCTGGCGGAATCATCACTCGTTGTTGATAGAGTCGATTGAGCGCGTCGCCAGGCTATCAAAGCCTTGAGCACCAAAGTTGAGTCGTCCAGGTGCTTAGTCAGCAGTTGCCCATCGGTCACTGGCGGTGCAGTTCTGGCTAAGATGCTTTGAGGAAGCTTCAATCCTTCTAGAAAAGTCGACGCTCCATCTGGCAGTGCGGGAACGCCTTGTGCCTCCCTGGCGAGCTTGTACCTGATAGGATTTAACCTTCCCGTCCGATTATTCTGAAGTCGCAGCCATTCCTGAATGTTTCTTGGCCAGGGTCCCTGCGAAGCATGTTGTTGCAGTGCGCTTAACGCCTGCTCGGCAAATGTGTTTCCCCTAACCTTATCTAGCTCATTGGGGTCAATGGTTACTACTCGTTCGGCGGCTTCCGTTTCTTGTCCGGTAGTTGAGCGCCGCGAAAGCATTCGCACAAAGAGTCGCTGCGCCTGCCACGTTCTCAGTTTGGTTAATTGCTCCGGAAAGCGTTTCGGGTCCGCAGCCGCCTCAAAAGCCTCGAGTACCAATCGGCCGGTTGCCTGGTGATGCCCATGACCGCGCGCAGTATCGTGGTTTGTAATGACCACATCCGGCTGGAGTTCACGAAATTTTTGCACCAGACGACGCAATGCTTCCTCGTGTCCCCAAACGCGAAACGCTTCTTCGGTCGATTTTGAGTAACCAAAATCTTTTAGGCCAAGAAAGTGTGGCTCCGACCCTTGAATCTCGGCCGCAGCCCGCGTTTCCCGGGCGCGGATTACTCCAAGCTCCTCATACAACTCTGGGCCCACGGCATTCTGTCCGCCCTCGCCGTAGGTGGAAAAAACGCTCACGGTGTGCACACCGTATTTGCGCCTGAGGATGGTCAAGGTTGTGCCGTCTTCGTCGTCTGGGTGAGCAGCCACGCACATCACGGTCCAGGGATTCGTGAGATCAATCAAAGCCTGGTGGAGGGTAATCTGGTCGACGGGAGAACCGACAGGTGTCTGTTGACTGTGACCGCTTCCAATCAGGTGAGGCGATATCAGGGTAGCCAGCAGACAAAGCGTGGCACAAACGATTATTCGAGATCTTGCTTGACGGAAAGAGATCCTATGCATCAGCATTCCACTCTCGCTCGCCGCAAGCTAACAGCTTGCGTTACTTAGCGCGAACGCTCCAGTTTCGCTGCAGCAATCATGCAAGCAGCAATAATAGCAACCAAAATCACTCCGTAGGTCGCTGCGGAGCCTAAATTAAAGTCACGTAACTCGGAGGCTATTGCGATTGAGACCGGTCGATTTCTCGGCACAAACACCAACACTGATGCAACATATTCCCCCATGGCAATCACAAATGCCAGCAGGCTTCCCGCGATGGCTCCCGGTAACACTAATGGTAGGGTGACATGAGAGAACCTGCGCCACCATCGCGCCCCCAAACTGGCCGCCGCTTCCGTGACCGACGCATCGAGCTGTTCCATGCTGGCCTGCACGGAACGTACCACAAGCGGCATGAAGCGTAGAAAATAGATCACAGGAAGGATCCAGAACGTACCAACTAAAACAAAGGAGCCGAGCAGCAGACTCGGCTTTCCGTACGCCTCTGCGATACTCACCGCTACGACGGTCCCCGGCAATGCCCACGTGATGAGAACCAGGAAAGAGATCACACGCCGGCCCTTAATCTGGGTTTTGCTGGTTACCAGAGAGGCAACACAAAAGCTCCACACAAGAGCAGCCAGGGCGGCAATGGCAGACATTAGAATGCTGTTTACGAACACCTCACTCGCGCTTCTGTCCGTGAGAACGCGGACATAATTCTGCATGGTGTAGGCCGGCGGCAGTGTTTCAGTCGTCCATTGCCCATCGCGGGCGAAGCTTACGAGAATTAGAGTGGCGACCGGCAACACCAGGACCAGTGAGAAAACAATGCCTGCCAGGATAGCGAGCGCGCGGTTTCGGCCTTCCTTAATTTTTTTGCGACTGCTGGGAGCGCCTTTCATCGCTGCTGCGGCGAACCGGCGGGTCCCCTCATAGCGCTGAAAGAAGATCAGCGCGCTTAGCGAAATTATTGCCAGAATTACCGTCTCGGTTGTGGCCGCCCCGATGTCGCCACGCTGTCGGGCCGTAAAGATCTCTAGCGTCAATACGCGAACGTTGCCGCCAAAGAGCAGTGGGGCGCTAAAGGAGGCCATCGACGTCATAAAGGTTAGGAGTCCGGCAGCTATTAGGGAGGGCGTCAGTTGCGGTAGCACGACTCTAAAAATAACTTGTTCTCTTCCCGCACCGAGGCTGCGCGCGGCTTCTGCGAGTCCGGCGTCGATGCGTCGTAACCCTGCTCCTGTAAGCACATAAAAAAATGGGTACATAGTATAGGTATGGAACAGCAATAACGCCGGCCAACCTTGCAGAGTCCAGGGTGATCGTGGCAAATCAAGAAGTCCTTGCACGACACGAGCGAGAATACCTGACTCGCCACAAAGAAAAATAAAGGCGATGGTCCCTACCAGCGGCGGCAACACCAGCGGCAAAGCGGCAAGAACAGCAAACAGATCCCTACCCGGAAATGCGTAACGTTCAAAGAGAAAAGCAAGAGGGATACCTATTAAGGCGCAAAACAGAACCGTGAGCGTGGAAATGGCGATGCTGGTAGATACCGATTCGAGTAGCACAAGCTGGGCCAAGGCCTGACGATAATTTCCCAAAGACCACTGGCCATTGGTGTGGAGCGAGGCGACCACAATGTGCAGATTCGGATAGACAACTCCGTAGAACAACACCAGAGCGACGACGACGAGTAAGAACAGGCGAGGCGGAAACGACGCGGGGAGTACGTGCTCTTTAGCCCCATTCCCCATTTTCAATGTTGCCCTTTGTCCCCGCGGCTCAGTCATCTTTAAGAAGTGATAGGCGGGTGGCGGGGAGGATAAGGGTGACGGAGTCTCCAACTGCAATACGACCGGGTTGGAGTAATAATGCTTCCAAGACTAAGCCGTTTGCATCGAGCTTCACAGTCGAAGTGGCGCCGGCAAAGTTTAACTCACGGACCTTAGCGGCAAGAACGTTCTCCCTCTTAGCGGTTCCATTCGCAAAAAGAATGTGTTCAGGTCGAATCGCGAGAAAACAGGGCTTATTTAGAGGCGTAAGGTCTTCGTGTTGGACGTTTAGTTGTAAGGTGTGCCCGCCTTCAAGGGTCTTGAATTCTCCGACAGCAGCTTTGCTGGAACTCAAGCGCATTGCCTGGATAAGATTATTCCGGCCAAGAAAGCGCGCAACCGAAACCTGCCCGGGGTGTTCATACAACTCCCTTGGCGTATCTGTCTGCAACATACGGCCTCCAACCATCACACTGATGCGATCACAAAGCGCGAAAGCCTCCTCCTGATCATGGGTAACGTAGACTGCAGTCAAGCCGAGCCGCGTCACGAGTTCGCGCAACTCACTGCGTGTCTCTTCCCTCAGGGCCACATCAAGATTTGAGAGTGGTTCGTCGAATAGCAACAATACCGGCTCAATTGCGATGGCCCTGGCAATAGCCACTCGTTGTTGCTGGCCCCCTGATAGCTCATCGACCCGGCGTTTTTCGTATCCTGGAAGTTGGACCATCTCCAACGCTCTCTTGACTCGCTCTGCAATCTCCTGTTTCGGTCTATGTCGCGCTCGCAGACCGAAGGCGACGTTATCAAAGACATTCAGATGCGGGAAGAGAGCATAGTTTTGAAAAACCATACCGAAGCCACGACGTTCCGGCGAAAGGGTGGAGATGTCCTGGCCGTTGAATTCGACAGCGCCTTCGTCCGGTCGCTCAAGGCCCGCAATAATCCTAAGCGTGGTAGTCTTGCCGCAGCCCGATGGACCCAGGAGTCCGAAAAACTCTCCTCGCTCGATGTCGAGCGTAAGATCTGCGACCGCTTGCGTCTGACCATACGACTTTGAAAGTCCTTTTAGAGACAGTAACGGCATAGACTGGAGATTCGTTTCCTCGTTAGTAACCGTTAGATTTCTGGGTTCGCCCGCGTATCTCAGTGTCCCAATAACGAAGCCACTCACCGCCTTCCTTTCGAAGCAGATCCCAATCAAGAGACAGTGCGGGGAACGGTTCGTTCATCCAGAGAGGTAATTTGGCTCGATCCAGATCGGTACGAATAGGAATCCGGTAATAATTTTGGGCCGCATGCACGAGGCTTTCCGGTCTGGTGACAAATTCGTAGAACTTCTGTGCCTCAGCCTCATTGGGGGCGCCCCGCAAGATAGCGATTCCTTCATTTATTATTGCCGTGCCACTCGTGGGAACAGTGTAGCCGAGTGGCAGGCCCTTCTGCTCCTTATAGAGCCGCACGTCCGGCAAATCCCAGAGGCTGACGAGACCCTCGCGACGGGCCAGTTTTTGCATTAGGAGCGTGCCGTCTGCAGTGTATTCATGAACATTGGCGTCGAGACGACGGAGCCAATCATAGCCCTTCTCCGGCGAGCCAGTGTCTTTGTAGAACCGCAAAATCATCGCGCCGAAGATCACACGCATCGAATCCGACGGATTGGGATTTCGGATCAAAACCTTGTCCCGCCACTTCGCGTCCACGACATCGTCCCAATCGCGGGGGGCGTCGCTGACCGTCACCACATCGCTGTTATAGACAATGACTTCCGGAGTCTGGTAGATGCTATACCAGAGATGACCTGTTTCATGACTCGCGGCCGGCACTTTGTCAGCCCACGACGGCTTGTAGGGGGCCAGGAGATTCTCTTCCGCTGCCGTCTGGAAGGTGGTGTGTGATGCGCCCCACCAAAGGTCTGCCTGGGGCCGGTTCCGCTCAGCGCGCACTCGCTCAAGTATCTCGCGCGAGCCCATGTCTAAGAACTGGATTTCGACTGCTCCCTGTTCCTGTCGGTAGCGGCCGATGAAATCCCGCAACAGATCCTGCCCGTGAGGCGTATAGATTAAGAGGCGCCGCTGTGCTGGTCCAGAACCCTTGTTACAAGAAACCAGGGTGGCCGATAGTAAAAACACTGCAAATATGAACCTCTTCAGACACATGGGGTTTAGCCAATGATTGCCTGCTTTTTCTTGACTGAAGTGGTCATGCTAACACACAACCATTTCTCGCAATATCTCATCTAGTGTTCGAAGCAGCGTCCTGTTATATTGGATTCAAGTTTGCGAACCTATTGAGGCAACGTCAGGATGAAAATCAAGAGAAGAATCATAAGAGCCGGTGGCTGGGGTCTCGTAAAGAGAGTGATTAAGCCCGTCCCTGTCATTGGATCATTGTTCGCGGTGGGACTGGCTGGGTATGAGATCAGAAGAAAAGGGCTGCTTCCTGGGGCGATTCATGTGGGACTTGATGTAACGCCTGTTGTGGGCACTGCCAAAAACGTACTCGAGATCTTCACGGGCGACCTGATTCCTGACAGAGCCAACCGGCGCCCAAACGGGAATCACGGTTCAGCAACCTCACCGGACAACACCTGGCATTCTCAATCCTAATCAGCAAAGATTGGCGGGCGTGCAGTGAAGGGAAACGCTCTTTCGTAAGCATGCGCCAGTTTGAGTAGCGTCGACTCAGACCAGTAGGGGCCCAGCAGTTGAAAGCCAATTGGCAATTTAGTCGTGGATAATCCGCAAGGCACATTTAGGCCTGGAACACCGGCGAGGTTGGCAGTAACGGTGTAGATGTCGTTCAGGTACATGGAGAGCGGATCGTCAACCTTCTCACCAATCAGAAATGCTGGTGTCGGCGAAGTCGGAGTAATGAAGGCATCACATCTTTCGAATGCCCGGCGAAAATCGTCCTTAATCAGCGCTCGCACCTGCTGAGCCTTTTTATAGTAAGCGTCGTAATAGCCGGCCGAAAGCACATACGTACCCAACATAATGCGGCGTTTTACCTCAGGACCAAAACCCTCTTCACGTGTTTTGCGATACATCTGCCGCAGCTCAGGTGCTTCTTCGGCCCTGAATCCGTACCGCACTCCGTCGTAGCGAGCAAGGTTTGAAGATGCTTCGGCGGTAGCTATGATGTAGTAGACGGCTATTGCATAGCGGGCATTGGGCAATTCAATATCGACAATTTCAGCCCCCAGTTCGCGATATGCATCCACGACACCAAGGACACACGCGCGCACCTCATTATCGAGACCTTCACCATAGAGCGCGCGCGGCAAACCAAGCCGTAGCCCTTTGATGTCTTTCTCTAACTCGGCCTTGTAATCCGGTACCGGCACGTCGGCAGTGGTGGAGTCGTGACAATCTCTACCGGCGATGATGCCTAAGACCGTTGCAACATCGTCCGCACTACGACCAAACACGCCCACTTGATCCAGTGAAGAGGCAAACGCTACCAGCCCGTATCGCGAGTTGCGTCCATAGGTTGGCTTGAGACCAAATACACCACACAGAGCGGCAGGCTGACGTACCGAACCTCCTGTGTCCGAGCCAAGGGCCACCGGCACTATGCCCGCGGCAACGGCGGCCGCAGAGCCCCCCGAAGAACCACCCGGCACCCGCGTCGTATCCCATGGATTCCTGACCACACCAAAGGCTGAGTTCTCATTGGATGATCCCATGGCAAATTCGTCGCAATTGGTTTTGCCAATAATCACCGCTCCTGCTTTGAGGAGCCTCTCTATGACAGTAGCGTTATAGGGTGGATGATAGTCGCCCAAAATTTTGGAGCCACAAGAGGCTTGTAATCCCTCGACGCAGATATTGTCCTTTATTGCTAAGGGTACACCACTGAGGAGCTGCTCCTTGACGTCTCCAGGTGCACTGGTATCGATCTCCCGCGCTTTCTGCAAAGCCCCTTTCCGGTCGATTTCAAGGAATGCATTGAGTCTTTCGTTGAACTGCTCCGCGGCATCCAAAGATGATTCCACCACTATGGACGCGGTAGTTTTCGAAGTGCGCAGCAACGACTGCAAAGACTCAATGGAATTTCGCTCGAACATTGTGACCTTAGAGATCTACTGCTAATTGGCAGGAGCCATTATCTCTTTTCCAAAACTCATTACCCAATCTCGTTGCTCTTGAGTTTCAGGGACAGTCATTCCCCGAGCCTTGGCGACAATTTTGAGGGATCTTTCCGGTTCCACGCCGGCGAGCACCAGAATGGCAGACGCGATGATAGCCGACCGCCCGATGCTTTGGCGGCAATGGATCCCAATGTTTCTCCCATGCGATAGAGTCTCCTCCAATTTCTTGACGAAGGTTAAACTAGTGTCATATGACATCGGTACTCTGCGATCGACAATTGGAAACTGCAGGAACTGAATATCCTGATCACAACAAAGAGTCGCCTCTTGCAAGAGCTCAAATTGGCCAACCTCCGGCCGCGTAAGGAGCGAAACGACTACGTTTATCCCGGCGCTTGCCCACGCGCGCACATCTGTCTCCAGCCAGTCTCCGCCTCGTGGACGAGAAACAAGTGCCAGGCGGCCTGACCAGGAACCATCAATCCAATAGATGCTGGTCATAATTCGCTAGAGTTCATCTACGACGCACAATCTCACGCGGTAAGAAATCGACGGCAATTCCACGATTCCGCAAGATGTTGATGCGATGATGCCCATTTATGATAGTGCCGTCAGGCCTCACCTTTAGGGATCCTGGTAAGCCTGGCCGCAAAGATTGGATCAGGACTTCGGTTGAAAGTTTATCATACTGCTTCAGTTTATCCTGACTAAGAGATGCTTCTGAATGCAGTGACTTGAGAGGTCGAGGTTTCATGCTGGTGTGAGGTAAAGCAGCGCAATTTTTCAAAAAAGAACATAGACGAGTAGCGTGGCTCGCAGAAAGCAAATTGACTCACGGGTAAACCAACGGATTCTGGTTTCCGGCTTAGAGCACTTTTGGTACGCGAAAATGGCCGGACGCTGGATCGGGTGCTTCTGCGAGGGCCGTCTTCTGCCCCAGCGAAGGGCCCACCTCGTCCGGGCGAGAGGCTTCTGTGCGTTCACCTTCCGGAGTGAGGCCGCCAATTGAAGGCTCTATGTTGCTGGTGTCAATCTCCCTTAACTGCTCAACATAGTTGACGATTTCGGCTATTTGCGGTCCGAAGATCTCGAGCTCTTCGGTGGCCATTTCAACGTGCGCGAGTTGTGCAACTTTTTCGATATCAGCTTTCGTAATTGGCATAGTGAAATTTCCGTTTGCTTAAGACAGGTGCCGAGAATTCACGATTCCAACTCTATCGACGGCGACGCCTCCAATCTGCGTATCGAGCTCACCGCCGCAGCAACAAATGAATTACGCAGTTTGCTATCTTTAATGGCAGTAGCCGCCGCGAGCAAATCAAGCGGTACCGGCTGTTCCCCAAGATTACTCCGCTTGGCACTGACTTGCGACTGCTGGAGCAGGTCGGGCTCCACGCTAAACTCGATCAACGTCACCAGCGCCTGGCCCAGAATCGAGTTCAATCGAGGCCGCAACTCACCGCGCATCGATTCGAGTTGTTTTTGCCACACCTTATCTCGAACCGCCACGGTGAGTTTTCCCTCCACCAGGCGAAGGGCTTTGGTCTGTTCTCCCAAGCCCGGGCCAACTGTATAGTTCCAGGCGGCGATGGCTGCCGCCTCAAGCAATTCGGCCGAAGCCCCGGCAGCAGCTACTATAGCCGGTAGAGTCTTGATCAGTTGGTCCATATCTGTGATTTGACGATGCCCGGCAGCGTTCTGCTATTTTCTAGCCTGCAATCGGGAAAATTTGGATGAAAGTGTAACGAACATTTCCCGGGAGTTCCAAATGGAGGAGGAGCGCCTTGAAGCCTGGTGAGCATTTGTCTGAGAAAATCTGGCTTGCTTCGAAGAGTCCGAGGCGTGCCGAGATCCTGCAAGCTGTCGGCTGGCCGTTTGAAAGTATGCTTGCGGGAATTGATGAAACAAGATGGCCTTCCGAAACTGCTGAGAATTACGTCAAGCGGCTCGCCCGTGAGAAAGCCACTGCCGTCGCAGTAAAGATCGCAGCAGGCCTGGTGCTCGGGGCTGACACGGTGGTCGTTGTTGAGGATCAGATATTGGGCCAACCCATAGATGAAGCAGATGCAACTCGTATGCTCAGGCTCTTAAGCGGAAAGTGGCATGAGGTCTTAACGGGTGTCGCGCTAATCAGGGCCGGAGCTGCCGATGTCACGAGCGTTGAGTATGAAAGAACGCGAGTAAAATTTGCTGAGATGTCGGCCGAGGAGATCAATTCATATGTGGCAACGGGCGAACCCATGGACAAAGCGGGCGCCTACGCAATCCAGGGCAAGGCTGCATTGTTTATTGAGGCAATAGATGGAGACTACTTCAACATTGTTGGCTTGCCAGTACGGCTCGTTTATGAAATGCGGAAGAAAATGTGGATCGGTTTACTTAACGGATAATCGTGAGTAACCCAGGCCGTCAGGCTCTTTCCCCGCCGTCAAACGGCCTGCTATCTGCCAGCTCTTCAGATCAATAGCCGTAATGAGGTCAGCGTTGGTATTTGCGATGAAGGCGTGTTTTAGTTCGGGGGCAACCAGTATGCCCACAGGCACAGGGCTGTTGCCGAATTGATTACCAAAGATGCGCTGTGAGTCGCTGCTTGCCGCCGTTGCTTTCGCGGTCATCGGAACGCGCTTGATCTCTTTTCGCAACTTTACGTTGAAGACCGCGACGTCACCTGATCGCGCGTTTGAAATCAGGGCATACTGGCCGTCGGGAACAAACTTGACACGAATAGGAAACTCCTTCGATTCGATAGTAGCCGTCACTTTCAGGTTTCTTGCGTCAATAACGGAGATGGTATTGGCAGCCCGATTCGTCACCCAGACCTCTTTTTCTTCCGGTGAAATGTCGATGCCTTCTGCTCCCGCTCCCGTTTTAACATCGGTGATCTTTTTCATCTCATTCAGGTCAATAACCGTGACGGTGCCGGATCCGATGTTGGCGACAAAGGCGCGGTTGAGTTTGCGAGCGATCGTCACCATGTGGGAAATGCTCTGAAGAGTAGGGATAGCATTAAGAATTTTGCCGCTGGTGATATCGACAATCAACAAAGCGCCACTGCCTTCTGCTGTCACCGCCAATTCGTTCTTATTAAGCCAGGTAATCCCGTGGGGTCGGCGATGTTCTGCAAGATCAATGGTCTTGACGACCCTTCCAGCCAAAATGTCCAGTACTGTTAACGAGTTACCTGGCTGCGCCTGGATGCCGTAGTTACTAACAACCGCCAGGGTCCCGTTCGGGGAAACAGCAACTTCGTGTGGGCCAACGCCAGTTGGTAACGTCGTTACCAGACGGTTTCCAGGCCATTCGATAAAGGACACAGTGTTGTCAGTCTTGTTCAATACGAGCAAAGTGCCGGCACTGGCAGAGTAAAGGCTTCCAGTGAAGCTCATAAGCAGGAACAACAGAAGATTGGAGCTGAATGATTTCATACCGTTATCGACGAGGAATTAAAAAAGGACCGCCCCGCCATCGACGTTGATAGCCTGGCCATTTATGCCACGGCCAAGGTCTGAGGCGAGCAGCGACGCAACCGCGGCGACCTCCTCAGGCGTGATCAGTCGCTGCTGTGGACTCATTGCTTTGATAAAATTCAAGGTGTCGTCTTTTGAACGTCCTGTTTTTGTGGTTATGTTTTCGACCGCAAGTGTGGTCATCTGAGTATCGACGTAGCCAGGGCAGATTGCATTTACCGTTATCCCTTTTGTTGCTACTTCCAGGGCAGCACATCGCGTCAGGCCCAGGACGCCATGTTTAGACGCAGCATAAGCAGCAGTGTAAGGAGCGCCTGTTTTACCGGCAATTGAAGCAATGTTGATAATTCGGCCCCAACCGCGCTCGAGCATTGAAGGCAACGCCGCTCGCGTGCAGTAGAACGTACCGGAAAGATTTGTGGCCAGATGGCGGTTCCAGAGGTCGTCATCCGTCCTCGTGATTGGCGCACTCTCAACAACGCCGGCGTTGTTAACCAGAATATCTGGTCCGCGGCCCAATTTGTCCTGAAGAATGCTGAACAACCGTTTGACGCTTTCTGGTTTAGAGACATCACAATCGATTGCCAGCGAGCCTGGACCGATTTCTTCCGCTACGTGCTGTATCTGTTGGGCAGTGCGTGCGCTCAGGATGACTTGCGCACCTTCGCCGGCGAACTGTAGCGCAATCGCTCGACCTATGCCGCGCCCTCCGCCGGTAATCAATGCAAGCTTGCCCTCAAGAGACATCATTCCCTAATTCGCAATCCGCAATTATCAATGTCCCGTAAACTTTGACGCTCGTTTCTCCAGGAAGGCGCGTATACCCTCGCGCGCATCCTGCGACGCAAAGCAACGCATCTGCGTTTCGGTTTCGTAACGCAACATCTCCTCCAGATTAGCCGCATCGCTGAGGTAGACTGCCTGCTTAGCAGCCGCGATGGAGATTGCTGCAGCGTTTCGCAATCGATCCGCAAACTCCTGTGTGACGGCATTCAACTCCTCAGGTTTTACGACCCTATTGACTATTCCCAAACGCCACGCTTCTTCCGCATCGATCACCTCACCCAGAAAAAACAGTTCACAAGCTTTGTTTGGCGTAACGAGGCGAGGCAAAAAGTATGTCCCGCCCCAATCAGGATGGAGACCGACTTTTACAAACGATTGGCTGAAGGTTGCATTGGTGGAAGCAATTCGCAGATCGCATGCCAGGGCCAGATTGCAGCCGGCGCCTGATGCCGGTCCGTTTATCGCAGCGATCACGGGCTTGGTCATCTCCCTGATTGATGTGATTACTCGTTGAGCTGCCCCCAGTAGTCGTGCAAACTCCTCGGCGTCTTGTCTCTCAATCAACTCGGCCATAAACGCAACGTCGCCGCCGGCACAAAATGCCCGGCCGGCGCCGGTGATCACAACCACTCTAACGCTACGATCGCTTCCGGCCTCTTCCAGCGCCTCCGCCAGATCGCGGCGCATATGTCCACTAAACGCGTTCAGCTTTTCGGGACGATTGAGGGTGATCGTGACGATCCCCGACTGTTCATCAATGTCGATATGTTCGGGCATAATGGGCAGATTGCGGATTTCGGATTGCGAATTGCGGATTGCATTGCGAATCTAGTAAGCAATAACAGCCATACGGGAAACTTAGAAATCCACAATCCGAAAAGCGAAATTCGAAATCCGCAATTCGAAATCCGCAATCCCTCGCTTACTTTCCCTTAAACTCCGGCTTGCGTTTGTTCACGTAGGCATCGAGGCCTTCGCGCGCGTCTTCCGACTGGAACAGATGCTGCTGTAGCTCGCGCTCCAGGGCCAAAGCATACTCCAAAGGAAGCTCCGCTCCTGTTTGTACACTGCGCTTGATGCGTCCAACGGCCTGCGCAGCCTTGTTCGGGGTCGTGAACTGGCACGCAAAATCAAGGACTTGCTTAAGAAACTCCTCGCCGGACTCGGCCTCAAATATGTGATTGATGATTCCCAGTTCCTCGCCCTGCTCGAAATCAAACAAGTCACCTGTGGCCATCAGCTCAATCGCTTTTGCTTTGCCAACCAAGCGAACCAGGCGCTGCGTTCCGCCTGTACCAGGCAATACGCCGAGGGAGACTTCCGGCAGGCCCATCTTGCCGGCACCACTGCGCGCAATACGAATGTCAGCGGCCATGGCTACTTCCAGTCCTCCGCCCACACAATGCCCATTGATGGCTGCGATAACCAACTTTGGTGTCTGTTCTAGACGCGAGAGGGTCTCATTGGCATGAAGGCAGAAAAAGTACTTGAACGTGGGCGTGACGTCCGCAAGCATATTGATGTCGGCTCCCGCGCAGAAAAACTTTTCCCCGGAGCCGGTAAGCACAATGACCTGGATGCTCTCATCCATGCGCGCCGCTAGAATGGCCCGATCCAGTTCTTGCATCATTTCATAACTGTATGTATTCGCTGGCGGATCATTTAATGTTATCAGCGCGACACCATCCCTGGTTGCGCAGCGCACCAGATTTCGCTTCATTTCTGTAATCTGAAAGTGATCTGCTCTTTCGGCCATTGTTTCCTTCTTATCTCAGGGACATACCACCAGGGCGAGGTTCTCTCCAGACGCTCAGGAATTCACTCTTGCTCGGCGAGTTTAAATCTTCAACAGGCAAGTCGCCAATGAAGCCGTTCAAAAACAGTTGAAAGACATTATCAACTAATTCGCGCACCTTAAGCTTTCCGCGCGGATCATACCAGTTATATATCCAGTTCATCGTCCCAAACAGGGCATATGTGGCTACGGTTAGATCTCGCCGTTTGTCAGGAGCCTGTTGTTCCTGCAGTGCGGCGAGGATGCGGCGCGCAACTTCGGTATACTTCCGTTTTTTTCCTGCCACTCGCGCGTGCATTTTTCCGGCAAGTGAACCAGATTCATGCGAAAGCACCTTCATCTCCGCCATGTTGGCGGCAAAGAAAGCAAGATGATTCTCAATGAAGATGCGTAGTCTCTGGACCGGGTCCTTCGTGTTTTCCAGACGTTCCTCAAGTCGTTCCAGGACGCGACCGAAGCAGTTGTCTTGGATTAGAAACAGCAGTTCTTCCTTCGATCTGCAATAGTGGTATAAGCCGGCCAGGCTTACTCCTGTACCGCGCGAGATGTCACGCATAGAGGTGGAGTGATAGCTCTTCTTGGCAAAAATCTGGGCCGAGGTGCGCAGGATGAACTCGAGCTTTTGATCGTGCCGGTCACGTTTGTGGATTGTGGATTGCGAGCTGCGAATTGCGAATTGCGAATTGCGGATTGCGGATTGGGATCCCCCGATTTCATTGATTGCGCTCCTCTTCATGTGTGCCTCTAGCTCCAGGCTGGCAATTGGCGGGCTGTAAATTCGCAATCCGCAATCCGCTATTCCGCCGTCACAGCCTCACGTATTCAAACTCGAACGGCTTGCCTTTAATGCCGGCGGCTGGAGGCGCAATCCAGTTGGCAATCTTTCCGGGTTCAGTTACCGGATGCATAAGACTGCGTACATACTCACGATCTTCCATAGTTGGCAACCACTCGGATTGTTCCCGCTCAAACCGTTCCTGAGAAATGGGATCGCCTTTAATATTGAAATAGGATCCAGCGTATTCCCCGACGTGCCGGTGGAAACGGGTAGAAGGAAGAAACAAGCGCTCGCCGATTCCTTCCTCAGCCAGAATCTTGTTCCACCGGGCCAACCCCTTTTCGCAGTCCTTAACGTATTCACCTCGTAAGACCTCGTTCAAAGCATTGCGGAGCGCTACTTCGCGCTCCTTTAATTGGCCGCCTTCAACTACGGTCATCTTGAAACTCTGGTCGACCGCGAGATGGTCTTCATACTGCTCCTGCTCCTTGTAGCGTCCCTTGAGGCCGGCGGCGAAGAAGTCAGCAGAGTTGGAGCTGATCTCTCCACCGAAGAGATCCAGTGAGTAGCTGAACCAAAAATTGATGTACCTCTGAATAATGTCCAGTGGAATGCCACCCAGTCTGCGAGGGTCGCCTTCCTTCATCAGTTGAGCAGTGCGTTTCACGACGCGTCCAATGCCTGTATCGCCGACGAACATGTGGTGCGCTTCTTCGGTAAGCATGAACTGGCAGGTGCGCGCGAGGGGCTCAAAACCTGACTCTGCCAGCGCCGATAGCTGATACTTGCCGTCACGATCAGTAAACATCGTGAAGCAGAAGAAGTTGAGCCAATCGTCGCAGGGTTGATTAAACGCCTCGAGAATACGCGGCTTATCAGGATTGCCGCTGCGTCGTTCCAGCAAGGCGTCTGCTTCGTCCCGTCCGTCGCGGCCAAAATAACGTTGCAGCAGGTAGACCATGGCCCAGAGATGGCGGCCCTCCTCAACGTTTACCTGAAACAAGTTTCTTAGGTCATAAAGAGAAGGACAGGTCTTACCCAATTGCCTCTGCTGCTCCACGGAAGCGGGCTCCGTGTCACCCTGTGTGACAATGATGCGGCGGAGCGCATTGCGAAATTCTCCCGGTACTTCCTGGTATGCGGGCTTGCCATAGTTGTCGCCGAAACCAATCTTCGCGTCAGCGACGGAGGGCTTGAGAAAAATACCCCAGCGATAGTCGGGCATCTTGACGTAGTCGAAATTGGCCCAGCCGTCTGGCTCAACACTTATTGCCGTGCGTAGATAGACGTCCTTCTCCTGAAAACCCTCTGGACCCATCTCTCGCCACCACTCGAGGTAGTCTGGCAGCCATTTCTCCAGCGCGCGCTGGAGCTTCTTATCTTCGGAGAGGTTCACGTTATTCGGTATGCGTTCGTATAACTCCATATACAATTCCCAATCTCAGCAATATAGATTCACTCTGGTAAGTCGCAGTCAGGAAGGGTTGCTTGCACCCGCTGAACCCTTGCAGTTGAGTGGTTGAGTATCAGCGGGTGCAAGCAACCCTTCCTGACTGCGACTTGCTATGTTCTCCTGTAATCAAACTGCGCCTGTGTCGGCTTTCCGTAATTAGTCAGGGCTCCCTGTGGACCAACAGCATTAGGGCGTTGAAAGATCCAGTTTTGCCAGGCGGTCAACCGGCCGTAGATTTTGGTATCCATCGTTTCGGGGCCGGCAAACCTGAGCGAAGCTTCCATACCAGTCAATGCATCCGGTGAGAGCGATGTGCGCTCTTCAATCGCCACGCGAATCTCGTCCTCCCAGTCGAGGTCGTCGGGCGCAAAGGTTATCAGGCCGGCGTCCTCTGCGTCTTCGGCAACGAATCTTCCTTCGTGCGCAAGCAGTTCATCAGCTCTTTGCGGCTCTGCCAGGAAGCGGGACTGCAATCTGCTCAAGCCGTTGCTCATCTGCAGAGCCCCTGCGTTGAGCTCGCTCAGCGCGAGTTCAACTCTCTGGTCGGGATCGTTCAGCATGTAACTGCGATCGGAGGCGAGCAACAACTCCAGGAGATTCCCGGCAAAGCAGCTTCCCGGCTCCACGATTGCGAAGAAGCTCTTAGCTGTGAGATCGAGCCGGCGCAAGACCCGAGCCATCTGAAGAATGATTTCGCGCACGAGCCACTGGTCACGATTGGCGGCCAGGGTTCGGTCAACAGCGAGCACGTTATCAATGCTTCCCTCAGTGCGGAGGCAAACCAAACCAATTTCTGGCTCGTTAACACGCAAGTGCAGCAAGGAGTCGTCTAACTCTCGAAAGGCGCGCAACGGCCAATAGGTGTCGCCGAGTTTCTGTATGTCCTCGGCAGTAGTTGGCAGGTCTGCTTCGGGGCCTCGCAGAGTCAGGTCGGCGTAACGCTTCTCACGACTTAGTTTGAGGCTTACGTATTTATAGTCACGACTGTTGGCGGTGCTCTCAACCTCCAGTGGGTTGAGTTTGATTCCAGCGCTGTAGCGCATGCTGTTAGCTTGCGAAGCTTCGGTATCACGCACGGCGCGCAAGCTGACAGCATGCGTTACATTGACACCTTGCGCCAGCTCGCGAACGCGTTTGTCGATTGCTTCCTGAAACTTGCTCGTGGGAAACGTGTCATCGATGAGGTTCCAATCTTTAGCGCGTTTACCTTTCAATCCTTCCGCGAGCGTGGAGAATACATCAGCACGATCGCGCCGTACTTTGCGCTTATCGACCAAACGTGTCAGACCTCCCGTGCCTGGCAGCACACCGAGCAGCGGCACCTCGGGAAGGGAAACAGCAGAGTTGCCATCATCCACCAGATAGATCTCGTCGCAAGCGATTGCCAATTCGTAACCACCGCCGGAAGCTGTGCCATTCAAAGCGGCAATATACCGTCTCCCTGAATTGTGTGAGTCGTCTTCGATCGCGCAGCGAGTCTCGTTTGTGAACTTGCAGAAATTTACTTTGAACGCATGCGAGGAGGTGCCCAGCATGTAGATGTTGGCGCCGGCGCAGAAGATCCGCGGCTTCAGGCTGGTAATCACGACGACGCGTACTTCCGGATGCTCGAATCTGAGGCGCTGGATTGCATCGGCAAGTTCGATATCAACTCCGAGATCGTAGGAATTGAGTTTTAGCTTGTAACCTTCGGCCACTGTGATGTCTTCCTGCACATCCATCGAGAGTGTCGCTACTTTACCTTCAATGTTGAGTTTCCAGTGCTTGTACTGTTCAGGCGAACTTTGAAAGTTAATCACCGGCGTCTCCTGGCAGGGATCCAACGAAGTTACGCTAGTTCGCGAGTCCTGATAGGGCGGCACTCGGTGGCCGCCTCGGAAAAGTTTTACTCGTTCGAACGTTCGTTCGAAGTTTTATGCTAATCGTTATATGACTTGAGGTCAAGCTAGAATTGTCCAAGGCTATGAATTTGATTGTGGTGTGGCGTCTTGAGTTTTCCGACTACTCTTATTGAACCAAAAGTCTGACGGACAAAGAATTTCCTCGGAGCATCCTCTGCGAACTTTGCGTCTCGGCGGTGAATTTATCGATAGAAAGGTAACTGCCCGGTTGTCGGTTCAGAGAGATATGCCCGACTCTCTTGGGTTGCCCATGTCGACCTCACAGTGAAAAAGGCCGCAGGGGGCAAGGCACGCTTCTGGGTAGGGAAAGGAGCATCCTTAAATAATTGCAAGTTGGAAAGGGGGCAAGGCAGGCTTCTGGACAGGAAGGAAGCTAGTCTCAGTCTGCCGCCGCCCCCGCTGACTTCAAAAGCCACTCATCACTGAAATGAACCACTCAACTGCAGCAATCTCTCAGGTTGGCCGGCACCTCTTGAATGTCAATCACATTCAGATGGAAATGAACTAACACATGAAAGATCAATTGCGGGTAATTCAATGTTGACTGGCCTTCAATGTTGAGCGGGGGCGGCGGCAGACTGAAACTAGCCTCGTTCCTGTCCAGAAGCCTAACTTGCCCCCTTCCTCACCTGCAATTATTAGCAAGTGCAGCCATGGCTCAGGGCTTGACCGTCAGTGTTGCCTCCTTGCTGATGCTATTGGCTGTCGCCTTAATCCTCACGGTCTCAGTACTGCACTCAAGAGCAATTTAGCTGCATCGATACTGCACCACCGTAAGCGTCGCTTCCTTGCTCGTACCGTTGAGCGTCGCCTTAATCTTCACCGTCTTAGTGCTATAGACACTAAATGTCTTAACCGTGAACGTCCCACTCGTCTCGCCAACGGGAATCGTAATACTATTCACGGAAGTGCCATTTACGGTGGGCCTCGCGACACTTGTATTGCTGCTGGAAAGTAACACCACCACACCGCCGCTCGGCGCTGGCGCCGAGAGAGTTACAGTTCCATTCACAATGTTCCCACCCTTCACACAAGTGGGAATAAGTTGCACTGAAGATACGCCTGTCACGACCGTGGTTTGGGAACCATCGGTGTTATTGCTCAGGTTGGGATCAACTTCGTTGGCGGTAACTGTTGCGGTGTTGGTGTAAACGCCAGTCGCCTGAGGGCGCACAATGATGGTCCAGTCCACGTCGTCGTCATTAGACAAATTCTGGATTGTGCAGGTGACAGTGCCGGAGTCATGTAAGCAAGCGGATGAGGCGGAGACAAAGGTGACGTTTGCCGGCAGGGTATCGGTGACAGTGACCCCGGTGGCGTTACCAGGACCTTCGTTTTCCACCTCAATCCTATAGTTGATGTTGTTTCCTAGAGGCACCGGATCAGTGGTATCGCTCTTTACTATTTCGAGATCTGCCGGCAAGGGTACGACCTTTGCAAGGACAAATGGACTGAAGGACATCACATTGGCGCAAATGGTCGGCGGCGTGGTCGGCGGCGTGCCAAAGTCAGGTGCGTTTGGACCAGAGAGGATAGTTTGATCAACTACGACAGTGTCCTTATTGAAGTTGCCGGCGGCAATCGCAACTGGCGTGGTGCCGGCAGAATAGTTGGTAGCTCCGGCAAAGCCGCCGCTGCCGTTTCCTAACCGAATCGAAACGTTGTTTGAGCCGGAGTTGGCCACTGCCAGATCAAGTCTATTGTCGTTATTGAAGTCCGCTAGCACAGCAGCTCGAGGACTCGAGTTTGTAGAAACAGTCGTGGCAGAGCCAAAGCCTCCGACACCGTTTCCCAAACGAATCGACACATTGTTGGAGCCCTGGTTCACCACCACCAGATCGACAGCGCCATTATTGTTGAGGTCACCTACGGCCACATAGACAGGAGTGGTGCCCATTGAGAAGTTGGTGACCCCGCCGAAGCCTCCTAGTCCGTCGCCCAGGCGAATGGATACATTATTGGAGTTGGCATTTGCCACCGCCAGATCGGGATTACCATCACGATCGAAATCGCCAACAGCCACAGAGCGCGGGCTGCTTCCAACTGTGAAACTGGTAGCTGCTTCAAAGCTCGTTCCATCGGTTGTTCTTAAGAGGACTGAAACCGTATTGGAACTGGCGTTGGCAGTTACTAAGTCCGGTTTCCCGTCACGGTTGAAATCAGCTACTGCGATTGACCGAGGGCTACTTCCCACGCCAAAATTGGTGGCAGCTGAGAAGGTCCCGCTACCAGTTCCTAGCAGAACGGAAACGTTATTGGACCCAGCACTGGCCACCGCCAGGTCCAGATTGCCGTCATTGTTAAAGTCGGCTATGGCAATAGAGCGCGGACTTGTGCCTACGGCGAAGTTAGTTACTCCGCCGAAGCCACCCGTACCGTTCCCTAAACGAACCGAAACATTATTTGAGCCTTGGTTTGCGACTGCCATGTCGGGATTGTCGTCATTGTTGAAATCACCTACCGCAACTGAGCTGGGAGTCGTTCCCGCGCTGAAGTTTGTGACTCCGCTGAAGCCACCCGCTCCGTTACCCAATCTTACTGAAGCATTGCTGGAGCCGGAGTTCGCCACAACTAGGTCGAGTTTGCTGACACTGTGCAGTATTCTCAGGTTGGAAAACTGCGCTGAGTCAGTGATCGAAGGCAGCTGAAAGCAGACGGTAATTGGAGGCGAGAATAGTGCTGTCGTCGAGATCTCGAAGGCCAGATTGCCGCCGAACAGTTCGAAACCACCCGGCAATGTGCCCACTGAGTTTGGATCAACGGGGATGACAGTCGTCGTTCCACCAACAATGACACTGGGGAAGGTGGTGGTTATTGTCGTTGACCCCACGGTTGCTTGCACGGGTACGTCATTCCCCACGGGCGTAGTTCCTTGCGTATCGCAAGCATTTCCGATGCCATCAAGATCAGTGTCAGACTGGTTTGAGTTGGCGACTAGCGGACAGTTGTCAGCGCCATCGAGAACAGTGTCGTTGTCGTCGTCGGTATCGCAAGCATCTCCGATTCCGTCGCTATCGTTGTCACTCTGGTCAGTGTTGGCAACTAATTGACAGTTGTCATCGCCGTCGAGAACGGTGTCATTGTCGTCATCTGGATCACAAGCATTTCCAAACCCGTCGCTATCGTTGTTAGCTTGGTCCGAGTTGGTGATTAACGGACAATTGTCAGCGCCATCGAGGACGTTGTCATTGTCATCATCGGGATCACAAGCATCTCCGCTTCCATCGCTATCAGCATCAGTCTGGTCTGGGTTGGCGATTAGCGGGCAGTTGTCATTGCCGTTAACTACTCCGTCATTATCGTCATCTGAATCACAGGCATCTCCAATTCCGTCGCTGTCAGCATCACTCTGGTCGTAGTTGGCAAGTAGTGGGCAGTTGTCATCGCCGTCAAGAACGGTGTCATTATCGTCATCTGGATCGCAGGCATTTCCAATTCCGTCCCCATCGGTGTCAATCTGGTCAAAGTTGCCAACTAGTGGACAGTTGTCAGCGCCGTCGAGAACGGTGTCATCGTCATCATCGGGATCACACGCATTTCCGAGGCCATCGGCGTCAGTATCAGTCTGGGCCGAGTTAGCGACTAGCGGACAGTTGTCGTCGCCATCCAGAATAAGGTCGTTGTCGTCATCTTGGTCACAAACATCTCCGGTTCCGTCGGTGTCGGTGTCAGTCTGGTCTGCATTAACGTCGAACGGACAATTGTCGCAGATGTCACGCTCACCGTCGCCATCTGTATCAGTCTGGTCACTGTTGGGGGGCTCCTCAAATTCAAAGGCGCCAATATCACAGTCGCAACCTTGAGGTCGTGTCACTCCGCGCTGATCAAGATTATTCACGGGGGGCGCGGAGCAGATGGAATTGTCCGCCGCGTTAATCGCCTGGCTGCCTGTTAGCAGCTCCCTGGTGTCCGTAGGGCCGCCATTATTCTGGAGTGGGCCGAGATTGGCGTTGGCATTATTCAGCGAACCGTTAGCCGTGCTGAAACCGCAAGACGAACCTGAATCGAGGTTGTGTCCGCCATCGCTAAACGTACTACCGAAAGCGGTGCATTGGGTGGCGCCGCAACAACTGGTGTTGCCTGCGATAATGGTATTCTTCAGCGTCGCCGTAGAACCGCTGCTTATTGAGATCGCGCTCCCCGAATTGACCGCAATATTGTTAGCGAAGGTGCTGTTAATCACCGTGAAGGAGCTTGTTGCGAAGATTGCACCGCCATGCGAGGCTCCGCCGCTACCATTATCGAAACCGTTACCAGAGAACGTGCTGTTAGCAATCGTCGCCCCGCCGTCAATACGGAGCGCGCCACCGAACCCATTGTCCGCCGTATTCCCGGAGAAGGTGCTGTTGTTGATAGTCAGGAAGCCAAAACTAAAGATGGCGCCGGCGAACCCGTGATTCCCAGAGACCGTGACGTTGTTCAACGTCAACGCGACAGTGCTGCTTATCCCGCCTGCATAACTACAACTACCCTGCCCCACCCCATTCACTATGGCCATGTCCGACAGCGTGACGGCAAACGGACGTGGGCTCCCGTAGCATCCCCCCCCGATTGGCGGCTGACCGATAACGAAGGCCGAAGTAACTGCGCTACCGTTGACTATCGTGCTTCTTGCACCGGCGCCATTAATCGTGACGCCGCGGTCGAAGCGTATGTTCTCGTAATAAGTACCCGCGGCGACATTTATGGTCATACAGTTAGCATCATTCACTGCGGCTTGGATAGTTGTATAGTCGGCACCGCCATTTGAATCCACGGTGCAGATGGGCCCCGTAGGTGCCAGGGCCGCACTGGTTCGCGCAAGCGCCCAAAAGTTTTGATGGTCGATTGATGGCGGGAAAAGCTCGCTTATACCGGTCACATTAACGTTGCCATCCGGCTGAATTGTTTCGGTAAATGCCGCGTCATTGGGGCTCACTAGATCCATCGGGGCTTTACCGCCATTACCGAAGTTCGCGCCCGGAGCGTAGTCCGCGGATTGCACGATGCGTTGTGACGTCTGGCCGACCAGCAGCGTGACGAGTGCTAGCCCAAGTAATGTTGACGCGTGCCGGACCGTGAACTGAGACGAAGTTCTTCTCCACTGTGCCGAGCTGTTTCCACTCGTTCTCATAATCAAAACCCTTCTGGGCTGGTAAGTTCTCATCGCTGGTTGACGTCAGCGATAGGAGGCGGGCTGCCCATAATCGCCTCATCAAGGTCAAAAAAGATCCAATCAAGTCGTTCAAGCGGCCGAGGAGAGCGCGACTCTGAGGTTTCGGCCTGTCTACCCCACGGCAGACAGGGATTCCTTGCAAACCCGTGAGCTGCCATTCGGAATAGGGATCAGGTGAAGCTGGCCCGAAGCGATCGCGGTCTCCAGAATTCGACCCGCAATCTTTAAGAACGCGGCAGCGTCTACTGCGCTGATCGTCTCTACATCGCGCTGACAGGTCAGGCAGTGAGCCATCACAACTGTTCTGGTCACTGTAACTGTCTGCCGGCGTACCTTGGTGAACATTATTCTGCGGGTTCGCTTCATCATGTTTTGAACTTTTGTCTTGAGAAAGTCGTTGCTATAATCCGCTCATCGCATGAATACCTGTCGCTTCCGTTCTAAGTAACTCCGAGAAACCGCTCTTTCCTTGTAAGCCATGCTTTATCCGTCAGGAGACAGGATGAAGTAACGAGAAAAGACGAAACGTTACGAAATCTTCCTAATCGGCGGTGGTATTGCCGATGAGCTCAGCAAACAATCAGATCTATCGCCTTGCAGATGTCGAGGTCGACGCTCTGAGTGGTTGTCTGCGACGTGACGGACAGGAGAGCTACCTTCGTGAACAGACTCTTCAAGTCTTTCGTTATCTCGTCGAGCACCGCACGCAGACGGTTACAAAGGAGGATTTGATCAACAATGTCTGGCAGGGAATGGCAGTCACTGATGACGCTCTAGTGCAGTGCATTGTGGAGATTCGCAAAGCGCTCGGCGATGATTCTCGTCACCCACATTTTATTAAGACTATTCCAAAAATCGGTTATCGCTTCATTGGCCCTGTTGAACTACCCAAACTGTCTGAGCTCACGACGATTCATACGGAAGAAATTACGTCCGTTCAGGTTGAAGAAGAAGTCACTCTTGAAGACGACGACACACCGACGGCCGACTTAGCCGTTTCCTCGGCCGCACTATTGCCTCACCGTGCCGTGTTTCCCGCATCCAAAGGACTCCGCGTTGCTCTTGTCATCGGCTTTGTCTTGATTCTGGGAGCGACCGGAGGATTTTTAGTACGCTTCCAAGAGGGGTTATGGCCCTCCAAACAGCAGTTGGCCAAAACCACCCTCCCGCAGGTTCCGGGGAAGAAGGCGGTCGCTGTCATGTTCTTCGAAAACCGTTCTGGTGGTTCGGAGCTGGATTGGCTGCGCGAGGGCTTAGGCGATATGGTTATTACTGATTTATCGCGGTCGACGAAGCTCATAGTGCTCAATCGTCAGCAGCTCCATCTGCTGCTGGACAGAATAGGTCACAAGCAGGGAGATAGAATTCAACTGGAAGAGGCCCTGGAAATTGCCAGAAGAAGCCGGGCGGAGGCGATTGTGCTCGGCAGTTTCGTCCAACTTGGAGAGAAGGTGCGTATTGACGCTCAGCTGCACGACGCCGGAAATGGTCAACTACTGGCGGTGGAGAGTATGAATGCCGACAGCATCGAGCAAATTCTGACGCAGGTTGACCTGCTCTCGCTAAAGTTGGCAGGTCATTTGGGGGCAGCACAGAATGAACAGAAAAGGACGGGCTTGGCCGATGTGATGACCGACAGCCTGGAGGCTTATCGCTATTACTCTCTCGCTCTGGAAAGGGCGCAGGCCTATCACACCCTTCAGGCGATCAGCCTATGGGAAAAAGCCATCGCCCTGGATCCTCAATTCGCGATGGCTTACGCGCGCATTGGTTACACTCACGCGCTCATCCGCGTGAACGAAGTCGACAAAAGCAAGCCCTATCTTGAGAAGGCGTTTCAACTATCACACCGCCTGACCGAGAAGGACAAGCTCCACATTCTGGCCTGGTATGCGTTCGTCAATGAAGGAAGGGGGAGCGCCATTCGTGCATTCCGCGCTTTAATTGCCCGCTACCCGCAAGAGGTCGAAGCGTACTTACGACTGGGCTACCTGCTGCGCTACGAAGGGCACTGGGAAGAAGCTACGGACGAATATAAGCAAGGCTTGGCTGTTGACCCGGAAAACCAGCACCTTTATAACGCGCTCGGTTTTTCCTGCTCCGGCCTTGGCCGATACGACGAGGCGATTGCTGCCCATCAGAGCTATGTTCAGCTTGCACCACACGAGCCAAACGCGCATGACAGTTTAGGCATGACCTACAATGAGGCTGGGCGGTACGAGGAAGCACTGGATGAGTTTGATCGAGCCCTGGCACTCGACCCAGAGTTTCACTTTGCTAAGCTCCATCTTGCTGACGTTCATTTTCGCCTGGGCCGGTATCGAGCTGCTATTCGGCAGTATCGTCGCTTTCTGCAATTCGCGCCGTCCGACTGGGATCGCGCAGTCGGTCACCATCGCTTGGCCCTGTTGTATTGGAAAAAGGGCGACCTGGCGCGAGCCCAAGCTGCCGCTAACCAGGAGCTGAAATATTACAAGTATTTTGGAGGCGCCTTTCTTATCGCCCTGGAACGGGGAGACTTTCACACCGCCAATAAGCTGAGGGCGCAGATATTTGATAATTCCAACGAGGAGTCGCTGGCGATCCTTGGACCAAAGCGACTCCACTTTTGGCGTGGTTACTATGCCCTGAGGACTGGGCGTGCAAGCGAAGCAATCGACGAGTTTAGAGAAGCGTTGCGGGACCCGCCGCTGATATGGAATGTCGACGGCGTTGAGGATTGTCTTGCCAATGCTTACCTGGAGCTGGGCCAACTCGATGAGGCCATCGCCGAATACGAGCGCATCCTTCGGCTCAATCCGAATTACCCACTTGCTCATTACCATCTTGGCCAGGCTTATGAGCGCAAAGCTCAAGCCGATCAGGCGCGCGCCGCTTATCAACGATTTCTGCAAGTTTGGGGTGAAGCCGACGCCGACATTCCCGAGGTCCTGATTGCAAAAAGACGCTTGGCCACTTAAGGGGCAAGGCAGGCGGAGGAAAGAAGCTAGCTTAGTTAGTTGCTTGTTGGAAGGGGGCAAGGCAGGCGGAGGAAAGAAGCTAGTTTTAGTTAGTTGCAGGTTGGGAAGAAGGGGGCAAGGCAGGCTTCTGGGCAGGAAGGAAGCTAGTCTCAGTCTGCCGCCGCCCCCGCTGTCTCAAGAGTCACTCAAGATTCAATGAATCACTCAACTGCAGGAACCTCTCAGGCAAAACAGCTCTTCAGAAACTCCCAATAGGTAAGGGGCAAGGCAGGCTAGAGGAAAGAAGCTGGTTTAGTTAGTTGCAGAAGGGGGCAAGGCAGGCTTCTGGACAGGAAGGAAGCTAGTCTCAGTCTGCCGCCGGTAGCGCTCAACATTGAATGCCAGTCAACATTGAATTACCAGCAATTGATCTTTCATGTGTTAATTCATTTCCATCTGAATCTGATTGACATTCAAGAGGTGCTGGCCAACCCGAGAGATTGCTGCAGTTGAGTGGTTCATTTCAGTGATGAGTGGCTTTTCAAGTGAGCGGGGGCGGCGGCAGACTTAGAGTCGTTAGTTCTTACGCAGAAGCCTGCCTTGCCCCCTTTCCAACTTGCGCCTTTTGCTGCTTCTCCAGCTAAACTCTTCAATAGCTTTGAAGGACCATCGGGATGAAGCCGGTGGTCTTTCTAGTTTTGGGGTGATTAGATTAAAGGTGAGGCCACCGCCCAATGAAAGCCATCATACGTGCAACATGCCCTTAGGGTTTGACGGTGAGTGTTGCCTCCTTGCTTATGCCATTGGCCGTCGCCGTGATCTTCGGCGTCCTCGTGCTGCTGACCCTGAATGTTCTAACCGTGAAGGTGTTACTCGTCTGACCAGCTGCAATAGTAATGCTGCTGACTGTCGGCTTGGCGACGCTTTCATTGGTGCTAGAGAGGGTAACTATTCTCCAAGAAACCACTATGAAGCACCAAGCTAGATTCGTTACGGCTCTGCCGCCTGATGTGCCGCGGTGGCTTGCCTCGCGGTAGCTGCCAAGAACGGACTTGGGCTGCGCCCTTCTGCTTGTGTTCGTCTCAGGGCTAGTTGAACTGAAGGGCTGCTTTTTTCCCACCTCTGTAGCGCATTGGAAGAGCGTCCGCGAAGGAGGGCATAGCCCAAGCGCGAGAAGCAGCTGATCCCGCGAGGCAAGCCACCGCGGCACATCAGGCGGCAGAGCCGTCGCCACGAGCGATGGTTTCCCTTTGACGTCTATGGTTTCCCTTTGACATCTGCCAGTACCACCCTGGCTGGTGAAATCTGCGGCCACCCGGTGCACTGTGCCAGAAACTCCCGAACTGTGCTCGACTCGAGTGAAACCACAGCGACCGGGGCAAAATCCGCTAAAGCAACTTAGCTGCATCGATACTGCACAACTGTAAGCGTCGCCTCCTTGCTCGTACGGTTGAGCGTCGCCTTAATCTTCACTGTCTTAGTGCTATAGACACTAAATGTCTTAACCGTGAACGTCCCCATCGTATTGCCAGCAGGGATCGTAATACTATTCACGAAATTACCATTCAGCGTGGGTCTAGCAACACTTGTATTGCTGCTGGAAAGTGCCACCACCGCACCGTCGCTCGGCGCGGGCGCCGAGAGAGTTACAGTGCCATTCACAGTTGCCGCCACCTTTCACACAACTGGGAATAAGCTGCACTGAAGCTATGCCTGTCACGACCGCGGTTTGGGAACCATCGGTGTTATTGCTCAGGTTGGGATCAACTTCGTTGGCGGTAACTGTTGCGGTGTTGGTGTAAACGCCAGTCGTCTGAGGACGCACAATGATGGTCCACTCGGCGTCATCGTCGTTAGCCACTAAGTCTGGTTTACCATCATGGTTGAAGTCGGCCACGGCGACGGAACGAGGGCTGCTTCCCACGCTATAGTTCATTGCCGGGTCGAAGCTCCCGCTGCCTGTTCCTGAGAGAAGGGAAATGTTGTTCGAACCAGCGTTGGCCACCGCCAGGTCGAGTTTCCCGTCGCCGTTGAAGTCGGCTATAGCAATAGAGCGTGGGCTTGGCCTACCGCAAAATTAGTTGCCGCACTGAAGCCTCCCGCACCATTTCCCAACCGAACCGAAACATTACTTGAGCTTTGGTTTGCCACCGCGATGTCGGGATTATCGTCCCCGTCGAAATCGCCTACTGCAACAGAGCTGGGACTCGTTCCCGCGCTGAAGTTCGAGATTCCAGTGAAGCCGCCCGTTCCGTTCCCTAATCTCACTGAAGCATTACCTGAACCTGAGTTTGCCCACAACCAAACGGTTGAGCAATCCGTCGCCAATCACCCTAACACCGGGAGTTGGTCGATTGTTCAACCCAGCCTAGCACGCGCGGGGCTAGACGACTCTTGAATACTACCCGTTGGGAGGATTGAAGATTCATCGATTCCTAATTTATTCAGCTTCTACGGCTCGCGGTTCTGAGTTGAGTGACGCTGTGAGTGTGGCGAAGTTCAGCTACCGAACGAAGATAAAGCTGCCGTCCCAGGTCCCCCATTCCGAACTAGTAACTCCGTTGCGTGTGCTCTTGGTGTAGGAGCGTTGGCCGGGTCGTATTTCAATCGTCACCGTTCCCCCAGAGGCGAATGTGATCCATCCAGCGTGGACAGCAGCCGTGCAGACCGACGAATCATCGGTGTAGATATCAGTTCCGTATAGACGTCCACCCGTCGGCCCGTTGCCGGGACAACTATAAGTGAAGCGTTGCCCGTTCTTGCCACGATGGTCTTGAGGACCCTTGCTCCAGTCAATTGGAACAGCGCCACCACTTGCCGTCTCTTTGGCTGCCGAGAAATGTCCTCGAGCAGAGGCCCTCCCGGTCACCTCTGACAGCAGGTAGCACATCGCCGCATCATCCCGGTTGTAGGTTCCAGCCTGGATCCAGGTGAAGCCTCTACAGTTGTTATTATTGGCGCAATCAGCTTCGCACTGGCTGAAATTTGGCCTCGGATAATAGGTCAAGGTTGTCCCTTGCAAGGAAGTATTATCTTCTCTGGCTCCCAAACTTGCGCCAGCGCTGCCTTTCACCCCCGAGAAATGTCCCCGGGCGGAGGCCCTTCCGGTCACCTCTGACAACAGGTAACACATCGCCGCGTCACCCCGGTTGTAGGTTCCAGCTTGGATCCAGGTGAAGCCTTTACAGTTGGCATTATTGGCACAATCAGCTTGGCATTGGCTGACAGTTGGCCTCGGATAGTAGGTCAGGGTTGTGCCATTCAAGGATGTATTATCTTGGGCGTTTGCCATTTCCGGAATCAGAAGCACGGAGGTGATTGCCATTACCAGAGTAATTAAGCGAACGCTGAGAGTCATGACGTCTCCTTTCAAGTGTGTTAGGCCGTCAATGATGCCGGCCAGTTGTTTATCGGTTAGTTGCCGAGCCTGGGAGCGCAGCCTGGGAGCGCAGGCATCCTTGCCTGCTTGCACCTTCGCTAAGTACTGTCTGCGGCAAGAGTGATTGCGTACTGCGTTTGCTATCTTTATGGATATCGTGGAAATTGACGGTTAGTGTGCAAGATACGCAATAGGTCAATTCGTTTGCCGTAGATCCGATATATGATTAGATAATGCGTTCTGGTAACTACTAACTCACGAGTGCTGTGCAGACGCCCCTCTCGACCAACTTTCGGATTCTCAATTAATCTCTCTACTGCATTGACAATCCGTCTTGATAGCTCAGCCGCAGCTTTCGGATTATCGGGTTCAACATAGCTCCGAGCCTCAACGAGATCTCGAACTGCCTCTCTCGTCCAGACAAGTTTCACAGTGGTGGCTCTGCTTCGTGGTCAGTGCCCCATGTTGCCAGCCACTGAGCAACTTTTTCATGCTCAATAACACGGCCAGCGACCGCGTCAGAAAGGCCCACAGCGACGAGCTCAAGGTAACTCTGTTGTTCCCGTAGCCGATCATACTCTTCTGGCGACATCACCACGGCCGCCGGACGCCCATTCTGCGTGATCACTAGGGTCGATGGCTGCTCCCGTAATTTCTTGATCAGCGATGCGGCTTTACTTTTGAATTCTCCGAGTGGGACTATCCCATCTGTGACCCGAAGTGGCTTCATTCTCCCCCCGCCTTACGAACTAAATTCGAATTTGAATATAGTCTATAAATGGACCAGAAGCAAGCTTGCCAATTCCTCGCCTCTCCCAGTGCGCCAAAAAATGTTCGGCAGATCGAACTGTAGGGGGCACTCCGTGTGTGGCCGCCCAGCACCCATCGCGGAAGTCCCGTGGCATGACGGTATTAAAGTTGAAACTCCATAGGCTAAAGCCCGGTCTTAGAGTTCCAAACCAAGACGGTTACTAAAAACCCATTGGCTAAGCCCGATGATTTTCCTTTAATGAAGCTCCCCATTTAGCTGCAGCGATACTGCACCACCGTAAGCGTCGCCTCCTTGCTGGTACCGTTGAGCGCCGCCTTAATTTTCACGGTCTTAGTACTGTAGACAGTGAAGGTCTTAACCCTGAATATCCCAGTCCTTCCGCCAGCGGGAATCGTAATACTATTCACAAAATTACCATTCAGAGTCGGCCGCGCGACACTTGTATTGCTGCTGGAAAGTGTCACCACTGCCCCGCCGTTCGGCGCTGGCGCTGAGAGAGTTACAGTTCCATCCACAGTATTGCCACCTTTTACACAAGTGGGAATGAGCTGCACTGAAGATACGCCTGGCACGACAGTGGTTTGGGCACCATCGGTGTTATTGCTCAGGTTTGGATCATCTTCACTGGCAGCTACTGTTGCGCTGTTAATAAAAAGACCAGTCGTCATAGGACGCACAGTGATTGTCCACTCGGCGTCGTCATCGTTCGCCAGGTTTGCCATTGTGCAAGTGACAGTGCCGGTGACAGTGCCGGTGCCGGAGTCATGTGAGCAACCGGATGAGGCGGAAACAAAGGTGACGTTTGCCGGCAGGGTGTCGGTGACATTGATGAATGTGGCGTTACCAGGACCTTGGTTTTCCACCTCAATCGTATAGATGATGTTGTTTCCCAGAGGCACGGGATCGAAAATATCTGTCTGTACTATTTGGAGATCTGCGGGCAAGGGTACGACCTTTGCCAAGACAAATGGGCTGAATGACGTCACACTGGCACAAATGGTCGGCGGCGGGCCAAAGTCAGGTGCGTTTGCACCAGAAAGGATAGTCTGATCAACAACGACAGTGTCCTTATTGAAGTTGCCGGTGGCAATAGCAACTGGCGTGGTGCCGGTAGAGAAGGTCGACGCTCCACCAAAACCTCCGGTGCCATTTCCCAACCGAATTGTAAGGTTGTTGGAGCCGCCGTTGACCACTGCCAGGTCCAGTCTGTTATCGCTATTGAAGTCTGCCAGCACCGCAGCTCGAGGGCTGGTTCCCGTTGCAACCGTGGTGGCTGAGCCAAAGCCTCCGGTGCCGTTTCCTAAACGAACGGAGATACTGTTGGAGCCCTGGTTTACTACCACGAGATCAACGCTACCGTTACTGTTCAGATCGCCGACGGCAACAGAAACGGGAGTTGTGCCCGTTGAGAAACTGGTCACCCCTCCGAAACCTCCTAGTCCGTCGCCCAGACGAACAGACACGTTATTAGAGTTGGCGTTTGCAACCGCCAGGTCGGGACTGCCATCACGATTGAAGTCACCCACCGCCACAGAGCGCGGGCTACTGCCTACGGCGAAACTGCTGGCCGGTCCGAAGTCTGTTCCATCCGTCGTTCTTAAGAGGATCGACACCGTGTTCGAACTCGCGTTGGCCGTCACTAGATCAGGCTTACCATCAAGGTTGAAATCGGCCACTGCGACGGAACGAGGGCTGCTGCCCACGCCATAATTTGTGGCTGCCGAAAAACTCCCCGTACCCGTTCCTAACAGAACGGAAACGTTGTTGGATCCAGCGTTGGCTATCGCCAGGTCGAGCTCCCCGTCGTTGTTGAAGTCGGCGATTGCAATAGAGCGCGGGCTTGTGCCTACCGGGAAGTTAGTTACCGCGCCGAAACCTCCTACACCATTCCCCAATCGAACCGAAACATTATTTGAGGTTTGGTTTGCCACTGCAATGTCGGGATTGTCATCGTTGTTGAAATCACCTACTGCAACTGAGCTCGGACCCGTTCCCGCGCCGAAGTTTGTGACTCCGCTGAAGCCACCCGCTCCGTTACCTAATCTGACTGAGGCATTGCTGGAGCCTGAGTTCGCCACAACCAGGTCGAGCTTGCTGACACTATGCAGCACTCTTAAATTGGAGAACTCCGTTGCGTCAGTGATTGATGGCACCTGGAAGCAGACAGTAACTGGCGCCGAGAATAATGCACTCGTCGAGATCTCGAAGGCCAGATTACCGCCGAACAGTTCGAAGCCACCGGGTAATGTTCCAACTGAGTTTGGATCGACGGGAATGACCGTAGTTGTTCCACCAACAATGACACTGGGGAAGGTGGTGGTTATTGTCGTTAACCCCACGCTCGACTGCACGGCTACGTTGCTTCCAGCAGGCGTTGGCGCTTCCACGGTCTGCAGCAGCGCTGTCGACGTGCTGCCGAGGAAATTGCCGCCTCCAGCATAGACGGCAGTGATCGAATGACTTCCCGCGGTGAGGGCCAAAGTCGTAAGCGTGGCACTTCCACCGCTCAAACTCATCGTACCCAGTGACGCTAGGCCGTCAAAGAACTCAACATTGCCAACGGGAGTACCGCTGGTGCTGGTAACAATTGCGGTGAGGGTAACGGACTGGCCGAGAATCGATGGATTCAGGGAAGAACTCAGTGCTGTCGAGGTCGATGTTTGGTTGCAAGTACCTTCATCGATGGAGCCATCACAATCATCGTCGATACCATTGCAGACTTCTATGGCATTGTGACTGATGGCCGGGTTGAGTGGAGCACAGTCAGTTGTGTCAGGATCACCGTCGTTGTCGTCATCGCCGTCGACGCAGTCGGCCTGGCTGTCGCCATCGGTGTTGGTAAAGCCTTCATCGATTCCTTCGTTGAGGTCGTTGTCGATTCCGTCGCAGACTTCCGGGGTGGAAGCTGCATTAAGCGGATTTGAGCCAGCAGCTATTTCCGCTGCATCGGAGAAGCTGTCGTTGTCGTCGTCGTTGTCGACGCAGTCGGCCTGGCCGTCGCCATCGGTGTTGGTAAAGCCTTCATCGATTCCTTCATTTAGATCGTTGTCGACTCCGTCGCAAACTTCCGGAGTGGAAGCCGCATTAAGCGGATCAGAGCCGACGGCTGTTTCCGCCGCATCGGAGAAGCTGTCGTTGTCGTCGTCGGTGTCGACGCAGTCGGCCTGGCTGTCGCCATCGGTGTTGGTAAAGCCTTCATCGATTCCTTCATTGAGGTCGTTGTCGATTCCGTCGCAGACTTCCGGAGTGGAAGCCGCATTGAGGGGATCAGAGCCAGCGGCTATTTCTGCCGCATCGGAGAAGCTGTCGTTGTCGGCATCTGAGTCCACACAGTCCGCCTGGCCGTCGCCATCCGTGTTGGTGAAGCCTTCATCGATTCCTTCATTGAGGTCGTTGTCCACTCCGTCGCAGACTTCCGGAGTGGAAGCCGCATTGAGGGGATCAGAGCCAGCGGCTATTTCCGCCGCATCGGAGAAGCTGTCGTTGTCGTCGTCGTTGTCGACACAGTCGGCCTGGCTGTCGCCATCCGTGTTGGTGAAGCCTTCATCGATTCCTTCATTGAGGTCGTTGTCGATTCCGTCGCAGACTTCCGGAGTGGAAGCTGCATTAAGCGCATTTGAGCCAGCGGCTATTTCCGCCGCATCGGAGAAGCTGTCGTTGTCGTCGTCGTTGTCGACACAGTCGGCCTGGCTGTCCCCATCCGTATTGGTAAAGCCTTCATCGATTCCTTCATTTAGATCGTTGTCGATTCCGTCGCAGACTTCCGGAGTGGAAGCCGCATTGAGGGGATCAGAGCCAGCGGCTGTTTCCGCCGCATCGGAGAAGCTGTCGTTGTCGTCGTCGCTGTCGACGCAGTCGGCCTGACTGTCGCCATCTGTGTTGGTGAAGCCTTCATCGATTCCTTCGTTGAGGTCGTTGTCGACTCCGTCGCATACTTCCGGGGTGGAAGCCGCGTTAAGCGGATCAGACCCGGCCGCTATTTCAGTCGCATCGGAGAAGCTGTCGTTGTCGTCGTCGCTGTCGACACAGTCCGCCTGGCCGTCGCCATCCGTGTTGGTGAAGCCTTCATCGATTCCTTCGTTTTGGTCATTGTCGACTCCGTCGCAGACTTCCGGTGTGGAAGCCGCATTAAGCGGATCAGAGCCAGCAGCTAACTCCTCAGAATCCGTGATGCCGTCATTATCGTCATCTGGATCACAGACATTTCCGATCCCATCGCTGTCGGTATCAGTCGGTTCAGCGGTGACCGTTACATTCAACGTTACGGTTGCGGTCGCGCTGTTGCCATCCGTGGCCGTCAACGTAAAGCTAGCGTCACTTGCGCCACACGCGGCTATAACATCAGCCGTGACTGTGCCGCTGGTGTTCGTGATGTTCGAGACAGTGACGCCATTCGATGGATTAGCGCTCGTGACCGTCACTGTCACGTCTCCGGCGCCGCTCTCAGTGTCATTGACGGTGGCGATTTGTGAATTTATCGCCGCGCTGCCTTGTTGCCGAATCAGTGGCCCAGCCGCCAAAATCGATGGCGGCGTGTTGGGCTCAAATGCCCACAATTGTGGTGTCGAGGTGGACGGGTCCGTCGCGGCGACTAACAGGAGGTTGTTCGAAATACCGATTGCCACCGCGTTGCTGGATGCGGTGTCGGCATTCAGATCGTAGACGAGGCTCGTTCCAGCGACGGTGCCATCGGTCTGCCACAGTTCGTATCCATGGTCCGCGTCGCTTGCCGGGTAGTAAGCCGTTCCATTGAAGACGATCGGCACACTGGCGACCGCATTGAGCAAAAACGTCCCATCGGAGGTGCCATCGCTCCGCCAGAGTTCGTACGCGAATGATCCATAGTCGTTTGCATTAAAGAGGACCGTATCACCGACGACGTGGAAGAACACCGGATACCCGCTGCAGGCGTAAATGTTGTCGCCGCACGCACTGGTGTTGATGTCCTTGACCATGGCGGTATGATCCGGGGTGCCGTCGATTCCATCCGTTTTCCAGAGCTCGTATCCGTTGGTCGCGTCGAGTCCCCTGAAGTACATGCGGCCACCGGCAACCACCATGTTGGTGACATTCGAATCTTCCTGAAACGCCATGAACAGCGCCGTTCCCGCCGTTGTGCCGTCGCTTTTCCAAAGGTCGCAGTGAAAGTCATCGGAGGTTGGTCCCCCACACGCCCAGAAATACAGCGCTCCGTTGAATGCCGTAACGGGACGAACGGTGGCAATACCGGAAGGGTCGACGTCCATCACCAGTTGCGTATTCGCCGTCGTCCCGTCGGTCTTCCACAATTGCCCGTGGTGGCTTACGACATCCGTTTCCGCGGTAAAGAAGACTTCGTTGCCGAACGCTGCGAAATTGCTAGGTGAACTGTGTTCGCTGCCGGAAGCGATATCCTTCAACAGCGTGGTGCCCTCCTCTGCGCCGTCCGACACCCACGGTTCGCTTCCATATTGAAAGAAGTCGTTCGCGCTGAAGTACAGCAGCCCGTCATGGACCAGGAAATTCGAAGGATATGAGGGCATCGGGTGGCCGCAACAATCAAAGCCGGTCGAGATGTCCTTGATCATCACGGTGCCCGCCGTCGTGCCGTCCGTCTTCCAGGGTTCGACGCCATGCACTCCATCGTCGCCGGCGAAATACAGCGCGTTGCCGAGCACGATGAATTCAGACGATCCAAACAAGTACGGCTTGACATCGCTGACCTTCTCAGTACCGGCGACCGTGCCGTCCGTTTTCCACAGTTTGCCGTCGGCGCCCTCAAAAAACGCGTATCCGTT
>DATEUF010000123.1:0-32604 GCA_035283325.1 Pyrinomonadaceae bacterium | reverse complement strand
GAACCACGTTCCAGCTGTCTCATCTGACCCGCGCCCGTTGGAAGCAGCATCAGTTGCGGAGGCGTGAAGAGAATCGCGAGCGCCCACTTCTTATCGGGTGACAGCCGGGGTGAAGATCCATCACCAAGCCAGATGGCCGGTGAGCCATCAGTCTTACGCAAATAGACGGCATAGTTCATTCCTGCCCCTTCTCCCTCATAATCGAAAAGGATGGTGTTGCCGTCTGGTGAAATGTCAGAAATAAATGATCTATCCAGCCAGGAAAGATCCCGTTGTTTTGTTTCGCCACGAGGCTGGCCGATGAAGTTTGTCGAGTCGTTAAAGCTGTTTATGAGCACACGCCCCTCGCGAGAAATATCATGCAGCCTCAGAGAGCTGGTCATCCGTAGGACCAATCGTTCACGTCCAGACAGCGTCACGGCAAAGAGAGCATCGGCTTCTCCGTTCTTGTCTGCCGTGAACCAAACCTCGTCTCCAGCCGGAGACCAGGCCAGCCCTTCTTCACTGCTCCATTCTCCTGAGAGTACCGACTTCTTTCCCGCAAGGTCTACTACCGCGACCCACCCGCGATTGTCCCATTGCACCTGATGATCCATGAAGGCGACGAGATCACCCCGGGGCGAGATGCGCGGATGACTAATGTAGCCAGTCGTTTCGTAGAGGACCTTGCCAATGGGGTATTGGAGTCGATTACGCCCATTAACCCAGCGGACAACGGCCAGCTTGGTCCCGTCCGGCGACCAGTCGGCCTCTTGCACATCTTCGAGCAGGTCGCGCACAGCGCCACTATCAACCGGCATTCTAGCTAGCGTGCCGCGACTAACATACCAGCCGAGGTATTGACGGTTCCTCAGGACAGCCATCTCACTGGAGGCAGAGATCGCCAGCAGATCCGTGTTTTCCATGTTGTGGGACCGAGATTCGGTTTTTCCAGCGCGTGCCGAGAAGACATCAATCGGATTGCCATTCCACCGGGCGCTGTAGATAACAGTCTGCCCATCTGGCGCAAACCTCGCATTCCAGATCGTGCCACGACTAAACGTGAGTCGTCGGTAAGAGGGTGATGGCAACGCAACTGTTCGCCTACCAACGAAGATTCCTCCGGCTATGCCAAGAGCAAGGATGCCCAGGCCTATTGCAATAAGCACTGGTGATACTCGCCTCGGGCTTTTTACTTGGATAGGTTCCGCGGCTATGGCGCTTGTGCTTGGACCCGACACTCCCGACAGTACCTCGATCGCATAGCCCACGTCGCTTGCTGACTGAAAACGTTCATCCGGATGCTTCTCCAAACACCGATGAATGATTCGATCCAGCGCAGGCGAGAGATTGCTGTTTGTGATTGATACCAACGGCGGATCGTTATGAAGAATTGCACTCATCGTGTCGGCGACCGATTCGCCTGCAAACGCTCGTTTGCCGGTAAGCATTTCGTAGAGCACTGCGCCGAACGCGAAGATGTCGGAACGATGATCGACGAGCCCGCTTTGGCCGCGCACCTGTTCGGGTGACATGTAGGCGACCGTACCCATCACTCTGCCGGGATCTGTCTTGACGCGCATAGTCGGAGCTTTCGTGTCGACCTCGGCTTCCATCTGCAAAAGCTTTGCTAAACCAAAATCAAGGATCTTTAGACGGCCATCACTTGTGAGGAAAAGATTTTCAGGTTTGAGATCGCGATGAATGATTCCCTTTGCATGCGCGCCTGCAAGGCCGTGCGCGATCTGCAACGCATAATCGAACGCTTTGCGCACGCTGAAGCGTTCTGCATAGAGCCGGTCTCGCACGGTCTCGCCTTCCAAAAGCTCCTCAACGACAAATAACATCCCGTCGTGCGACCCGACATCCAGAACCGAGAGGATGTTGGGATGATTGAGTCTTGCCAGCGCTTGCGCTTCTTGCCGGAAGCGATTGATTCGATCCGAGACTGTGGAGAATTCAGGCGGAAGAACCTTAATCGCGACCTCGCGCCCCAACTCCGTATCTACGGCCCGGTACACCTCACCCATGCCGCCCTCGCCTATCTTTGAGCGGATTTCATAACGGCCGAGTTTTGCGCCCGCGCTGATAGTCAACGTATTGTTTCCGATGTCATCCGCCAGGTGCACAACGCCGGTTCCGGCTGCGCAGAGTTGGGAAGGGATAACTTAGCGACCGAGTATTGCGGCAAGAGTCCTCGTATCTGGTGAATACTTCTACCTTGTGAATTTCTTTTCCTCGAATCGCAAGCTAACAGTGTGCGTTACTGTGGCAGCCCACGTGCAGAGCGAGTTGTCAGCCGCAACGCGATTGCATTGCGGGCAGCGTTTCATCTCCTACCCAGAAGGATCTGAGTTATTCCGGCAGATTCATCATTCTCACCAGGTGTGGCCAGCGCGGACTTGAACGCAGGGGCTTGGCGAATCCAGCGAAAGCGATCATCGGCCCGTTTGGCCGTCGCTGTTCGATGTCTTTCACATACCAATCAAGCGCGCTCTCGATCTCGGAGCAAACTAAGTAGTAGATCGTCATGCCGATGGGAATCGCCCCCGTCATGGCGGCAAGCACTTTCTCCGATTTTTCCTTTTCACCAAGCTTGGCTAGAAGGCCGGCAAGAAATCCCGTACCCAGCGCGTCAAACGGCGCCATACGAAAGACCTCCTCGGCCTGCTCCCTTGCTTCCGACAACTTTCCCTGGAAGCCGAGGCTCAAGGCTATCATCATGCGAGCCTGATAGTTCTGGTCATCGAATTCCAAAGCCTTCCGCGCTAACACAATTGCATCTTCGTACCGTTCCGCGCAAAGCAAAATCCACGCCTGACGCGCGCGCCAGAAAGTGTTTAGCGGGTCTTCAGCGATAGCCTTCGTCATTTCCTGGGTTGCTTCGTCGAATCGCCCCAATGGTGAGTAATAGAATAAGGCGAGCAACATGCGGCCGGTTGGCGGCAGCGATTCAGATGCTCCGGCCAGGCGAAACTGTTCTTCTGCGTCTTTCCAATTGTGATCATGCAAGCCGGCGATGGCGCCCAACACTGCGTGGGCCATCGGGTCGGAGGGGAGAAGTTCCAAAGCTGTGCGGGCTGCGTCGCGGGCAAGCGGAATCATTTCATCGAGCGGGCGCCAGCCGTAGAACCCGAGGGTGAAATACAGATCGCCAAGAGCAGATCGAGGGTCTGCCCACCGCTGATCCAACGCGACTGCTTCTTTGAAGTATTCCTCGGCGCTGGCAAACGCTTCGGGAGAAAACCTGCAGTATTGATGCCTGCCCCTCAAGAACGCTTCGTATGCTGGTAGATTGGGTTCATGCTGCCTTGCCGCAATCTCGCCCGTAAGCTTCAACTGCAGGGCGCCTGCGATCGCTGTCGCGATCTCATCCTGCACTTCAAACACATCCGTTAGCTCACGATCGTAACGTTCAGACCAGAGACGATAACCGTCGGCTGCGTTGATAAGCTGCGCGCTGACTCGGATGCGGCTCCCGGCTCTGCGCACGCTGCCTTCGAGAATAGTTTTTACGTCCAAGGCTTCGGCAATCTGTCGGATATCCTGTTCCTTGCCGCGAAATGCGAAACAGGATGTACGCGCCGTGACCTTCAGACCCGGAATATGTGCGAGGACGTTCAGTATATCTTCTGCCAGACCGTCAGAGAAGTATTCGTTGTCCGCGTCGTTGCTGAGGTTGACGAACGGCAGCACGGCGATCGATCTGTCTTTCTCATGCTTGGTTACATCAGGAACTCTGTAGACTCTGGTCGGTGATTCGCTGGATACATCGACGTTCGGTAGAATCTCCGTAATCGGCTGCCGCGTTGAAGGGGCGGCGAGCAGCGCCGAGCCGTCCTCAAGGCAGAAGTTGATCGAATCGTCGTAATAGTCTCTTCGGCATTGGGGGCACCGTTTCATTTTGGAGTGCTGCGACTTGTCGCAGCTGTCTTCTCGTGAAAAATGCGAAAAACTCCTCCGACTCGGATTCTTATTTCATCGCGGGTCAGGGCGACCGCGAAGGGAAGAGGATGAACTCATGCGTAACTGGGTCCGGCAAAAGAGACTTTTAAAGAGAGCTTTAGGAAGCGTGTATAAAAATGCCCCGCTTGGATGGGGCTCATTTTAGAACAGGATGGGCTGAGTCAGCTAGCACTTGCTGGATTTGAGTGGTTTCCTGATTCCGATCCTCTCTGCGGATTCCCGGCGTGTTCTGCGAAGCAAGTTCTTAAGTTCTTGTTTTTCTGACAAACCTTTAGTAGCGGCTTGGCGCCTAAGTTGGCTTCGCGGCTGCGGCTTTGCCCTTCCGTGCCGGTCATTACTCATGGTACTCACTGCTTTGCCGCCTGTCTTGGCTTCGCGGATGCGGCTCAGCCCTTCCGTAACTGGTCCTCTTAGAATCATGGGCTACGCCCTGATGGCTCTTTACCAAAATCCAAATTAGCCTTAGTCTTAGCACACGTTTTTTCCCCTCACTCGCAAAAGAAGTACTGCAATGCCTCACCGTTTTCAGATCTCACGTGACTCACAAGCCCTGTTCATTACGCTCAATACTAAGAACCGACTTCCCGTATTCAGGAAGGACGAAATCAAGAGGGTCCTCCGTCAAGCGATCGATGAAGCTCGCAAGTCTGCGGGGTTTTTGTTGTTTGCTTACGTGATCATGATTGACCACCTACACGTAATAACTTTTGGCGTGTACCTTCAACATACCCCTCTCCCCTGGTTCAATTGGATGAAACCCCCGCCCTCCTCAGCTAGTGGGCGATTTCCTTCTTCCACTATTGTTAACGCTCGAGACCCCTTTTTCTTAACGGTTCCGGCTCAATTCTCTCACCTGCAGAGAGAACACCGCCGACTTGAGATTTCAGTTCATCTTTTTTGAAAAAATCCCATTCCGCATCAATCTACGTTCGATAAAATCCTCGCAGCAGGTGTAACTATTAAGCCTGGGGGGTGTCTAACTATACAAAACGTCCTTCTGCCGGATGAGCTGATAGGCCGGTATGCCCTCCGTTATCCTATTGCAAAAGGACGCCCTGGCAAGCCCGACGCTCCCTTGAAGGGTGTCGGCGCGAAGATAGACAGGAACGCGTGGACCCGTTCGGCAGCCCGACCTCGCAGGTCAAGATTTGCGAGGATAAAGATCCCGTGCCGCATGAGCAGTTCTTAATGCACAGGGTAGTCCAGCTTCGGATCCGGGTGGATAAATGCGTGCGACAGAGTGGTGTTTGGTCTCAGCTTTCTCTTATCCGTCGACAGAAGCTCGACGTGCTGTCGTAATAATCTCGCCTGCATTAACGGCATATTTCTATTCCGGCAGATTCAGGCGTTTCAGCATCTCCCTAAATCGCGGGTCCTGGCGCAGCGGATCCCAAAACGGGTCGACCTTCAACCGATGCAAATAGAAGTCGTGTTCTGCAAAGGAATTTTCAAGCTCGGCGAAGGCTTTGTCCTTGTCGTCAAGGGCTGCATAGATAGTAGCGATCCAATAGGAAACAGTGTACTGCGATTTAGCGATTTCTTTGAATCTCTTTATGACTTCCTTCGCCTCGTGCCGGCGACCGGATTTTGCGTAAGCGTACCCGACAGAATGAAGCGCAAATTGGCTCGTCGGATCGGTTTGCAGTGCTTTTTCGTTTATTGCTATGGCTTCTGCGTACATTCCTTTGCCGATGTAGGCGCTACTAACGTTCCAGCGTGCCGTAACGAAATTCGTATCGAGTTCATAAGTTTTCTTACCTTGCTCTAACGCCCGGTCATACTGCCGTGCAGAGAAATAAACCCATGAAAGATTCCCACCCATATTTAGATCAAGCGGTTCTATTTCCAGTGCCTGCTTTACTTCGGCAATTGCTTCATCCGAGCGACCCTGCGCCGCAAGGTAGATCTGTCCATATCGAAAATGTGCGGGCGAGTTGTTCGGATCAAGCTCGATCCCGCGTTTGAATTCGCGTTCGGCTTCCGCCCAATCCCAATCGAAAATCGCGAAGGCATATGCCAGGAAAGTGTGTGCTTCGGCGAGTGTCGGATCGATCTCTAAGGCCCGCTTTGCCGCCGCCTTAGCTTGTGGAACTGCCTCCTTTGGCGAGAGATAAGGATAAGCCGGCATGCTTACGTACGATTCGGCGATCCTCGCATACGCCAGGGCAAAGTTCGGGTCGAGTTTTATTGCTTGCTGGAAATAGTCGATTCCGCGTTGGATGTCGTCTTTTGTTCGCTTGGCAAAGTGGAAGCGGCCCTTCAAGTATAGTTGATATGCGTCGTTACTATCTGTATAGCGTTTGGTGATTCCTGTTGTATCGCCGGAGCCAAGTTTCAGTTGCAGCTTTTGCGTTATTGTAGTTGCGATCTCACGCTGCGTTGCGAGCAAATCCGACATCTTTCGGTCATACTGCTCGCCCCAAAGCAGTGTGTTATTCCGTACACCCACGAGTTCGACGCTGATAGTCAGGTTATCGCCACGCTGAACGATTCGCCCCGACATTACAGCACTGACGCCAAGTTCATTGCCGATTTTTTGCGGGTCTGTTTCTTTGCCTTTGTAGCGGAAAACCGAACTCGTCGGACTAACCTTCAGATTCGGCAGTTGCGAAAGACGATAAATCAGCGATTCCGCCAGTCCGTCGGAAAGATAGTCCGTGTCCGCGTCCGAACTCTTATTCTGAAAAGGCAGCACCGCAATCGAGTCGAGAGGCACTTCGCTTTTGGCCGCACGCAGATAAAGGCCGAGACCGACGCCGCCAACAACCAGCACCAGGAAGCCAATGCTCACCTCAAGTTTGTGCCGCTTGATTCCGGAAACGACGTACTCGGCGCTGGAGGCGCGCGTCTGAAACGAAGGCGACGGCGTGCTGGTTGACGGACTGACGCTTTCAGCGCGTGTAGCTTCTGCCCCAGAAGCACCGGTTGCTTCGCTCCTGACTGCCGGCGAGACAGTTGTATCAATGCCGGCCCCTTCCAGTTCGCGCCGCAGCTCCTTCAACTCAATCGCAACTTCCTTGATCGTCTGAAAGCGCTCGTCTGGATCTTTCGCGAGACAGCGCCGCACGATGCGTTGTAACTCCACGGGAGCAGACGGATTGAAATCGGAGAGGGACGGCGCCGGCTCACGGATAATCTTGTTGAGCGAATCAATCGCGTCTTTTCCTTCGAAAGCCTTGTGGCCTGTCACTACCTCAAACAGAATGCAGCCGAAGGAAAAGATGTCTGAGCGCTGATCGATCTCTTTGGTTTTGCCTTGTGCCTGTTCGGGAGACATGTAACCAACGGTTCCCATCACCGTGCCGGGCGATGAATGTTGCGGCATGACCGCCGTTGCCACTTCACTGGAATCACCGGTCGGCACCGGCTGTAGTTCAATCAGTTTTGCAAGACCAAAATCGAGAATCTTAGCGTGGCCCTCGCGAGTAATCATGATGTTGTCGGGCTTGAGGTCGCGATGAACGATTCCTGCGGCATGAGCTTTCGCCAAGCCCTCGGCGCTATGTTGCAGGTAGCGCAGGAGCCTGGTCAGTTCAGTTCGTTCGCGATGAATCTTTTCGCGGAGAGTTACACCATCGATAAACTCCATCGCGATGAACTTCACGCCATCATGTTCCCCAATCTCGTAAATGTGCGCGATGTTGGGATGATTGAGCGCAGCCGCAGATTTTGCTTCGCGAATGAACCGCTCCATGCGCTCGCGATTCGAAGCCAGGTCCGCAGGAAGAATCTTCAAGGCAACTTTCCGATCCAGCTTTGTGTCTTGCGCCAAATACACCTCGCCCATCCCGCCCGCGCCAAGTTTCGAGACGATCCGGTAATGCGACAGAGTAGAGTTGACTTCGGGTTCTTGACTCATCTGATGTCTTGACTGTCTCCCGACAACAATTCTTCTCGCGTTACTGCGGGAGCCCTATTCTGCGCACCAGATCGGAAAAGCGCGGATCGGAGCGGAGGCTGTCGAGATGCGAGTCCGTTTTGAGGTGAATTACCAGAAAGCTTGAGCGGTCAGCGTAAGCGCGATCGAGCCAGGCGAATGCCTGATCCTTATCCCCTAAACCTGCATAAATGACTGCGATGTTGTAGGGCGCGACGTAGCTGTGCGCCGACACTGCTTTCAAATGATTAATGACCGATTGCGCTTCGACTTTGTCGCCCGACAACGCGTGAGCGTACCCAAGACCTGCCCAATTCTCAGCATTGTCCTTCTCCAGTTCTAGCGCGCGCTTAAACGCTGCGATAGCTTCAGACAATTCCCCTTTTTGCTCATAAGCCCGGCCGAGAAAGTTATAGGCAAACCAGTAATTCGGGTCGAGCTCGAGGGCATTACTCAGTTGCGCAATTGCCTGATCGGACTGGCGCGAGAAAACCAATATAGATCCCACGAAAAGATTAGCTTCGATCGAAACCGGATCGAGTTGCTGACCTCGCCTCGCTTCCGCGAGCGCTTGGTCAGTTTGCCCTACATTCGACAAGTACCATGAATAGTATCCGTGAGGCCGCGGATCATTAGGATTGAGCTCGATAGCTCGTTTGAACTCTCGCTCTGCGGTAGGCCAATCCCATTCATACCAGTGGGCGATGATCGCCAGTGAAAGGTGAGCACCAGCGAGCGTCTCGTCTATCGCCAGCGCCCTCTTCGCGGCCTCTTTGGCCTTCGGCGCTGCCTCCCTGGGAGGTATGAACCAGTCCTCAGCGTTAATGTAGTTGAACGCTAAACCGTTGTAGGCCATAGCGTAGTTTGGATCTACTGCAATCGCCTGGTTGAAGTAATCGATGCCTTTGCGGAACCCATCGTTGGTAAATTTGGACGTGTAATAATTGCCCTTGAGGTAAAGCTGATAGGCTTCAGGACTTTGGGTTGAACCTACGGCGAGCTTCTGCTGATCCTCCCCGGGGAGTTGCGAGCGCAACCGCTGAGAAACCTCTCTTGCAATGTCACCTTTTACTGACAGTAGATCGCTCACCTTGCGGCTGTACTGCTCGCCCCAAAGCTGTTTGCCGTCACGGACGTCGTCAAGCTCAACGCTAATCGTAAGGTCATCGCCGCGCTGTATGACGCGCCCTATGAGCACGGCGTTGACGCCCAGCTCATCGCCAAACTTTTGCGCATCCATCGGCTTACCCTTGTAATGGAATGCGACGCTGTGTGGAATCACTTTCAGATTGGGTAGCCGCGTCAAGCTGTTGTTGATACTCTCCGTTAGACCATCGGAGATGTAGTCAGCCTCCGGATCGGTGCTCCGATTCTCAAATGGCAAGACGGCGATTGAATCAATCACGCCTGTCGTGTTACGCGCTCGCATATAAATGCCGAGTCCGGCGGAACCGATCACAATCACAATGACGGCGATGGCGAGGGCAAGTTTATGCTGCTTGATTCCGGTGACGATGTACTCGGCACTCGAGGTTGGAGTGAGTGTCGTAGCAGCGGCTGATTTGGTTCGCGTCCCGGCGGTTTCAACTGTTTGGATTCCCGCGTCTGGACCGGTCGTTGCTTCACGTCTAGCCTGCGGTGCCGCAGTATCGATATTTGCCGTTTCAAGCTCGCGGCGCAACTCCCGCAACTCAATCGCTACATCCTTAATGGTTTGATAACGATCTTCCGGATCCTTTGCCAGGCAGCGCCGCACAATTCTTTGCAAATGATTTGGTAGATCGAGGCGGAAGTCGCTGACCGGTGGCGCCGGCTCACGGATAATCTTGTTGAGCGAATCAATCGCGTCTTTTCCTTCGAAAGCCTTATGGCCGGTCACTGCCTCAAACAGAATGCAACCGAACGAGAAGATGTCTGACCGCTGATCGATTTCGTCTGTTTTGCCCTGCGCTTGTTCCGGCGACATGTAGCCAACCGTACCAATCACCGTGCCGGGAACGGAGTGCTGTTGCATCACTATGGTAGGTACGTTGCTGCCTTCGCTTTGCTCCAAACCTGGTGCGCTTTCCTCAACCAGTTTGGCCAAACCGAAATCGAGCACCTTTGTGTGGCCGTCGCGCGTAATCATGATGTTGTCGGGCTTGAGATCGCGATGCACAATACCTGCGGCGTGGGCCCGTGCCAACCCCTCTGCAGCGTGCTGCAAAAACCGTAACAGCTTTCGTAGTTCAGTTCGCTCCTGATAAATCTCTTCGCGCAGCGTATGCCCATCGACAAATTCCATGGCGATGAAGTGGATGCCGTTGTCGTCACCAATCTCGAAAATCTGCGCAATGTTTGGATGGCTGAGCGCGGCCGCAGACTTTGCCTCGCGAACGAATCGCTCCATCCGATCGCGATTCGCGGCAACTGCAGCAGGAAGAACCTTTAGCGCGACCTTACGATCCAGCTTTACGTCACGGGCCAAATAGACCTCGCCCATTCCCCCCGCTCCGATTTTGGAGACGATGCGGTAATGCGACAGCGTGGGGTTGGCTGACAGTTCTTTATTCATCTTATCCACTCACTGGAGCCATCGGATCCACAGATTACACAGATTACGCCGATTAGGCCGAATGATGAGAGGGGTGAATCTGGGTAATCGGTGTAATCTGTGGATATGACCGCTCTGGCGCGTCACTCATGTTGGGCTGCAACGCCGTCAGCTGAATGCCGTTATAAGTTAACCTATGACCTGGAATCAAACGCGGCTAGCGGGATGCTCGCCCACGAACTCCGCAAGCTTCACGCCGTGGTCGGCGGCGATCATCTCCGCCGCCTTTTCGCCAATCATGATCGACGCCGCGTTCGTGTTCCCGCTGACCACGTTGGGCATGACGCTCGCATCCGCCACGCGTAACTTCGCTACCCGCGCTACCCGAAGTCTCGGATCGACGACGCTGCCCATCCGACAGGTACTCGTCAGGTGGTACACGGTTAGCGAAAAATGCAGCGCGAGATCCTCCAGAAGAGCGTTACTCGGAGTCGCGCCCTCTCGATAACCGTGCTTCTTCGCAAGGAACGGCGGGACCAGCAGGGGACCAATCTTTCGGTGTGACGGCCAGTGCGCTACGATCTCCAGAGCTTTGCGCACCACGGCGACCATCACCTTCAGGTCGTGGGCATCGGCGAAGTAGTTCATGAGGATGGCAGGGTGAACGGCGGGGTCGGCGCTTGCGAGGACAATCTCGCCTTCGCTGTGCGGCAGCACCGGGTTTGCCAATACAATCATGCTTTCCGCGTTGGCTGCCAAACGCTTGGACGCGTCGTCGAAATACTGCGTCGTGTCGACGTTCAGGCACGAATGCCACAACTCGTAATTGTACCCACAGGGAATGAATGCGATCTGGCCGTCGTGACTGTGCTGGTCACCGAGGCTAGTCGAAAACCAGGCGCACGCCTCGTAAAGCGAGGAGGCGACCAGACCGCACCCAGCCGTTTGCCACTCGGCGAGCCGCCGCTCAGCTTCCTGCTTCAACGCCTGAAGTTCGGCAGGCATCTTCTCATCATCGTTGGGATCGGCGGGAAGAGGACCTGCGGGATGGCGAAGGGCCGCCGGTCCCATCGAGAGACCGACTTCGACCATCGCGACACCGACCCCTGGCGCAGGGAAGAACAGGGGCACTTGTAGATGATCCTTCAAGTGCTTGCCGACTTGTGGCAAATCGACGAGACACGAAACGCCAATCTTTTCGAGTTCGAGTCGCGGTCCAATGCCGGAGAGCAGCAGCAAGTGGGGCGAACCGACCGCACCCGCGCTCAGGATTACCTCCTTACTTGCGATGGCGACACTGATCTCGCCGGTCGCTCTGCGATACTCGACGCCCTTTGCCTCCAACTCTCCGGGAGAGCCCTCCAGTAAAACACGCGTCGCCTGCGCCCCGGTGATGATCGTGAGGTTCGGCCGGCGCTCCGCCTCGCCCTCCAGGAAGGCGCGATAGGTGCTCGACCGCTTGCCCTGCCGCGTGTTGGTTTGCACAAGCGATACCACACCGGACGCTTCGCCCCGGTCGCGTCCATTGTAGTCACCGCGCGGGATACCGGCCGCCTCGGCTGCCTCGACGAATTCGCGGGCGCCCTGGAGTATCGGCGAGCGCACGGAGACTCCCAGAGGACCAGCGCTATTGTGCGCCGGCGCATCGATCACGATTTCATCGCACGGCGCGAGCCCTTCGCTCTTCCGGAAGTAGGGCAGCACATCAGCATAGCTCCATCCGGCCGCACCTCCCTCTGCCCAGTAGTTGAAGTCCGCCGGATGGCCTCGCACATAGGCCATGTAGTTGAGGCCGGAGGAGCCTCCGAGCATCTTGCCCCGCGGCACCGGGACCCGTCGTCCCCTGAGCCCGCGACCAGCCTTCCCGGGATCCGCGGTGTACATCCAGTCGGTTGCTGGGTTCAGCTGCATGGCCGCGCACGCCACAGGCATTAACTCCACGTCCGGCGGCCGCTCGCCCGCCTCGAGGAGTGCCACACTACACCCCGGGTCTTCCGAGAGACGAGCCGCGATCACCGCCCCGGCGGATCCGCCCCCCACCACAATGAAATCGAAGATCTCTGACATAGTCACTCCTTTGGCGTCACTCCTCTAGGTGCGCAGCCTCGTCCGTTTAACGCTTCGCCTCAGCGGGGCGTGAGGCACTCGCCGTTTCATATCAGACTCGCTTCGCTGCCTCCCCTCATGTCCGACTGCGCGCGGGCGACGTAGGATTGGGGCATACAGACTGTCAGCAGTAGGATTAAGACTCTAGGCGCACCTGCGTTGATCATCTTCTGGCGCACTTTCTGGATGAGATTCGACTGGCAGGTTTCTTCACTCACATCATCAGGGCCCCATTCTCTGGCAGGAGCGCACCACCGTCGACGATGGTGGTCTGGTCGGTGACATCCTCCAGCGTCGCTCTGGGTAGTGCCCTCCCGGTACGCATGCTTCTGCGCGAGCAGCAGCGGCACCATCAGCGAGCCGATCTGGCGATGAGCTGGCCAATGCGCCCCGACCTCAAGGGCCCGGCACAGCACCGCGAGCATGACCTTCATGTCGTGGACATCGCCAAAGTAGTTCATGCGGATGGCTGGAGCGCAGCGGCTTAACGGTACTACTTGATTGCGATCGGGTTTATGATCGCCTGTACACCGCCAGTGATGCGAGCTGGGCCGAGCGTGAACAGGAATTCCCAAGCTTGGTCCTTCACCATCTCCTCGGTATTCATGTTCTCAAGTATGTGAATGCCGTTGAGCGGAATAAGGATCTGGTGGACCTCAAAAAAGCCGGCGTCCTTTTCGAACGGAATCACCTCAAAGCTCCACGTGTCGGCGCCGACCATCGCCACTTCCAACGAGGCGAGATATTTCGCGCCTTCCCGGCCGAGCCCTGGCGCAGCCGAACCAAAGCGCTTATTGTCCTTACCAAGCAACTTTAGCCAGCCGGTGTAGAACAGTACAACGTCGCCCTTTTCGATCGATCTGATGCCCTGGCGTTTCATCGCGCCCTCGATCTCGGAGCGGTTGAATGCTGTCCCCTCTTTGACGATGTCGGTATTGAAGTAACCGGCCATATCGAGCAGCACACCACGCGTTGCGACCGCCGGAACATGCTCGATGCCGATCTTCTTCAGGCCGTCAGTCATTGCAAAGTCGGCGGCCTTGTTGCAGTTAAAATAGAGATTGTCGACGCCGACGTGGCCCAGGCCATCAAGTTGTGAACCGATTCCTACCCATCCCATAATGATGTCGTCGTTATACGTGGATTTCGTCGGGCCGAGCGTGGCTCCAGCAGACTGGCCGGGCTGAACTACGGTCATAGCAAAGGTGCGCGGTGGGTAGGCTGGCGTGTCCTTATTGGTCTCAATCCCGAGTCGATAAGCCTTGCCCCGCGTTACAAGCTTTGAGGCCGCAAGCGTTTTCTCCGGGGTAACATAGTTAAGATTGCCGATCTGGTCATCAGGCCCGAACTTCGAAGCCGTCAAACAAGGCTTTTGCTGTCCTTGGGCGTCAAAAGTGAAGACTACGACAATGGCACAGGCCGCAATCAGCCTTGCCGCAGGGTTCATTATCAAAGTTCTTACCTCCGTTGTTATGAGCCGTAACGTCTTGTCATATAGACGACGTGGGCCAGTTTTGAAGGTTTTGCCATATTGTTCAGTCCTCCTACTTTGGTTTGATTCGATCACCCTGATTATTGATACGGCGCCTCCGCGAACATGCGGTAGTAGGAAAATGTTTTGCCTGATTCGGATCAAGTGATCTTTTTGGCCTGCTACAGAGGCGGGGTCATTCTCACGGTAATACACTGTTAGTCTGGACAAACCGAGCAGACTTCGCCGCTGCCGCCCACAAATCGGCCGCGGTTTTGTCAGGGCCACGCCGGGGGTGCCATATTCAATGGGACAGGCCAGTTAAGTCTTGAATGATTTAATAAAGCGCTGATAGAACTTACTCATTCTATTCGCAATAGGCGGTGGGCGCCAGGCGTTTCTCGCGAGAGAGGCAGAGTGTGACGGAAGCGCTCAGAATCCATGAGCCGTTGGCCTCGAGGAGGACGGACGAGCCTTGGGATTGCATTCGGTTAGGAAAAGTTTTCAATTCATTTTGTCGTGCTGCGACTTGGCGGCCTCCTCGCGAGACCAGATCTCTCCATAGTTGATAACCATTCCCGCACTGTCAACACTAAGATCCGCCACAAATCGACCCCCGGCGCTCTCATGTCGATAGAACATCTGGTCCAATCGTGTGTAAGACTGCTCGAGTGGTTCGAGTGTAAAGCTGGGAAACTTCAGCCAGGCTGCGCGCACCTGCGCAGCTGCGCCAACGTTGAGGTTGAGGCGACGGATCGGCAATAGATTGGTTGACGGACTGAAGTTCAGATCGATATCGATACATCCAGCCACGGCGTCACACACCCGCCCGTTGTGTTGCCATTGCCCGTTCGCGTCCCGCAAGATCGCTATGTCGATCGTTTGCTCGCCAACCCAACCTGTGACCACCGCCGAACGAGTTACCCAATGAGGGTCACAGTCAATCTCATAATTCAAACGGCATGGCTTATTCTCGCAGACAAACACTGCTACGCCGGCGATCTGCCATCTGCTATCGATGCGGATTACACGGCAGGCCTCATGCCCGGGAAAATCGTGTCGTCTCCAGATCGTCGTCAGCTGGGTCACGGTTAGGTACTCATGAATGGCACCTACTATACCGCACTTTGCCCTTTCCAATTTGCTACTCGGACTTCGCAGAGCAGTCGCAGGAAATTAAAAAATGGAGCGCTACTTCTAGTGGCGGTTCGGCGACTGGCGCAGGCGCGGCCATTTCAGAGCGGAAAAGTGGAGCAGCGCCCACACAGCGACACCTGCAGCGGCACTTACAAGGAATAGAAGGACAATTCTTCTGCTCATGAACCACTCAATGCTGGACCCGAGATGAGGTCCACAGGCCGCTCGCTCATCAAGATCGCGACTATTTTATGGAATTTCGGGGAAACGACGCGGAGGCCGCGAATCCGTCCAGGGAATGATTTCCATCAGCGAAGACCTTACAATAAAAGTGTCGATTTTGACGTCAGGCGACTGATTTCTGTTTCGAATCTTGACAGGGTGTCATGGGGGCAGTAGCCAATGGTGAGGGAGAACTCTATTATGCACCAACGGCGCGCGGTGCAACAGCCCGGCACAAATCGCGCACCGCGCCTCGGATTCGATGTTAAGATCTGACTAGTCTCTATCGCGACCAGTTCCCGAACGGAGCGGCGGTAGTTTCAAAGGGATTTTTCTTATGACGATTTCAAAGAAGCTTACATTAGCAATCTTTCTGACTCTAAGTCTGCTCCTCTTAACTCCAATCCCGTCATCAGCAATCACAAAGCCTGACAAGCGGAAACGGGGTCTGCCCAATCATCCACTGAAGCGGACCGAAACAAAGGAGGCGGAACGCCGGCTTTCAGAGATGGGTTACGCCACGGGCCGAGTAGACGGAGTGATCGATGGCGTCACGCGAAACGCATTAATCGTCTTTCAAAAATGGGAAGGCCTTAAAGTTACGGGCCGCCTTAGCCGCGGGGACTTCGAGGCAATCATGAGCGCCAATGCTCCGCAGGCAAAAGACTCAGGTTACAAGCACGTCGAAGTGGATCTCGACCGACAGGTGCTGTTGTTGACTGACGATGAAGGAGCCGTCAAAAGAATTCTGCCGGTGTCCACTGGCAGCAACAAACGTTACAAGGCGAGAGGCATGAGCGGTCTGGCCTATACGCCGCGGGGCCGCTTCAGGATCTATGCGAAGATGTCAGGGTGGAGGAAATCACCTCTCGGACTGCTCTATTACCCCAATTACTTTAGCGATGGACTGGCAATTCATGGAAACCCTTCCGTTCCTCACCAACCACGGAGTCACGGCTGCATTCGCATTCCCATGTCAGCGGCCATCGAGGTAAGCAGGCTGCTGCCGGTGGGGACGATTGTGCTGATCCATGACAAGCGGTCCTTCGTGTCCGCAAAGGACTGGGCCGAAGCAGATAAGCAAAAGCAGGAAGCAGCTATTCGGTAGTCCCAGGCCCCTCAAGCCTCAAGCATTCGGTGGAGGGTAGAGTCGCTCGAACTCCGGGTTGCCGTGTAGCAGTGTGAGGTCGGGGTCCTGGCGCGTCCACGTCGGATCGCGGTAACCCGACTCCCACGCCTTCTTGATGGCGATCAGCGCGTCGCTCGCATTGTTCATCGCGCAGAAGACGCAGGCGGTGTTGTACAAAATCATCGAATCGTCGGGACGCAGGACCATGGCCATGTCCGCTTCCCGCTTGGCATCTTCGAAGCGGCCCTGGAGGGCGTAATCACCAGCCAGCAAAACGCGAACGCGCGCGTCCTCGGGCACCTTTTTTAAGTGTTCTTCGTAGATAGCGGTCTCGCGATAAAGGTAGTTGTTGAGCGCTTCTTTCTTTCCGAGCGCTCCGAGGGCGTTGTGAATCGGAATGGTGGTGTTGTAGTTCTCGCCGGCGTGCGCCAGCGCGTCCTCCATGATGTCCACTACATCCTGGTATCGTCCGGCCGCGAAAAGGGCGCGTCCCAGCAGGTAATAGCCGCCATCGAGATCGGGAGCCTGGCTCAGCGCGATCCGGATCTTGTCCGCGGCCTCGTCGTAACGTCCCTCGGCGAAAAACAACCACGCCTCGGCGCACTGGATCTCCGGTGCGTCGTGGCCAGTCGCGCTCGCTTTCTGCGTCGCGGCAATGGCCCTATCGATCCACTGTTGCTGGCGCTCGAAGTGGTAATAATACTCGGCGCATACCTTTCCCAGCCCGGCGTGAGCAAGCGCGAAGTCGGGATCGAGCGCGACCGCGTTTTCGTACATCTGAAGAGCAAACTGCAGATCCTGCCGTCCGACGCGACGGGCATAGTTTCTACCCCTCAGATAGAGATCGTAAGCCTGCAGGTTTTCGGTTGGTTTCGCTTGGAGAGCCTGCTGCTCCTGCGGTGAGAGCGTGATTCGCAACGCGGAGGCGATCTTCTGTGCGATCTCATCCTGTACTTCGAACACGTCCTTCATCTCGCGGTCGTATCGCTCCGACCATAGCGGGAAATCTGTCGCTGCGTCGACAAGTTGAGCGTTGATGCGCAGGCGGGTGCCCGCTCGACGCAGACTGCCGACCAGCACATACGACGCGCCGAGCTCCTTTCCTACCTGCCCGGCGGTCACCGATTTGTCGCGATAGGCTAGTACCATAGCCCGGGAGAAGGTCTTCAGGCCTTTGATCTTAGACAGCTCCGTGGTGATGTCTTCGGTAATGCCGTCCCGCAGGTACTCATCCTCTTTCATTCCGCTCAAATTTTCGAAGTAGAGAACGGCAATGGATTGTTCGCGAAGGGTTGACGCAGCTCGTGCTCGGATTCCACTCGAATCCGCCGTATGTTGTCCCGAGGCGAGATCGCGCTTCAATCTTTTGAGCGCTGTTTTCAGATCAGTGGCGCTCTGATACCGTAGGTCGCGGTCCTTTTCCAGGGCCTGCCCAATGATCCGGCCGAGTTCCGGCGGCAGCGACGGATTAAGCTGATTCACCGGGGTCGGGTCTCGATTGAGAATGGCTTCGAATACGACCGCCGATGTTTCTCCCTGGAAGGGGAGGACCCCCGTCGCCATCTGATATAGGACGGTGCCAAAGGAAAAGAGGTCCGTGCGCGCGTCGGTGATCTGTCCCCGCGCCTGCTCGGGCGACATGTATGACACTGTACCTAGGGTAGAGCCCGCCTCAGTCAGGTCCTTGTGCTGCACCGCTGTTGGCAGCTGAGAATCAGCCTTCGCGCCCTGCGCTACCCGATCAATCTTGGCCATCTTGGCAAGGCCGAAGTCGAGAATCTTTGCCTGCCCGCGCGAGGTCACGAAGATGTTCGCCGGCTTCAGATCGCGATGTACGATCCCTTTGGAGTGTGCTGACTCGAGGGCGTCCACGATCTGCACGCCCAGGGTCAGGAGCGTATCGATGTCGAGCGGACCGCGATGAATGCGATCGGCGAGCGACTCGCCGTCCAGCAGCTCCATGACGATGAAATGGTCCGACTCGAATTGCTCGATCCCATGGATGGTGCAGATGTTGGGATGATTAAGAGACGACGCCGCCCGCGCCTCTCGCTGGAAGCGCTGCAGCAGGCTATCGTCGTTGGCCATGGCCGGTGTCAGGAACTTCAACGCGACGTGGCGACCCAGGTTGGTGTCTTCAGCTTCATAGACAACTCCCATTCCCCCCTCGCCGAGTTGTGATGTGATGCGATAGTGCGAGATAGTCCTACCAAGCATGCGGGGGGTGCCTCCGGAATCATGAATTGAATGCTGGGTGAGCAAGGTCATAGTAGTATAGCGGCATCAAGGTATCAAGCAACGTCAATATGCTTAAGGCTTTGCAGTTTCGCCCACTGCTGTCATGCTAGCCGGCTCGCCCAGATATTTCTTGAGCCAGTTATAAACCTCCTGATACCAGTAGCGGCTGTTCTCGCCTTTCAGAATCCAGTGGTTTTCGTCCGGCCAGACGATCAGGCGGCTCGGAATGCGCCGCCGTTGCAGGACACTCCAGTTTTCCAAAGTTTGATTAAGCGGCACACGGAAATCATTCTCGCCAACCGAAAGCAGAATCGGTGTGCGGAAGTTGCCGGCAAACCTGATTGGATTTTGCTCGCGCCAGATTGGACCTTGTTCCCAGACCGGGCCGCCGCTATTAACTTCACGGTGATAGATCGTGTCGCTTGTTCCCCATTGTGACTCGAGATTGATCAGACCAGCGTGACTGATCAGTGCCTTGTAACGCGTTGTGGTTGCTTGCATCCAGTTTGCCAGGTGGCCGCCATAGCTGGCGCCAGCCGCAGCCTGACGTGATCCATCGACGAATGCGTAAAGTCGGATCGCCTCGTCAGCAGCTTCGTTGATCTCATTTCCAGGCCCTTTAAAGGGATCTCCCTGAATACTCTGCGCAAACGTTTCACCAAATCCCGTAGAACCCGAATAGTTTGTCAGCAACACCACGTAACCAGGCGCGGAGAGCATGAAATAATTCCAGCGCAGTCCCCAATTGTCGCGCCACATGCTGTGCGGTCCGCCATGCATCACAACAAACAGTGGGTACTTCTTGTGCTCATCAAAATTGGGCGGCAACGCTATATGGTTGTGAATGCGCTTGCCCGCTTTGCTCGTAAACCAAAAGTGACGCAGCGGTTGCCAGTCGATCTTGGCTACCTCATCAGCATTAAATGAAGTAAGCGGCCGCTGAGTGCTGGATTTCAGATCCAGGCGAAATACTTCGGGCGGATTCATCGCGCTCTCCCAGCTTGCAATCACAATTGTTGACGACGCCTTGGAGGGAATTCTCAAGTTCGTCAAAACGCCGCGCGTCATGTCCCCCTCTATCTCCATTGCCAGGCGCACTTCATCGCTGTCCGCCGGCATGGTGAAAAGTTTCTCATTTCCCGCTTCTTCCGCCGTCAGGTAAATTGACTTGCTATCGGGTGTGAGTGCGAAGCTCCCAACCGAACGATCAAATTTGGCGGTTAGGATTACAGGTTGGCCCGGGTTGGGCCATGTAAACTTCGCCAGTCGATCCAGGTTATAAGTTTTGTCATTGCTTTCAATATTGAAAATGGCGTACAGCGCTTTTCCGTCCGGCCGAAAGGTTGGGCGGCCAAAGCTGTCGGTGCTGTTTGTCATCTGGACCGGCTCGCCGCCGTTTGCGGACACTTTGAAGAGCGACGTGGTTGTGTTTGCGTACGCGGCCGTATCTCTCGTGGTAGTCGCAACGAAGATGATTGCGTCGCCCTCGGGTGTCCAGACTGGATCAAGTTCTTCGCCGGAATCGGTAACGCGACCCGCAAATCCGCGCTCATTAACCAGCTTCGTTCCCGCGAGCAGATCCTTGGCCTTGGCGCCGGGCTGCGCATCTTGAATAAATAGATGGGCCTGCGTGTCTTCAATCCATTTATCCCAATTACGAATGGGAAACTTCTCGTAAACGCGCGCTCGATATTTTTGAGCTTTGCGCTCAGCAGCGACACGCTTGTTTGCTTCCTCATCAGGCGCACCCGGATAGACTGTACTGACAAAGATTAGTGCCTTGCCGTCCGGCCGCCATTGCGGCGACCGTGCTCCGGTAGAAAGCGAAGTTACTCGCACTGCCTCGCCACCATCTGCGATATCCAGCACATACACCTGGTTTGCATCGTCGCCTTCCCGCTTCGCTGAAAACGCAATCTGCCGACTGTCAGGACTCCATGCCACACCACTCTCGGCGCTCTTGCTGAAGGTCAAGCGGCGAGGCTTGGCGCTTCCATCCGTAGGAACGATCCACAAGTCAGAAACCTGGTCCTTCTCATCATAGGCCGGCTCGACTAACGAAAACACAACCCACTTGCCGTCAGGACTGGGAGAGGGTGCGCCGACACGTTTAAACATCCACATCGCTTCGTGAGTTAACGGAACCTTGTTGGCTGCCGTTTGTGATCTGATGCTAAGCGGCAAGCAAAACGGCGCGCTCGAGATAACAGCGAGGGCGATGATGAGGAACGAAAAAGACCTAGAGCAGTACCTGGTGGGACGTTTAGTAAGCATTAATAATCCTCCTGCAAAGCTGATGATTGGCGTCGAAATAATACCGGAGCACGGTCCATGCTGGAAGCGCGCAAGCTAACGGCTTGCGTTACATGAAAGTAGGACACCATCCAGCGTCGGGAGAAGTTAGCGAAATTCTTTGCGCGGTGAACTATTGAGCTAATGCGGCAAAGCCGAGAAGAGTCTGAGCGAGTACCGTCGACGTAAGCAGATGGAATCATGGCTCGGCGGAACATTTCGTTAAAGTGATCGTAAGGGAAGAGGAGCAAGATCCAAAAACAATTACAAATAGCCGGAAGGAGAAGACAGTGAAGTCACGATTACTAACTGCCATTGCAGCGCTTTGTTTGTGCTTCTTACCCGTGTCCCTTACGAAGTCAGCCAAGATGGCTACTTCGACTTCCGACTGGCCTCAGTGGCGCGGTCCGGAACGTAACGGGATTTCGAAGGAGATCGGCCTCCTTAAACAATGGCCGGCGGAGGGACCGAAACTGCTCTGGCAAGTGAACGACATAGGAGACGGCTTTTCAACGCCTGCGGTTGTGGGAACGCGGATTTACCTGATGAGCAACCGTGGCATGGAAAATGAGTTTGTTCAGGCTCTCTCAACTCAGGATGGAAAACCTATCTGGACAGCACGCGTCGGCAACGTAGGCAACCCGGATCAGAACCCGCCTTACGCGAAGGCCCGGTCCACTCCTACCGTTGACGGAGATTTCATCTACGCGCTGGGCTCGGACGGCGACCTCGCCTGCCTCGAGACCCGCAGTGGGGGGATTCGATGGCAGAAGAGCATCCGTAAAGAATTCGGCGGCCAACCGGGAGAATGGGCGTATGCAGAGTCTCCGTTGGTTGATGGTGACGTCGTTGTCGTAACGCCCGGCGGCGCGCAGGCCACGATAGTGGCGCTTAACAAAAAGACGGGTGCAGTCATCTGGAAATCGGCGGTCCCGGGTGGTGACGCGGCGGGTTATGCATCGGCGATTGTCGTTCAAGCGGCAGGCCGAAAACAATACGTGCAGCTTTTGAGCCGGGGGTTAGTCGGAGTTGATGCGAAGACCGGCCAGTTCCTCTGGCGCTACGCTGAGGCTGCCAAGGGTCCAGCGCAATATTTCACGCCAGTCGCGCGGGACGCATATGTGTACGGCGGCGCCCTTGGCGTAGGAGGTGGACTGGTCCGTTTAAAGTTGGATCAAGGTGGAGTTGCAGCAGAGCAGGTCTACTTCGAGCGCGGACTTCCGAACGGCCTCGGTGGAGCGGTACTGGTTGGTGAAAATCTTTACGGCACGGACATCGCCGTGGGGCCTCTGGTAGCTATTGAGTTTACTACGGGGAAGGTGAAATGGAAGGCCGAGAGTATCGGCAGGGTTTCGGTGGCATACGCCGATGGGCTTTTATATCTTCACGGCCTGAATGGAGATGTCGCGTTGGTGGAGGCGACCCCGGAAGATGAATACCACCGGTCTCCTCCGCCAGCGCGATTTCCCCACGTTCACCATTGTTAACGCTCGCGACCCCTCTTTCTTAACGGTTCCGGCTCGATTTTCTTCCTGCAGATATCACCACCGACTGCAGATTTCAGTTCATCTTTTTTTAAAAAATCCCATTCCGCAGCAATCTTGGTAGATAAAATCCCCGAAGGACGTGTCGCTGTAAAGCCTTGGGGGCGTGTCTAACAGCGACAATTAGCGTACGAGCAGGTCAAGCTTGCGCACATCCAGGCCGGCCTCGTGATAGTATTTCCGAGTCAGCTCGAGAGCCGTGAATCCATCTTCATAGGCAGCAAAGCCACCATTAACCGCCTTGTCCAGATAGATGAGGCCGCCCTCCACCATGAAAAGAATCACCGCTGGTTCTGGCGAGTCATCGGTGATGACCAGCGTGTGAGCCTCACCGGCGGGCTCGTAGATAAATGTTCCCGGCTTAGCAACCCAGTCATGCTCCAGGTACCGCCAGTGCCCGCGCATCGTATAGCCATGAACTGTACCGACGTGATAATGGGTCCCCAACATGGCGCCTGGGAGACCTTTCAGAATCACACTGAATCCGCCGGACGTAACATTAAAGCAGCACGGCTGGAACCAGACACCCTCCGCATAAGGAACCCAGAGACGGTCGTCTTCCAGGTTGGTGTTAGTAATGAAGTGTTCGCGGCTTCTTCGATTCGGATCGAGGCCGTCCGTGAAACTGTTGAATTCAGTGATCGGCATATGTTCTCCTTTTGGTGGCCAAATAATTGAGTCGTCAATCGTCGTTTGACACGATGGACTGGCTTGATTCAATCACGCTCCGCCCGCGGACTCCGCAAGCTTCACCGCGTGGTCGGTGGCGACCAGACGGGAAATCTGCTGCCTACCCGGGTCAGATCGTCAGAGTGAAGCCTCCATCGGGTGTAAGCGTGGTGCCTGAGATGTAACTGGCCTCGTCTGAGCAAAGGAAGACAACAGACTGGGCGATCTCCTCGGGGCGTCCTGCGCGTCTCATGTGAACACGTTGCTGCAGCAAATTGTCGTAGATCTCGTCGCCGAGGAGCCCGCGACCCCGCCGATGCATCGGCGTATCAATGAAGCCTGGGCAGACGAGGTTAACCCTAATCCCCAGCGGCGCCAGCTCCGCGGACACGCTTGTGGTCAGGCCGATCAGACCGTGTTTCGACGAAACGTAGGCAGCGCCGGAAGGGAAGCCGAGGAAAGAGTTAATGGACCCAACGTTGACGATCGCCCCACCGTGTCCGCCAGCAAGCATGGCTCGAGCCTCGTACTTCAGACACAGAAAGGTGCCCTTCAGGTTGATGTTGAGGACGCGGTCCCATTCCTCCTCGGGCAGTTCCACGACGCTTGCGAATTGCCCCTCGATGCCCGCGTTATTCACGGCGTAGTCGAGACGTCCAAAGGTCTCAAGCGTGTGGGCCACCATCCGTTCCACGTCCTGCGCGACCGAGACATCCGTTGTTACGAAGCTAGCGTTCCCGCCTTGATCTTTGATCTCATTCACGAGCGCAACCAACTCGTCTTCGCGCCGCGCGGCGAGCACTACACCGGTCCCCTTCGCCGCGAATGCCTTAGCTGTCGCCCATCCGATGCCACTGCTCGCTCCGGTAATCAGAGCTACCCTATCTTTCAGGTCTGACATATGACTCCTCCTCGGCCATAGGATTGGATAAAACCCTAATCTTTCCAAATTGCTCCTAGTCCGACTTCCCACAGTCGTTTATTAAGCGACGGAACATCCTTGTCGAGAATTTCACTGGCCCTCGCTTTCAACGCAGACCATTCCATATTTAGTTGCTTCAGCCGATCCAGCGACGGCTGATTCACTCTGGGAATATCACTTTCTGTCTGGTTGATCAGAAACAGATAATTCGCTGTGAACTTATTCGGAAAATTCTCAACATCGTCGTACGCCTTTGATTTACGCTGCACCATATCTTCATCCCAGGTCTTCATTTTCTTTAACAGTGCCTCGACTTCTTTCTTGACGGCGCTGAATTTATCGCCGGCGGGTAATGAACTGAGAAGCGATTCTAACTGTTTCTGTTTTTCGTATAGGGTGTTTATCATGCGGTGCATCGACGTCAATTCGGTCTCCATACCAAACATGGTCTGATGATATTCCATGTATGTTGAAACGTTTGTTGGGTAGAGAGGATTGGCAAGGATCTCAGTAACGTTCGACATCTTTGACCAGCAATCGGGGCGCTAACTCGATGCGTTTGGAAGAAGTACGCAACCGTTCAGGTAGGCAGGAAGTCAACGGACCAAGATCGATTCCATGAGCAGCTTTCTGAAGCCTTCGCAAAGTCAAACCTTTAGAGAAGGGGTTGAGCTTGGCGCCGTAAGGTCCAAAACGCAATCCTAAATCCAAAATTCTTTCCGGCCCGAAGAAACGCCTAATTAACTTCCGCTTCAACCGACCGAGCAAACCCTCGTGCTCCATGCGTGTTTGCAATTCGAGTAAGATCTCCCAATCATCTCGCGTCTCTTCGCTTGGTTGAAATAAAGCAGGTGAAAATTTGGCAGTGTTACGAACTCCCAGCAGATGAAAGGCCAGATCATAATGTCCGCGCTCGAGCGACGAGCTTGGAGGTAAGATAATGTGCGCGTGCCTGGTCGTTTCATTGATATAGAAATCGATTGAGGCCATGAACTCAAGGCCTGCGAGCGCCCGATCCAACTGACGGCCGTTCGGTGTCGATAGCACGGGGTTGCCGGCATATGTTACAAGAGCCTTAATCTGCCCTGGACCTTCAGTAAAAATCTCTTCAGCAAGCGTGACTACCGGGAGCTCTCCGGCAAATTCCGGTAACCTTCGCACGCGGCTGTGCCAGCGGGCAAAACTACCTCGCGGCGCCAATGACTCTGGTGCTGACAGCGGGTCAAATGCCGGAAGAGTAAACATGGCCCCACCCGGACGATCTAAATTTCCCGTGACGACATTCAAGACATTAATCAACCACTGACAAGTCGCCCCGAACTCCTGAGTACTCACACCGACTCTCCCATAACAGACAGCGGATTGGGCGGAAGCAAATTCTCTCGCCAGGAGGCGTATTTGACTGGAGTCAATTCCGGTAGTTGATGCCACCTTTTCCGGAGAAAATTCGGTCACAAGTCTGCCGATAATATCCGCACCTTCGGTAAACGTAGCCAATGGGCCCAGGCGGGTTAGCCCTTCGTCAAAAACAACGTGGAGTAGCGCAAGCAGTAATAGAACGTCTGTCCCGGGACGGATAAACAGATGGCGGTCGGCCAATCGGGCAGTTTCGTTGAAACGCGGATCAATGAGTATTACTTTGCCTCCCCGCTGGCGAATTTCTTGTAACCTTCGGCCTATGCCAGGAGCAGTCATCATGCTGCCATTTGAGACCGCCGGATTCGCCCCTAGGATTAAAAATAAGTTTGTCCGGTCGAGATCCGGGACAGGGAGAAGCAGTTGGTGACCGAACATCAGGTAAGCTGCCAAGTGATGGGCCAGTTGGTCAACAGAGGTTGCGGAAAACCGATTCCGCGTATGTAGGCTCCGGATAAAGCCTGGTGCGAATAGAAGAGCGCCATAGTTGTGAACGGTGGGATTGCCGAGGTACGTGGCGATAGAATTCCTGCCGTACTTTGCGTGAATGCGCTTGAGGTTTTGTATCACCTCGTCAAAAGCTTCTTCCCATCCGATGCGTTGCCAACCGTGAGGAGTACGGCGGACAGGATATTTGAGCCGGTCTTTATCATCGTGAACATCTTGCAAGGCAACGGCCTTGGGGCAGATGTACCCTCGGCTGAAAGGGTCGTCTTTGTCACCGCGGATGTCCAGACGTTGGTCGGCTTGAACAGTGATTTCGATGCCACAGATCGCTTCGCAGAGATTGCAACTGCGATAATGAAGGCGGCGATTGTCGACAGTTCTCATGGCACAGTGCTGGCAAGTTCCGGTTTCGCTTCGCGTCTCGATCTGGGAAACTTATTCGCGTCTCTATCTTGGAAACTAGCTTGGCAGCTTAACATTCCCGGCTTGGCTTGCGACATTAATGGGTTTCCAAATGAGGATCCGAGACGTCGCGTTCGACATTCATTACGTGGACCCTCAGGGAAATGAGATTTCGCCCCCCGACGCGCTCCAGGTCCTAAAAGAGACTGTAGCGACCCGGATGAAGTAACCTCGGAAAACCTGCTACAGACCTAAATCTTACGGATTCTTCCTCATCATGTCCGGTGTCTGCTTGCTGTCAGTACTCTTCATCATGTCAGACTTCTTCATCATCTCTTTTTTCATCATGGTGTTGTGCCTTCTCATCCTGCGATGACGTCGACGCATTCGTCGTTGGCGCATCATGCCATTGTTATTCATAGTGCTCGTCGACTTCATTTGCCCGGCGGACATGTTGCTGTTTTGTGCACTCACGCCGATGACGATGAATGTAAACGACGCCAGCAAGGCGATAACGACGATCGCATTTCGTATGACTTTGTTCATCCTTCCTCCATTTCAACTTGTTGATTTGTTTGGTTTTTCACTACTTCCCCGACTCTACCCACTCAGAGCTGTAATAAATCCGCCGCTCCAAACGACAAATACTGGGTGAAGGTCCATTTATTCCCGGCCTGCCTCAATTCAGGCCGAAATTTTTCGATTGAAACTGGAATAAACCGGGCAGCAGTCGGTATTGATTCATTGGGAAACGGGAGATAAGTAGGCGCCGAATTAATGTTCAGGCTTTCCCGAGAAAAGAAGCGGCTGGAGGACTGGGCTTCGTTCGAAAGCGAAGCCCTGCCTTTTCATGTCGATCTCTATCGCTTGGCGAAGTGGTTGTTACGGGATCAGACCGAAGCGGAAGACCTGGTTCAAGAGACCTTTGTTGCTGCCTTGCGATCCTTTCATCGTTTCGAAAAAGGGAGCAACTGTCGCGCGTGGTTGATCAAGATCATGTACCACACCCTCAGTAAGCGTCGACGCAGTTTGAGCCGTCTGCGGGTGGTGAGTGAGGCGGACGAACGAATCGAGGAGACGATCGCGGGTGAGCCTTCGCGCATCTGGTGCTGAAATATCATGGCCAGGTAGCCTCTGTTTTGGTGACGAAGATCGATCCGTCGTCGAACACTGCGCCCGCTAATCTCGTAACAGGTTTCAAGTCCGATTCTTACCAAATCGCCGGCCTTAAAACGGCCGAACATGCAATCTTTGTGGTCTCATCACTCGAGGCCGCTGAGAACACAACCATCGCTCGCAGCGTTGGTCCAATTTTGAAAGATCATATTGAACGCGTCGAACAAAAGCTGGAAACGCTCTTAGTGAAAATGATAAAGAAAGGATGATTCAAATGCATCGACAGAATAATATCGCAATTGTACTTCTGATTATTGTGGCGGTCGCAATCGTCACCACAGGCTATGCGAAGGGCTGGAGTCCGTTTGCTGCTTTGAGCGTTGGCGTCTCGGACGTCACTGGCGGAGACGGCAATGACCCGTTGGTGGCAGAAAAGGAGGCATCCACCGCGCCGGAAATTTCCGACGACTCGTGGATCAATTCCGACCCGCTGACACTGAAAGGATTGCGTGGCCGCGTAGTGCTGGTCGACTTTTGGACTTTCGGTTGCTACAACTGTCGCAACACTCTGCCTTCACTGAAGAGTTGGCACGCGCGCTATCGCGATCAAGGACTGACGATCATCGGTGTACATACACCCGAACTGGAGCGCGAAAGGAATATCGAGTACTTGCGCCGTGAGGTCGTAACGCTGGGAATTCGTTATCCGGTAGTCACCGACAACGACAACGCGACTTGGAATGCGTACGGCGTCCAGGCATGGCCCACGCTATTTCTGGTTGACAAACAGGGGCGCGTGCGCCTTAGGCATGTTGGTGAAGGCGCCTACGAGGAAACTGAGCAGATGATCAAGAAACTACTGGCGGAAGATGAAAAGGCTGGCAACCAGCAGCAACCAAAGAAGGAAGCGATGACAGAGAAAATTGCAAAGAGTGACGCGCAGTGGCGGCAGGAATTAACGCCGGATCAATATCACGTTTTGCGCGAAGCGGGAACTGAACGCGCTTTCACTGGGGCTTACTGGGATAATCACGAGCAGGGCGTCTACTACTGCGGGGCTTGCGGACTGTCTTTGTTCAAATCCGACACCAAGTTTGACTCAGGAACTGGCTGGCCCAGTTTCTACGCTCCGATTTCCAAAGGAAACATTATCGAAGAAACTGATCGAACCCTCGGAATGGTGCGCACCGAAGTAAAATGCCATCGCTGCGGCTCACACCTTGGACATGTGTTTGACGACGGCCCGCACCCAACCGGCTTGCGCTATTGCATTAACTCTCTGGCGTTGCGGTTCGACCCTCAATAAAGCTCGAGCGATCCATTGAGTTGGATGGATTAGCACGCGCATGAACGCAACGGTTGAGTCAAATGCGACTTGAGTTTAGGAAAGTCGTGACGCTGATCGCCGGTTATAAAGCGGGCTCTTTGTGTTCGCCCGTTCCTTGAAGTCCGCCCGTGTAGGTGAGCGCGACGGCAATCAAAAGACCCGAGACGCTCAGCACGCGCAGAAGTTGGACGCCAATTTCCACGACAGCAGGCTCGTCCATGCCGAAGATGCTGAGCAACTGTCGGGGCACGAACAGGAAGAAGAATCCGACGAACGAGGCGCCAGCGAAACCAAATTGTGCTGCAACGTGCACTGCCGCATTGGCCCGATCAGGACGCTCCGCGCCGAGGTTCTGTCCAGCCACGGCCGCTGCGGCGCCCATTAGCCCGACCGAAGTCCACGTTATCAAACTGAAGAGCTGTGAATACCCAACGGCAAACGCCGCCTGTGCTGGCGCACTCTGTGCCAACGACCCAATGAAAGCCAGCTTAAAAACGCCACCGATATTCATCACAATCCCCTGAATTCCCGTCGGTAATCCAAAGCGCAAGAGGGCCCGGATGATGCTCCAATCCGGACCGAAGCCTTGACGAGGAAAAGACACGACCCAGCCGCCTCGCCAGAGCTTAGCCAGCGAGTAGAGTGCCACGGCGCCCGAAGCCATCACCGCTCCTTCTTTACGATGAGAGTAGGCAAGATCGCGCAAATGGTTGAATTCTGGCCGGACCCGTTTGAGGCTCCGGACAATCGGCGGCATCTTGTGGAGAAGATCGAATCCTGAATTTGTTTGGACAAGGCGACCCGGCGTATCGAAGCCCAGTAGCGGCGATCATGTCGGTCACAGCAAATTCGTCGAAGTTTCGTGAGCGAAAAAGCAAAAGCGGTAACATGGATTCGTTATTTCACAAACGTTCCGCGCCGCAGATCAAGCAATGCCTGTTCGATCTCTGCTTCTGTGTTCATGACGAATGGTCCGTATCGCGCAATCGGCTCATTAAGCGGCTTCCCGGATATCAGCAGAAAGCGAACGCCATTCTCCGCCGCCGTAATTCGCACCTCATCACCATCGTCAAATACCACAAGGTGGGGAGCCGTCACCTTTTGGCCGTCGTCGCTTCCCGTGATCCCGAAAACCCCCGCGCCGGCAAAGACGTAGGCAAAGGCCGTATGTCCCGCAGGGATTGGATGCGCGAATGAGGTATTGGCGGGAAGCGAAACATCGAGATACGACGGGTCGGCAGCAATCTCCTTCACCGCGCCGCTGATATCACCGACCCGACCGGCAATGATTCGAATTCGGATCCCGTTTTCTTGCGCGCTGGTTGGGATCTCGTGCGCCGGTATCTCCTGATAGCGGGGCTTCGTCATCTTTAATCGGGCGGGGAGATTGACCCATAATTGAAATCCATCCAGACGGCCGCCTTCGAGTTGCGGCATCTCTTCATGCATGATTCCGCCCCCCGCCGTCATCCACTGCACGTCGCCAGCGCGAATAATCCCGGAATTCCCGGCCGAGTCTTGATGCCTTACCGCGCCTGCCAGCATGTAAGTAACAGTCTCGATGCCGCGATGAGGATGCATCGGGAATCCGGCTATGTAGTCTTCAGCATTCTCCGAACCAAAATGATCGAACAACAGGAAGGGATCAAGATAATTCAAAGCTTGTGAAGCGATGCTACGTTTCAGTTTCACGCCCGCGCCATCAGAAGTTGCTTCCGGTTGGATAACCCTCGCAACCGTTCGCGCTTGTGCATCTATTGCAGCTCGACTTGAATGGTTCATTTTGCTATCCCGACTCCTTTACTTAGCCCCGTGCGGCGACTCCACCGTCCCTCTTGGCGCGCCATTCCGGCCCCCGCTCTTTGCTTGCTTTCGCCAGGGCACGCCGAACGCCTTTATCGACCATGTCACGGGCGAATCTGTCACCATCTAAACCGATGCGAGCGGCGTAGCGCGAAAGGTCACGATCATCAAGGGCCTGTTGACGAGTGAACAGTTGATCATGCATTTCCCAAAACTTTCCTTGTACACTGGCGGCTTCGGCGGCTTCAGCAGCGCGAAGGGCGTGTGGGTGAGTTCGAACATTTGGGAAGTGGCGGAAAATGAAGCGGAAACTATCATTCAGAACTCTCCGCACTTCTTTAATTACTGGGAAGGCACGCCTGCAGTCACTACATTCGAAATTGCCATACTCGAGTAGCGTCGCCGGCGCACCTTCAGGGCCTTGCGAGTGGTCATAATCGGTAACGCCATTCTTGAGTCTAACAATCTCAGCATTACTCATCATGCTTATAGTTTTCCCTTTCTTAACAAAAGAAGCAACTCTGAGCTTGGTTCCCTATTTACTTTAGTCTCGTCCCCTACATGCGCAGTGAATACAGGCTTCGGATCGCACACGTACATGCACCATATTATCGAGTGGGCAGCAGGGCAGAAGCAGGGTCTATCTTCCCGTACTCGATATCGCCGGATTAGTCTTTGTGTTTGACAAACGCAAGACAGACTGCAACGACGTGTTCCAAAGACCTTTTCATGAAGATTTCACGTTTCAAAAAGGTCGAGCGAGGTAGGTTTTTCGAGAACGGCGGGAGACTATTCTCTTGATGGCGTAAATGTCAAGCCACATTTCGAGTAGATTTTTACGTGACGCAACGGGGCCATCGCGCGAGATCACGCAGACTTCTCGCTTGAACGCATTTGGTCCAATTCAAGAGTCTTTAGAATCTGCGTAATCTGTGGATAATACCGTTTTACTTCTTAAACAGCTTCGCGAACGCCTGACGAGCATCCGTGGGAGGTCCTGACGAAGTTTCGCGCTCGACTACAGTCCGTGGCGCGAACAGTTCGCACGTGTTGCGCGTGTGTTTGTTCACTATCCGTGCAGGGATGGATTTACGACATTCGAAGCGGGCGCTGGGATCGAAATATGTGCACTGACGACAGGTGTGAAGGTCAGCGTTGCACTTTGGGCAAGAGCTGTCGAGGGTAATGTTCGTTGGAGCCTTTGCTCCGCACGCGGCGCATTTCACCGTCTCGCCAAATGCCATCATCCGTGGCGAGCGGGGGCCTTCACTATCGCGAGGCTTTGACTGCGGCTTCGGCTGCGGTTTTGATCTTTGCGGCTCGCGGTCACTCTCCATGTAGCCGCGCTGACGATATTTGCGGTCGCTCATCTTATTAGCTCCAGGTGATTAAATGGACGTGGCAAATCATACGTTAAATGCAGAGAATGCGACAGGTCAGCAGCTAAATGCTTCATTCATTGTTGGGCGAACACTGCTCTAACAACACTCGCCACTCACTGCCACGCGCGACACATAACATCGTGCATTTATGATCATCTTTGAAGGACTTCCCTTCAAACGTGCCAGTTGCCTGCGAGTGAAACACCATGACAGCGGCGTCCTTTCCGAGACGCTTGGATACGACTGGGGTACGTGTGCTGCTGTCCAGGCTATAGCTTGGCGACTTAATTACGTTGAGTATGGCCTTGCGATCCAGCAGCTTGCCATTAGGGGCGATGTACAGGTAATCGTCGGCCATTAGCTTTTCGACGATAGCTACATCCTTTTCCAGCCAGGCTCGATTCCATATCTGGTTCAGATGCTCCAAGTCAGCGGCCATATTTGAACCCTCCGCAGAAGATAATTTGTAGGGGCGGCCCCTCTTTAGAAACCACTATGAAGCACCAAGCTAGATTCATTACGGCTGTGCCGCCTGATGTGCCGCGATGGCTTGCCTCGCGGTAGCTGCCAAGAACCGACTTGGGCTGCGCCCTTCTGCTTATGTTCATCTCACGGCTAGTTGAACC
>DATEUF010000122.1:0-4502 GCA_035283325.1 Pyrinomonadaceae bacterium | reverse complement strand
GCCATCGCGCCGAGTATGCCGAGCACGCCGACAACGAGAAAGGATCCACCGTCTCTACAGCCGCGCGTACAGCCGAATGAATCCTTGATGGTCGGGATCGCGCGCCACACGTCCGCCAAACGCGCCGCTGCTTTGCGTTTCGCGGAAATGGGTAGAAAGCTGCTGCGCAGCGGCAACTACGAGAAGGCATTGGTTCATCTTGAAAAGGCGCTTGCTCTCGATCCGAGCCCGTACATCTATTTCTACTTGGCCCGCGCCCACTATTATTTAGCTCGTTATCAGCAAGCGTTGAATTTTCTCCAGATAGCGGAATCCTGGCTCACGGAGCAAGCCGACTGGATGGCAGAGGTCGCGGCTTTAAGGGCGGAGAGTTTCCGCGCATCGCATCAAGGAACAAGGTACGCCCACGTGTGGTAACGAATTCGTGACACGACGTAGCGGGCGTTTGTCAAGGTAATGTCAAGGAAACACAAAGGAATGCGGCCAGTTTACAAGTAAAACTCCTTCAAATGTAACGCTGAGCCCAAAACAAGCAACCATTGAAATCAAACACTTACGAAACAACTAAGATTGGCATAATTTCTGCTTACTTAAGGGCTGTAAGCTACTAACACGAGGCGAGCAAGTTACATACCGAATTGGTTTAGAACAAGCAAGCCTCCTTGAAATGTGCTAAAGTTATGTTAGTCACCATATTTACCGAGTTGGGAAAAAAATGAGCCGACCTGCTGAAAAACAACCGGCATCGACGGACCAGGCGCCAGCCATCGGTACGGACGCAGCGGTGGGCAAATCAATACTAGTCGCCGATGATGAGCAGAACTTCCTGACACTCTTGAACATGGTTTTGACCAAGAGAGGTTTTGAGGTCCAGACGGCATTGAATGGGGAAGAAGCGTTGAAACTCCTTCAGCATGGCTCTTTTGACTTGGCGCTGGTCGACATAAGAATGGGTCCTGTGGACGGGTTATCGCTCTTAGAGGAACTCAAGCAGCGGCTGCCTGGTATCAAGATCATCATGATGACGGCGTATCCTACGGTTGATACGCGGATTGCAGCGTTTCAAAAAGGGGCCTTAGCCTACTTCACCAAGCCCGTGGACCTGCAAAAGCTCTTAGACACCGTCCGTGGACTGTTGTGAACCCATGTGATCGCTACGCTGGCAGTTTCGGATCTCAGCTTCCCAATTTAATTTTGATTCTGCTGCAACGACAACCCTCGTTGACAACAGAGTCCTTTGCGATAAGATCGGCGCAAAGTAACCTCCAGTCTCACTTCCTTCCGTTTAATAAACTGCCTGACTGGGGAATTTCTCTATGGCAACGCCAGTCTCTTTCTCTTCGCGCCGGCGCTCTCACCCTGCAACAGTCAGGTCACATCTCCTCAAGCTCGTTCTTATTGCTCTGGGTCCGCTGCTAATCTTTTCCGCCTGGATAATTGTCCTCTTTAGTCAGCAGGAGAAGGCAACCTTGGAGCGCGGCATACTTGAGACGACACGCTCCCTCGCTCTTGCCGTTGACCGGGAGTTTGAATCCTCGATTACAACACTGCAGGCGCTGGCCACATCCGAGGGCCTGGATGCCGGCAATGTGACGGGCTTCCAGCGCGCTTGCGCGCGGATGCTACAAGCACAGGATAATTGGAGCGCGATCAATCTCCTTGATCCCTCAGGGCGGCAGCTCTTCAACATCACAAAGGCCCTAAGCGTGCCTCGACCAGACACCGTCGAACAGGAAAGTCTTAACCAGGCCTTGCAATCTGGCAGACCGGCGGTTTCCAACCTCTTTATCACAGCTTCCAGTGGGCCAATTGTTAATGTTCATGTGCCGGTCTGGCGCGAAGATAAGGTGAAATATGTCGTCAGCGTAGAAATCGAACCGCAAGTGTTCAAAGAGATCTTGACGCGACAAAAGTTTTCACCCGACTGGCTTGCCACCATCTATGATCGAAAGAAGATCGTGATCGCCGATATCCGCCATCAGGACCGATTTGTCGGCAAATCTGGCGGGCCGTTATCGGAGAAGCCGGGCCCGGAAGCTATACAAGGATTGCTCGAGGGTGTCAGCCGAGAGGGCATCGCCTCTTACGCCGCATTCAGTCGTTCCCGCTTATCGGGCTGGTCGGTCATGCTAGCGGTTCCTAAATCGACTATCGCAGTCCCGTTAGGGCAATCGCTTTGGATGGTCGCTGGAGGAGGCGTCGTTTTTTCCCTCATAGGCTTTCTCTTTGCCGCCATCTTTGCGCGTCGCATCACCGTTCCGATCGAAAAACTCTCGTCCGCGGCACAAGCCTTAGGCAAAGGGGAGACGGTTCCCGCCACCGGACCAGTGAAAGTAGCAGAGCTAGATGCCCTCACTCACCATATCGAGCACGCCGCTAAACTTTTGCGCGAACGCTTGGATGAACGGGACCGAGTCGAGGCGGCGCTGCGGGACAGAGAAGAGTTCCTGCAGAGGCATGTTGACCTGCTGGATCTGTCAGCCGACGCGATTTTCGCCTGGGAATTTGATGGCGTAATCATTTACTGGAATCAGGGCGCGGAGCAGCTTTACGGCTATGCCCGCTCAGAGGCCATCGGACGTGTGAGCCACGATCTCCTGTCCACGCTATTCCCGGAGACACGGGATGACTTTGAAGCCACGCTCGTCCATGGTGGTGAGTGGACGGTAGAATTGACGCGCGCCACGCGGGACGGCCGACATGTTCTCGTGGAGAGTCATCTCAGGATGATCAAGGACCGAACCGGCCGCAGTCTGGTGCTGGAGTGTAACCGGGACATTACTAGCCGGAAGCGGGCGATGCAGCGCCTATCCACGGAGCACACAGTGACGCGCACCCTGGCAGAGTGTGAGACGCGGGCCGAGGCCACGGGGAAAATTCTCGACACGATTGGCCAAGGCTTGGGGTGGGATTTCGGAGCGCTCTGGCTCGTGGACCAGGAGGCCAATGCGCTGCGTTGTTTGGATGTCTGGCATATGCCGTCGAAGAGTTATCCGGAGTTCGAGGCGAGTTGCCGGCAGAGAACCTTCTCTTCGGGCGTGGGGCTGCCAGGACGAGTCTGGGCCAACAAAGAACCCTTATGGGTTCCCGATATTGTGAAAGATAGCAATTTTCCGGGCGCTCCTATAGCGGCTAAAGAGAATTTGCACGGGGCCTTCGCTTTTCCGATCATGGTAGGGCGTGAAGTTCTCGGAGTGATAGAGTTTCTCAACCAAGAGATTCGGGAACCCGACTTAGATCTGATCAACATGACGGTGATCATTGGCAATGAACTCGGCCAGTTCATCGAGCGCGAGCGGGCGGAGGCGGCGCTGCGGGAAAGCGAGCAGAGGTTACGAGAGCAGGCCCAGGAGTTGGAGCAGCAACTGATCGCTTCAGGCCGCCTGGTCTCCCTCGGCGAGCTGACGGCCTCCATGGCCCATGAGTTCAACAATCCCCTGGGAATTATTCTCGGCTTTGTTCAAGAAATGTTAAGCGACGTGGATTCTTCGGACCCGAACCGCCGATCCTTACAGATCATCGAGGAAGAGACCAAGCGTTGCGAGAAGATCGTCCAGGACCTGCTAGAATTCGCCCGTCCTCGAAATGCGGATTTTATTTGGACCGATGTCAACGAGGTTATTAAGAAGACCGTCGAGATGGTTTCGAGCCGTCTGTTCAAGCAGAAAGTGGAAGCCCTCAGTGAGCTAGAGCCGGAGCTGCCGCAAATCCACGCTGACCCCCAGCAGTTACAACAAGTGTTGGCGAATCTCTGTTTAAATGCGCTGGATGCGATGCCGGGAGGTGGCAAGCTGGCGGTGGGTGCGAAGGGCAACTCGTCTAATCAGATGACCATCAGTGTAACGGATACCGGGTTTGGGATGGACGCTGACACACTGTCTAAGATCTTTCAGCCGTTTTTCACTGCCAGGAAGAGGAAGGGCATGGGTTTGGGCCTGCCTATCTGTGAGCGGATTGTAAGGTCTCACGGCGGCACGATTGAGGTGGAGAGCGAGCCGGGACAGGGGACGACATTTAGAATTCATTTACCTATCGACGGGCCTGCTAGCCGTCGCACGACGGAAGACCTTTCATTGTCAGGCCGCGCTCAAAGGTCTTAATCCCGCCTCGATTTGTTCTCTCAGCCGTTGCGCGTGGCTGAAAAGGGCTCGCCCTGTAGGGGAAAGTCCTTCAAAAAAGAAATTTCCTGCACAAAAGGTCTGAACTCGGTGCCGCTACCCAACAAGACTTTTTTAGAATTAAATGAGTTAGACAGCGGGCGTTGTTGGTATTTCTTTTGCTGTTAACAGTGGGCAACGATGTACTGGTTTTTCTCGAACGAAGCAAAACTGATCCAGAGTTGCCGGTAAGTAACAGGTTGTTAAAAAACCAGTTTGCATGCTTCGACGAGGCTCATCAGCATGAACGGAAAATTTGCAATGATTTAAGAGTCGTTCCGTTCGTCCTGAGTTTATCGAAGGGCGGACGGAGGGTTTTTCAACAGCCTGAGTAAATTAGGACAA
>DATEUF010000121.1:0-6277 GCA_035283325.1 Pyrinomonadaceae bacterium | reverse complement strand
GGGGATGTGAAGCTCCTCGCTATGATTGGCGCGTTTCTGGGATGGCCCGCTGTGCCTGTTACGCTATTTTTCGCCTCCTTGGCCGGCTCCCTGGTTGGCCTTGTGCTCATCGCAAAAAAAGGTGTGGGTGTCAAATATGCCCTTCCTTTTGCGCCTTTTCTGTGCATGGGTGCCATCTTTCATCTGTTTTTTGGCGAAGAAATAATTGCGTTCTATCTGCTGCTGGATTAGTCGAGTTCTAGCCATTTCATTTCATTATTTGTCAGAATTACGCTATTTGTCATAATACGGGCGCGCGACGCTTCGGGCATCTACTCCTGGTCCGAAGAAAACCTTTGATTTACAGATAGTTAAACCATCTCCTAAAGCATCCCTATTTGGCATGTTTTTGGCTAGCCCCGTCAGACAGGAAATACTCGGGCCTACCTCTGTTCAAGGTTTTGCATGAACAAAGTTGCAAGAATGGAACATGGGTACGGGGGCGAACGGAAAATGAAGGTTTTAGATACACGGAAACAAGCTGGTGTTACGCTATTGGAGATGATAGTGGCTATCGCCGTCTCCATGATTGTGCTGGCCGTAGCGACCCCGAGTTTTCTCTCCTGGATGCCTACAATCAGACTAACCTCCGCAGCGCGTCAAGTGGCAACCGACCTGCAGGTGGCCAGGATGAAAGCCATCTCGCAAAACACCAACAACACAGTCACGTTTAACACCACAACAGGGACCTACACCTTCACCCTCGGCAGCGACTCCCGCGACATCGGCCAGCTTTATCCGGGGATTACCATCCTGTCTGTTTCCTCGAATCCAGTCTTTACCCCGCGTGGCACCGCCAGCGCGGGCGCGGAGATTAAGCTGAATAACGGCTCAGCGCAGAAGTTTGTTTGCGTGAAAGCTGTGGGGCGCGTCAATATACAAGAGACAACTTGCACGTAACAGTGGCTTCAAAAAAGTATATTCGTGGAGGGTCCGCGATGAAGGGGGCAAAGCCAAAATATCGACTCGCGAAGCACGCCAGCGCCAGATGTAAAACATCAGCCGGGTTTACGCTGATCGAGATTTTGGTGGCTATGTCAATTTTCTCCGTTGCAGTGTTGGGGCTTGCCGTTGGGGCAACTTCGGTCATGAGAGCGAATCAGACGAGCTATTTCAACACTATCGCTACCAATATCGCTCAGGATAAGCTGGAGGAGCTAAAAGGGAGTACCATTGCCGCCTTGCCAAGCTGCCCCTCGTATACCACCGCGGGCTGCTCGGATACCAAGACCTCCCTGGGGCTCACTTTCAGCCGGAGCTGGCAAATTATCGCCAATTCTCCTATCTCAGGGGTCAACCGCCTCGACGTCAAAGTCGATTGGACGGATTATAGGAGCCACAGTCTGACTTTTTCCTCGGCGGTCAAGCAGTAAGAACTCATGTCGTTCAAACGGTTCAAGATGCCAGGTTTGTCGGCGCGCGTTGCGCTTGACGGGCCGGAGAGCGGATTTACGCTGGTGGAGTTCTTGATATCCATTTTGATGACGTCCCTGATTGTCAGCGCGATCTACAGCATCTTCCGCGTGCAGACCCATTCCGTTAAGCTCCAGGAGAACCGCCTGGAGGCCCAGGAGTACACTCGAAACGTGCTCGATATTATGATCCGGGAGATCAGGAATGCAGGGTATTTCCCCGTTGGCGCGTGCACAACGCCAGCCAATACCAACGGGATTATCACAGCGGATAGCCAAACGTTTCAATTTGTTTATGATGCCAATGCCGCCAATGGCTGTGCCGACGCGGACGAAAATATTACGTACGCTTTTGCTACGACCGGCTGCCCCGCTGGCTTCGGCAATATTACGAGAAAAGAAGGCGCTAACGCGGCGCAGCTCCTTACGGACTGCAATGTGGCGACAGGCGGGTTTACGCTGACTTACTACGCCCAGAATTTAACCACGGCGATGTCGCCGATAGTCTTGGCTGATATCCAGAGGGTACAAGTTACTTTGACGGTTCAATCCAAGAACCCCGACGCGCAGTTTGGCGGTCAGTTGAATGCCACGATGACCTCCAATGCCGACCTCCGCAATCGGGGGCTGCCGTCATAAAATGGCGAATGGCGAATAGTGAATAGTCAAAACATCTGGGAAGCGAGGAAGCTAGAAGGCCTGGAAGCATCCCAGCCTCCAGGCATCCTAGCGTTCCAGCGTTTAAGTACGATGGGGAGGGATTCATGAAGGCGGGGTTGGGGAATAATCAGGGAGTCGCGCTGGTCATTGTCCTTATGGCCCTGATCTTGTCCAGCACGAGCTGATGAATTAAAGGAAGCAGGCGGGAGGGATGCTATGTTTAAAGATAGGCCGCTGAGTTCAACTTTGAAGTCCGAAAAGGGCCTGGCCCTGGTGCTCGTGGTCATGGTCAGCGCTTTGCTTTTGCCGCTCCTGTTTTCAGGACTCAGATCGAGCGGACTTAATCTTCAGGTTGCCAGCAATCTCAAGGTAAGTGATATCACCCTTCAAGTCGCGGATATGGGGATCCACCACGCCTTGGCCGTGATCCCGAGCGGAGGAGTTTTTACCTATTCATCGACAACTCCAATTGTGCCATTGACTGCTCATCCCACGCTGACGGGTTATAGCTATTCAGTCACGGCCATAAACACGGCCGGGGGTGCTCAAGCTATCCTGACTTCGACGGCTCAGGGCCCGAACAGCTCGCAGAAAGTCGTCACGGCCTATATCGCCCGTGGCAACTACGGTCTAGGCTCAATTAGCCTCACAGGATCGCTTGCGGCAACCACCGAAACCAGCTTTTCCGGAACTTCGTTTGATGTAAGCGGCACTGATCAATGTGGAATGGCGTCTGCGGTTCCAGGGATCGCAGTAACCGATCCAGCATTGCAGACTGAGATCACCAACAATACAACCAGTGACGGGGGGTTGGCGTCCGACCAGATGAATCTCGTTACGGGGTCTGGAGGGAGCCCGAGCGTCCTGGTCGTACCTCCGACGACCCCGACCGCTACCCAGTTGGCGGACGCGTTTTTGGCTCAGACCAACCCTTCCCCTACCACGCTGACGGGGACAAACTTCAGCGGCAATGATTCGTGGGGGACGGCTGCTACCCCTAGGATTACTCGGATCAACGGTAATGCGGACATTTCGGGCACTATCGAAGGTTACGGTGTGCTGATCGTAGACGGGGCTCTTTCCATAACGGGAAACTTTACGTTTAACGGCCTGGTTATCGCGCGCGGCGATATTCAGGTTCTGATCAACGGAAATGCCGGTATTAACGGGAGCTTGATGCTCGGCGAGAGTATCACCTATGACCCGCAAGTCGAGCTCGATTTGCGGGGAAATGCCCACGTCAGATTTAACAGTTGCAACCTTAATGCAGCCAATGGCTGGGTGACGCTGCCCAAGCAGGCCAAGCTTATCGCCTGGAACGAGAAGGTGGGTTAGGCGATGAGTAGCGTTGACGCGAGCTCGCAGTATCGTAAAACTCGAAATTCAAAGTTGAATTGCGCGGGTATTTCTTTAAGCCTCTGTGAACTATTGATCAGTCACCTATCCGTGCTCATTGGCACACTTTAACTTAGGACAGCGGCCGCAGAATTCCCAACTCACAAGTCTCGGCAGTCAACCGGAGCTCAAAAGCGACTCTTTTGTGGAAACAAATACTTGTCTCGCGCGAGAAATTTTAGTAAGATTCAGGCTGAACCGTGCGTAGGAAGCGCTTGTAGCCACGTTGTGCGTGTTGGGTAAAGCATGAGTTACCAGAAAACCATAATGGTGGTTGACGATAACCTTGACATTCTCAACATCGCACGGGCGGTTCTCGAAGGTGAGGGCTACAAGGTGATCTGCGCGCGCAGCGGCACGGAAGTTTTTAGCCAACTGGAAGAACAAAAACCAGATCTCGTCGTTCTCGATATTATGCTGCCGAATATGGACGGCCTGGAGGTCCTGAGGCGACTAAAAGCCAACCCTGATACTTCTTCAATTCCGGTTATGATGCTCACGGTGAAAGGCCACCACGATGACATACAGTTGGCCTATGAAGTGGGCTGTGATTACTATTTGACCAAGCCCTTCACCGGCAAGCAGATTGTTGACGTCGCGAATCGGCTTTTGAGTCAGACCAGACGAGCCCCGGATTGATGTTCAGGATGTGGCTTCCGTGAAACAGAGCCACGATTGTAAAGACCCTGGTCTCACAGCCTCTCAGAAAAGTTAACTCATTATGGGGGTTCCCAGGCAGGGGCAGATAGAGCTGAAAGCACGGGTTGGAGAATCACCAGTACGATGGGCATTGGCGCATGAATTGCCTACGCCGGCATTAGGCTCGGAATCGCCCAGGAAGGAATAGGTCGATCGATGGAATTAGCAGGCCTTATTGTTGATGGCTGCTTGATAACGCCGTGGGAAGCGATCCTTTATGCGGTCGTAATAACTTTACTGGCCTTTAATGGGATGCACGAGTCCTGCCTTGTAAACACTTTCAGCTTCTCCTACTACTGGGGCTTTAAGAGTTTAATCGAAACGCTGGCCCTTACTGACAGCCCGTCACAAGTGTTCATTGCATTTTACGTGATCTTCGGCTTCAGCATCTTTGGGTTACTAAATTTTCATTACTTTAAGAAGCAACGAGCGGTCGCGCAGCCAACATAGCCGTACGCCCAGAGACGCCTTTAGACTCAGAGGAGACTACTTAAGTTGGGGTTTTTCTGGCTGATAGAGAGGCCCGTCTCTGCCTGCCTTAGAGCCGTGTCTGCGAGCTGAAATTGGGACGGCGTACCATGACCTAACGGCTCGGTAAGCTAGGGAGTATCATATCGCTCGATGCACTCTCCGATGCTCCCTAAATTATCTGAGGAAACCGGCCCAATCCGGCCAGCAACCGACTCTCCGTTAAATGCATCAGATGGATTTCACCTGTAAAACGACCTCAGCCCAGTGAAAATTTAAACTTGGAGAAATTTGTCATACCCCTTTTGAACGCGTGTCGCCTTTATCATATAATCGCCTTCAACGTGGGAATTGCGCCTTTAAAAATCCTCAAAAGATCGGAGGGCCTTGCCCTTTTTACAGTCCTTTTCGCAATGGCTATCATCTTGATGTATATCTCTGCCAACCTTTTTTTTTCTGGTCTTAACCTTAAAACGTCCTCCAATGTCAAATTCTCCGATCAGGGCCTGCAGGTGGCGGAGGCAGGCTTGCATCACGCTTTGACCGTGATCCCATGGGGAAATAATTTTAATAAGCAAATCGATTGCCCTTCGCCCCCCTGTGTTCTCGTTCCCAACACTTCTTTTCCGTCCACCCCGGGATTCAGCTATACCGTGACAGCAAAAAATGATCCCATTGATCCAAACTCGACCAAGGACACCAACAATCTGATCATCTTGAACTCCACTGCGTATGGTCCTGACGGAGCTACGAGGAAAATCGAGGCCTATGTCGGACGCTCCCAAGCCGGTTTCACTCCACCAGCGGCTAGTTATGTCGATGCCGCTTCAGCCACCCCGACCGCCGATTCCTCCAATTCCAATGCTAGCAATTTCTTTGACATCGATGACTTCATGCGCACCATTGGGAACGATACGAACGCCGGAAATCTTTTGACTACCTCAGATGATACCCAAGGCCCCAAGGCGGCTCTCCGGGGAATAGCAACAATCAGCGATTCCATTACAAACGCGCTCAAGAATCAATATAACTCTTCAATCCATCAAGTCCTTGGACTTGGCGCTCAGCCGAGTATTGACACTAGCGGGGATCTCCTTGACATAAAGAAGATGGCCGATGATTTCTCTAACCAGCCTGGTGCCGTGAACTATTCGGACGGTCTTACGACCGATTCAATAACCTGTCCTACCTCACTTCCTCAGCCGCGCCCGAACCCAGACCCGTGCGTCCTGGGCACCAGTTCCGCTCCCAAGATCACTTACATAAGGGAGCCCAGTTCCACGAATTACTCTACTCTTAGGGGAAACGTAACAGGTTATGGCGTCGTTGTCCTTGAAGGTCGGTTCATTCTTGGGGGGGACTTTAAATTTTCTGGACTTCTGGTCCATAAAAGGACGGAGTCAAGCCATCGGATTTCAATTGAAGACAACGCCTGGATTTACGGGGGTATCTTATTTGGCTCTTATGATGAAAATGACGGACAGGGAAAGAAGGCTCGCTTTGGGATAAAGGACAATGTGCGGATCTATTACAGCAGCCAGGCAATCTCTATGGTCAACAATCTCTGTAGCTCTTGCCTTCTCCTGCCCGCCAGAATCATCGCC
>DATEUF010000120.1:0-7240 GCA_035283325.1 Pyrinomonadaceae bacterium | reverse complement strand
ACTCGGTGCTGGCCTACATCGTCGCCGAGGCGCTCGGCCTCAACTTGAGCGACGTGATCGTCGTCACTTCCGACACCGACCTGACGCCGGTCGACCTGGGCAGCTACTCCAGCCGCGTGACGCTCATGACCGGCAATGCGGTGATCGCCGCTGCGAAGCCGCTGCGCGAGAAGATACTCGCCGCCGCCGCCGAGAAGCTCGAGCTGCCGGTCGAGGCGCTCGACGTCAAGAACAGCCGGGTATACTGCGTCGACGACGAGCGCCGCTCGCTGACTTTCGCCGAAGCGGCGCAGTTGGCCGAGGCGAAATTCGGCACGCTGGGATCGGTGGGCAGCTACACACCGCCCAGGCGCGGCGGGCGCTACAAAGGATCGGGCGTCGGCCCGACGCCGGCTTATAGTTACTCGGCGTGCGTTGCCGAAGTGACGATCGATGCGGAGACGGGCCTCTACACCGTCGACAAGCTATGGCTGGGGCACGACGGCGGCACGGCGATCAATCCGCTATTGGTCGTCGGCCAGGTGGAAGGCAGCGCGTACATGGGCCTGGGCGAAGCGATGATGGAAGAGCAGGTCTTCCGGCGCGGCCTGCACAAGATTCCGTCGATGCTCGACTACAAGAGTCCGACGGCGCTGGATACGCCGGAGATCGAGACGATCCTGGTGGAGACGAACGATCCGGAAGGGCCATATGGCGCAAAGGAAGCAGGCCAGGGGCCGCTGCTGCCGGTGATGCCCGCCGTCGCCAACGCGATCTACGACGCGGTCGGGGTGCGCGTCGACGAGGTACCGATTCATCCCGAGAAGGTGCTGAAGGGCTTGCAGGACAAAGCGCGCGGCGGCAGCGGGCGCGTCGGGCCGGCGCGCATACCCGATGTCGCGTTTCCGGATCCGATCCGCGTTGCACCGCCGACCGGTGATCAGTTATCAGTTATCAGTTATCAGTGATCAGTAATCAGTGAGCAGTGAGCAGTAATCAGTGCCCGGTCCGCTTCGGGTCAAAGAGGTGAGATAGATGCTCCGACTACCTCCATTTGAATATCTCGCGCCGCGGTCGCTGGCCGAGGCCGTGTCGATGATGGCCGATCGTGGCCCTGACGCGATGTACGTCGCCGGCGGCACCGATCTGTATCCCAACATGAAGCGCCGCCAGTTCGAGCCGAAGGCGCTGATCGGCCTGCGCGGCATCGAAGAGCTACACGGCGTTCGCACCCGTGCCTCCGGCACGAGTGAAGGTAATGGCAACGGTCTGACCATCGGCGCGGGCATGACGCTTGAGCAAGTGGCGTCCCATCCTGAGATCACGGAGAAGTATCCGGCATTAGCGCGCGCCGCCGGCCTGGTATCTTCGCCGCCACTGCGCAGCATGGGGACGATCGGCGGCAACCTGTGCGTCGATACGCGCTGCACGTACTACAACCAGACCTACCACTGGCGCAAGTCGCTCGGCTTCTGCCTCAAGAAGGACGGCGATACGTGCTGGGTGGCGCTGAGCAGCCCGCGCTGCATGGCGGTGTCATCGTCCGACTGCGCGCCGGTGGCGATCGCGCTCGGTGCGCAGGTGCGGCTGGTCGGCCCGGCGGGCGAGCGGATGATCCCGGCGGAGGCGCTATACGACGACGACGGCCTGCACTACACGACGAAAGCGCCGGACGAGATTCTGGCCTCGATTCACCTGCCGCCGCTCGACGGTTGGCGCACGACGTATCTCAAACTGCGCCGGCGCGGCTCGATCGATTTTCCGATCCTGGGTGTGGCGGTTGCGCTGATGCTCGAAGGCGACGGCACGTGCGCCGACGCGCGCATCGTGCTGGGCGCGGTCGCTTCGCGCCCGGTCGTCGTGAACGAAGCGGCGAAGATGCTGGTCGGCAACAAGATCACGCGCGAATTAATCGAAGCGGTGGCCGAGGTGGCCTCTAAACCGGCCAAGCCGCTCGACAACACCGACATGGCGTTGGGTTATCGCAAGAAGCTGGCGAGGGTGTACGTGGCGCGGGCGCTGGCGGAGGTGGCCGGCCTGCCGACGGTATCATAGACTCCAGGACCTTGTTATACAAATGGTTGTGACAGGATGGGGCGATAGTATTTCGGATGAATATCAGATTCATTACGGGTAGCAACACATGCTTACGATGCGAAAAGTAATGAGTATAATACTCAAAACCCTAACAAGCGCCCCACAATGCTTGCAACATTCGGGGCGATGGCCAACGCGGTAGAGGCGCGCGGCACCCCCAACATAGCACAACCTCAGGCCGTTCGTGTCGATCGCGGGCGGCCTTACTTTTGGGAATCCTGGTATCCACGCTTTGCTACACCGGATGGGATTGCTATGTCCGATATCGATCTCCTCATCACCCTACGCGTGGCCAGTCTGCATAGGCAAATCCGCAAATGGCGATCGAATACGAACGCCCCGGCTATCTCAAAGATGACAACCCTGCGGCAAGCAGCCGTCACACGATCCAGCAGGCCAAAGACTACATCTGTGTGATCTAGAATCAGCGATCACATGACAATTCGTAAAAGGGAAATGGGTAAGCGATGAGATGGCAGATAAAGAAATTCTCGATGTTTTGATAGCTATCTTCAACTCCGCCACCTATCGGCCTCTCACTCTGCGAGAAATAACAGAGCACGTGCAGAGAAGAGGTTTTTATAAGGATATTGGACTTCACAAAGCAATGACGCTTGTCAATCGCCACCTGTGTGAGGACCGTGTATCTGCCTACTATCCGTTCCTTGAGTTTGAAAGGGGCGAAGAGGTATTATGGGGTTTAGAGACCTGGCTTCCGCCTAGACCATCACGATCTTCCCAAAGACCCGTTCGATCAGTTGAACCTTTATCGTTGGGATGGGAAACGCGACATACCATTTCGATCGATGGGCAAGAACTGAGGGTGGGAACATTTCCACTGCGACAACATTTTGATGGATTTGTCGCGAGTATGGACGAGCAACAAAGTACGCACTCGCTCGTTGCTGTGCAGTGTTATGGGAGTGAACAATTTCTATGTTCTCTGAATTACGATGATCGTACCCTGGGGAGCAAGGGGTTACAACACTGGTACAACGAAAATGGTGTTCAGCCCGGTGACACGGTGTGGCTAAGCGTCGAGGCAACGACTCCGCTTGTCTTGAGGATTTATACTGAGTGGGATAGGGATGCCGATGTATATCGAAGATATGTACAGCGTAGACAACCTGAAACCCTGTCCCGCACCAACCTGCCCATCCGTGACCTCATCTGGCTCTACTTCAAGCAGAAACAAAAAGTTGCACACTCGTCAGAAGTGGTAGAAGCCATTCTTGCTGATCGCCCTGAAATTAGTGAGCGAAGTGTTAATTCTTGCCTCGTTACAAATCCACACTTGTTTGCCCGCACTGGTGAGCGAGGTACTTGGGGGTTAAAAGAATGGGGTATCGAGCAAGTTACTGTTCTTGCACCGCAAAAAAGTGATGATCTCGCAACGACGTCAGACACCGATCATCCTAAGGTGGCGAATTATTCCCTTGACTATGTTCTCAATGTCATTCATGGCGAAGATTTGGTCTACAGAGCTCTCCGATCTGCAAAAGCCCCTTTGAGTTATTCGGAATTAACCGAACGAATTGGGAAATATCTTGGTGTGAACAAAGGCATCTTGGAGCGCACGTCTTTTCTGGATGTGGAGGACGCCAGGCTAGCCCGTCTTCGTGATGGATCTTTTGCACTTCGGGAGGACCTTGAAGAAATCATACGTGAATTGACCGCGAAGGAGAAAGACCTCAGGCAGTCTCTGAATAAAGCTAGCGAAGATCGCGATCGTGAAGTCGGGGGACTAAAAGACGAGTTGGCTTCTATGGTTGCTCAATATGAAGCGGAATTGAGCCTTGCCCGCGCGGAGATTACTCGTCTTGAACGAGAACAATCCGATCTGACATTACAGTTAGAAATACTTCGTTCTGAACACAAGGCGCGAGTCAACGAACTGGAACGGCAGCTCCTTCAGCTGGAACAGCTTCTTAAGGAGACTGCGGGAAAAATGGACGAATTGTTATCAGAGCAACTATCCCACTCGGGGGCAGGAGTCCAGCAGCTGGAGCGGGAAAGGGATGAAGCGCGAAATTTCGCCCAGTACTTGTTCGCGAAGTTCGCTCAACTGAGGGCACATGCTAAGCAGATTGAAACCGATCGGGATGAGGCGCGACGTATTGCCAGGTATTGGTTTAGAAGGCATACTCGGTAGGTAAAGGAGACCTCAATGAATCAGGTGCGTTTTTACATTCGTTGGGCAGTAGGAAAAGGAACTTCGCTCGCCATGCCCGGAGGTTTTGCAGAACTGCTCCCTACGGCTGAAGAAGAGGTACCGCTTCTGTTACAAGATGAAAAGGGACTAAAGTTCCCTGTTATCTACAATCGACAGCGCAATGAAATATCCATGCGCTGGCTTATAGAGTGGGTACGAAATTATGAGCCGCGACCAGGTGATGATATAGTTGTTGAACTGATTGATTTGCAGGCGCGCTTGTTCCGTATTGCCTTGGATAAGCCCGGCGACCCTAAGGCTACCGATGGCCTGTACTTGGGCAAGCAGAAAGATGTGCTCGGTAAGTTCTCCACTGATCGCAATTTCTTCCTTCCGCTCCAAGACCTTGTAACTCACGTGTTCATCTGTGGCGTTACAGGAACGGGAAAGACCGTGATGGGCAAGGCTATTATTGAGGAGGCGATTCTCAAGAAGATCCCAGCTATCATCGTTGACCTGAAAGGCGATCTTAGTTCGCTTGCGCTAATTTTCTCGTCCCTTCAAGAATCCGAGTTTGAACCGTGGATCGAAGTCCGCCCCGGCGCGCAACGTCGCGAAATAGTCCGGGCAGAGGTGGAGAGGCACAAAGAGAAGCTAGCATCCTTTGGACTAACCTCCGAGGATATGAAGCGACTTCGAAGCAACGCGGCATTTGCAGTCTTTACGCCTAAACTTGGCAAAGGCATTCCCCTTGCTATTGCTTCACCATTAGCTGCACCTCCGGACATAGTCAGTTTGCTACGCACAGAGCCTGATACCGTGCTCAATATGGCTGACTCGTTTAGCACCACATTTGTGAAGACGCTCTTTCCAGATCAAAAACTGTCCAAATTAAAGAAATACATATCGTATATCCAAGAGCTCGTTCGCTACTGTTGGGAACAAGGTATAGGCTTGCAAGGTCAGGATGGGCTTTCCATGATTCAAAGCTTTATTCTGAATCCTCCTATGCAAAAATTTGGTGGAATGAATATCGGTGATTTTATCAGTGAGAAAGCTCGCAAGGAGCTTGCTTCTCATGTGGCTATGTCATTGAGCGGCGCAGAACAGTTGTGGTTTAAGGGCGTGCCATTGGAGATTGATGTGCTCCTCGACCGACCATCGGGTGACTCAGTTCCAGTATCAATTATAAACCTTCGCGAACTTCCCACTTTTGATGACCAAATGCATGCTCTGTCTCATCTGTCGTATGCCTTATACCACTGGGCACGGCGCAAGGGAGATTCGGGTGGCATGCCGCGCATTATCTTTTTCGTTGACGAGATCGGTGGAGGCGGTGGACGTAATGCCTTCTTCCCTAGTCACCCGTATGACCCACCATCAAAGCCCGGTCTGAATTTGCTCTTGCGACAGGGGCGGACATTTGGCGTAAGTTGTATCTTTGCGACGCAAAATCCGGGCGACGTTGACTACAAGGGATTGAGCAATTGTCAGACTTGGCTGGTGAGTCGCCTGCAAACGAAACGCGACCGTGACAAGATTAGGCAGGGAATGTCGGCAGCAGAGATTTTCATTGAGTCCGTTGATAACAAACTGCAAGATATTCAACCCGGAGAATTCCTGGTCAAGTCAAGATCCGGTGGTGTGAGAGTGGTGGAAGAACGATGGCTAATGAGCTATCACAGAACGCTCTCTGAGGCTGAAGTGGCAAGAGTCAACACCCAAGAAATATATACTTGGTATCATTCAAAGTATCTCAACGATAAAGCCTCTAAGAAGGAGCTCAGTTTTGACCGACACTTCGACTACTATGACATATTAGAAGTTAGTCCAAAAGCGAGCATCGAAGTCATAGAAAGAGCCTATAAAGTCCTTGCCAAGAGGTATCACCCAGATACTGCGGCGGATAGCATGTCTCGTGCTGAGGCTGATGAGATGATGAAGAAACTTAATGAGGCGTATGAAGTTCTCTCAGATCCGGATCTTAGGGCGAAGTATGATCAGCAACGCCGACGTTCTCGCTCAAGCTTATAGTCAAGTTTCTGAAGACTGTAGCGCCCCTACCGGGGAAAAGGTGACAAGCCGGGCAATGGCGGGTAAACTTGGGCTCCATGAAACGAGTCAACTCCTCCTCCGCGTCCCCGCGGACGGCCCGCGAGGACGCGGGCAGGAGCACTTGTGAATAATCACCAACTGAACTCGTTTTGACAAGCGCAGGCTCTGATCGTAGAATCCTGGCGTCAAAGGGAGAGGATCACATGGACACGCTTTTGTATTCACCGGAGTGGTCGTTCAGGAGGAAGAGGGGTTTTCGTCGCTCTGCCTCGAATTAGATGTCGCTTCGCAGGGTGAGACGATTGAACAAGCAGGAGACATGCTCCTGGAGGCAGTGACGCTCTATCTCGAAACCGCCGTTGAGAGCAACTTGCCTTACCTGCGGCCTGTCCCTCCTTGCGCTACCACCTTCAGCATATCATTTTGAACTCTGACCTGCTTCTATTCCTTGCCAGAACTCTTTATGCGAGATACCCTTGCCTTCTCGAATCTGTTGTTCCGCTGCCTGTAGAATCCGCTGAAACTTCGGCGAATAAGCCAGAATCATTCGCTCGATTTCATCTTCATCTTGCAGGGACAGTAACACAGCCACCGGCTTGCCGTTTTTTGTCACGACGACCGGTCCTGATTTGCTGGCACGGATATAGCTGCTTAATTTGGCCTTGACGTCGGCGACTGAGGCAATTCTCATAATCTGACGACCTCCCCTCCAAGTATCAACCGTTGTCCGCGTTTTTCACCGATGGCAAGGATATTGACCCGCCTGATCTCGTAGTCGATGCTGTAGAAGACGCGGAAACGATTGTCTGGCCCAAAGCGCAGTTCCCATTGTGCGCCAAAGTCAACTGGCCGCTTGAGCGGTTTTCGATTCTTCGTTTCGATATCGGGTTCAAACGGTAACTGCTCTTCGATCGTCTTGCGGATGAGCGAGTAATACTTTGGCTCAATCGCTTGAAG
>DATEUF010000119.1:0-7708 GCA_035283325.1 Pyrinomonadaceae bacterium | reverse complement strand
TCGTCGTAACAGACGTTCGTCGCAATACGCAGCAACCAGCTTCGAAAGGAACCGCTTCGGAAGGAGCTCAGTTTGCGAAACGCGAGGATGAACGCCTCCTGGGTTGCATCGTCTGCCGCGAATCTTTCGCCCAATATCCGGAAGGCCATGTTATAGACGATCTTCTGATATGCCAGCACCAGGGTATTGAAAGAATCCAGATCGCCTGCCAGGGCTGACGAAATCAGAGCAATTTCATCGCTGGCTATCTGATGGTTTTTTGGCAGAAAATAAATGAACTCGTTTTCCATTGAATGAATCTGTTTCTTTGCAGAGGCTCAGCTTGAAGGGACGGGCAAAATCCTCTGCGGCTTTATTCTGACTACCAAGATTTTCTATTGGGCGATAGCCAGATCTTGTTTGATCCTATTTATTTGTTTTTGAGCCACAAACCTGAGGCGCGCCTCCCACAAGCCCTGTAAACTGACATACCCACAGCCCAATGCATACAACAGCAGCAAAGGGGCGGAAAATGGGTAGCCATTGGTGGCCGCAATCCAGGCTCCGTAGCATAAGTACAGACTGAGGGCCAGTTCACCCCAGACCAGTCCATCCAGCGGCAGGCGGTAAAGGCTGCTCTGCCACTGATCCGTCGCAGCGGTCACGTTGAATTTCGGGGTGCGCCAAAACACATTGCCTACGCCCAACAAAGCCTCGCCAATAGCCTTGGTATTGCTCAAAGCGAGGCCACTGCCCAATAAAGCCAGCGTGAGCATGGCTTTATAGCGTTGCCACCAGGTGGTCGGGTAGAGCGCCGCCTGGGCGACGATATAAAGAAATGGTGACCCCAGACTGACCAAGGGCAGAACCATCATGGGCAGTGGAAGTCCGGCTGTGCCGCCGGCCATCAATAAAATGGGGCTGATGACCGCCAGGATGAGCATCAATGGATGAACCAGGTAACTACTCAGATGAAGGAGCGCCTGGAACTTGACCGGCCAAGCCAGGGAAGTACGTAACACTGCCCAGCCCAATTTCTTTAGGCATTGCGTGGTGCCCTTGGCCCAGCGAAATTGCTGCCGCTTATAAGCGGCCAACTGAGGTGGAAGTTCGGCCGGGGCGATCACGTCCGGCAAATATAAACCCGCCCAGCCGGCCAGTTGCGCCCGGTAACTCAGGTCGAAATCTTCGAAGAGGGTATCGTCCTGCCAGTCCCCGGCGGCCTCGATACATTCGCGCCGCCACACCCCGGCTGTCCCGTTAAAATTGATGAATAGCCCGGATCGGTTACGAGCTATATGCTCGACCACAAAATGACCATCGAGGGCGATGGCCTGGGCGGCGGTCAGGCTGGAGTAATCACGGTTGATATGTTCCCAGCGGGTCTGCACAAAGCCCAGATGTGGGTTGGCCATCAGATAAGGTACGGTTTGTTTGAGAAAATCCGGCTCCGGCACAAAATCGGCGTCAAAAATAGCGATAAATTCGCCTGTGGCCTTTTCCAGACCATTTCTGAGACTGCCTGCCTTGAAACCGGCGCGATCTGAGCGACGAATGAGTTCGATGTTGAAGCCCTGCCGCCGGTAATGCTCCACGCAGGCTAAGGCAATCGCGGTGGTCTCATCTGTCGAGTCATCCAACACTTGAATGTGCAGCCGGTCAGCTGGATAATCCAATCGCACTATCGTGTCAATGAGCCGCTCTGTGACCAACGCCTCATTGAAGATAGGCAGTTGAACAGTAACTGGCGGTAGTTCCTCTCCACTGACCATCTTCGCCTCTTGCAGATGAGGGATGGGCTGTTGTGTCTTCCGCCGATGTTTTAGATAAAGGACCGTCAGCACCCAGCTATTAACAGCATATATCATCAGCAAAAATCCTACAATCCCGTGAATAATCATTAAGACGAACATGGTGGTCACACCTTTCAGCTAGTATTTTTGCCGCGAACCTGGATTCTAGGCAGCAAGTGGCAAGTAAACCTGCCACTTGCTGCCTGGGCTATGGTTGCCGTTAGCCAGCCCATGAGTTATAGTCATCCGAGCCTGGTGCACCGTCGCCATCCACGCCAGCGACCAAGATCGTAGCAGTCGAGTGATCTTCATTGAGGGCGAAGTTCGTGGAGACCGATCGCAGACCTACTGTAACGAGCAGGACAAGGGTTGCAAACAAGGTGGTTAGGGTTTTCATGATTTTGCTCCTTTCTGTTGATGCCACCACTATAGCACCTGACCATTTGCAATACTTGACATAATTCCCCGAAAATTCCCCAAGTTTCTCAAGTTTGGACTATACTGTTTTCAAGCATTGTGTAAGGTGACAGTCACTTTTCTTCTCGCCCGCTCCGAGTGATAATCTTCCAGAGTGAACGTCACCTGCTATAGGAACAAGCAAGATTGAATCCAACTGCGATCACGCCCGATCAGTTTTCCACCTTTGGCGAATTACTCAGGCATCTTCGCCGCCAGGCACGCATCACTCAGCGCGAACTTGCCATCGCGGTCGGGTACAGCGATACACAGATCAGCCGCATCGAACAGAATCAACGCGTGCCTGATTCCACAACGATCACGGCTTTATTTGTCCCAGCCTTGTACATCGAGCAGGAACCGAAATGGGTGGCGCGCCTGCTGGAGTTGGCGAAAGCCGCGCATATTGAGGGATTCTCTACAACAGATAACCTTCCAATACCTGCTGCACCAAATAATCTACCCAATCAATTGACCAGTTTTATCGGACGCGAGAAAGAAATAGAAGATGTAAAGAAACTCTTGCATGACGCGCACATGTTGACCCTGACGGGTCCAGGTGGAACAGGCAAGACACGCCTTTCCATTCAAGCCGCGGGTGAAGTGCTGGATCAATATCCCAATGGAGTCTGGTTTGTTGAACTTGCTCCCATTCTTGATCCTCTGCTTGTCCCGCGCACCACTGCAATTGCCATTGGCTTGCGCGATGAGCCGCAGCGTCCCGTGATTGACATGCTCTGCGATTACCTCCGCGAGAAAAAGATGCTCATCATTCTCGATAACTGTGAGCATCTCGTGGATGCCTGCGCGCAAATGACAGATCGGTTATTGCACGTATCATCGCACACGCGCATTTTTGCAAGCAGTCGCGAAGCGTTGGGCATCGCGGGCGAAGTCACGTACCAAGTTCCATCTCTTGGACTGCCAGACTTGGGACATCTCCCCTCTGTTGAATCGTTGAGTCAATATGAAGCCGTCAAACTTTTCATTGACCGCGCCACTGCGGCTGTTTCGACATTCGCCGTGACGAATGACAACGCGCCCGCCCTCGCCCAAATCTGCCACCGCTTGGACGGCATCCCTCTGGCGATAGAACTCGCCGCCGCGAAAATACGCGTATTGAGCCTGGAGCAAATCGCCAAACGACTCGATGATCGTTTCAGATTGTTGACAGGCGGCAGTCGCACCGCGCTCGAACGCCATCAAACTCTGCGCGCCGCGATTGACTGGAGTTACAACTTACTTTCACCTGCCGAACAAACTCTCTTTTGCAGACTTTCGGTTTTCATTGATGGCTGGACGCTCGAGGCGGCAGAGTCAGTTTGTTCCGACGCGGCAAGCCCAAGTGAAGATATCCTGAATCTGCTGGAGCAATTGATCAACAAGTCGCTGGTCACTGCAGGAGAGATGGAACATGTATCCCGCTACCGCATGTTGGAGACCATGCGGCAGTATGCGAATGAGAAATTGGCGGAAGCGGGCGAGAGCGATGCCCTGCGTGACAGGCATTTGGAATATTTCCTGCAGTTCGCCGAGACCGCCGCGCCGCATTTGATTCGACCCGAGCAGTTGGAATGGCTGGCGCGGTTGGACGCCGATTACGAAAACCTGCGTGCCACGCTCGAATGGGCATTGAGCAAAGAGATCGCTGAACCATCGCTACGCCTGTGCGCGGCTCTGGGTAAGTTTTGGGATATTCGCTCATATTGGCTGGAAGGATCGAAGTGGTTGAAAAGCGCTCTTACAAAGACAACGAAATCCCCGAACGCAACCGAAAAAGCCGCCCGTGTGAAAGCGCTATATCAGGATGCAGAACTTGCTAACCAGTTGGATGATCTCGAACGCATGAAGACCTCTGCCGAGTTGAGCCTGGCATTGGCACAGGAAGGTTTAGAGAAGCGTGATATTGCCGTAGCAAGGTTTTTTGTGGGGTTTGTTTTGTATCGGCACGGCGATAATGATCGTGCCCGCAAATTGATGGAGCGGAGCTATCTCGAGTTTGGTGAGCTGAATGAGCTATATTGGGAATCATATTCTTACAGATGGCTGGGTAATATTCTTGTGAGAGAAGGTAAACTAAAACTCTCTGAGATGAATAATCAAAATCTGAAATTGGCCCGCAAGGCAGGAGAAAGATTGAATTTAGCCCAAGTTATCGGGGATTATGCCTACGGGATTTATGTTTTCAATGGAGTAAATCAGGCTAGAAAGTATGCGGAAGAAGCAGATATGTTGTTCAAACAGATTGGTTCAAACATAATGTTTACGTCTTCCTTATTTGCAGAATTCGCATGGCTAAATGGTGATTACAAAGAAGCCAGAGCGTTTTATATGGAAATGCAGGAGCGTCTTGGTTTGTTGGGAGATAAAGAGATCAGATCGGCCATAATTACCAAGCTGGGGCGATTAGCTATGGAGGAAAGCAATTTAGACCAAGCGCAGGCATATCTGGAAGAAGCGCTCGCAACCGCACGAGAGCTTGAACACAACACTTATATTATGCATAGCCTGGCGGATTTGGGTAATGCTTTTTACCTGCAAGGATACATTGAAACGTTCAAGCAGAATTTCATAGAAGGCATTCGTTTGGCAAAAGGACGCAGCAGATTTGCAAAATCCCGTTTTTTGGTTTTCACGCTTTATTCGATATGCATTGAAAATCCAGAGAACTCGGCGCGGTTACTTGGCGCCATTGATAGTTCATGCAGAGAAATGGATGATCGAATTAGTCCATTATTCAAACGTATTTATCATGACCGCGCCGAAACCCATGCTCGTAAGTCTCTCGGCGATGCGACTTTCGAGTCTGCCTTCGCGGAGGGACAGAAGATGTCTATGGATGAGGCGTTGGATCTGGCGTTGAAGACGGTGGAGGAGATGTAATATGGCTGATCCAATTGGCGCCATCCCTTTCCTCCCCACCAACTAGGAAAAATCTACTTTGAGTCCTGTTGCGGTCACGCCCGATCAATTTTCCACCTTTGGCGAATTGCTCAAGTACCTTCGCCGTCAGGCACGCCTCACCCAGCGCGAACTTGCCATCGCGGTCGGGTATAGCGATACCCAGATCAGCCGCATCGAACAGAATCAACGCGTGCCCGATTCCACAACGATCACGGCTTTATTTGTCCCAGCCTTGTACATCGAGCAGGAACCGAAATGGGTGACGCGCCTGCTGGAGTTGGCAAAAGCCGCGCATATTGACGGAATCTCTGCAACAGATAATATTCCAATACCGACTACACCCAATAATCTACCCCATCAATTGACCAGTTTCATTAGCCGTGAAAGGGAACAGGATGAGATCATCAGTCTAATCGGGAAGAATCGACTTGTCACACTCATGGGCGTGGGTGGCATCGGCAAGTCGCGTCTCTCGATTCAAACGGCATCTGCATTGCTGAACGATTACCCCAACGGCACATGGCTGGTGGAACTCGCCCCCCTCTCTGATCCCGCGCTCGTGCCGCAGACAATCGCTTCAACGCTGGGGTTGATCGAGCAGGCGGGCCGCTCCCCTCTGATGATCCTCACCGACTTTCTTCAAGCGAAGCGGGTACTGCTTGTTCTTGACAATTGCGAGCATCTCATTCAGGCTTGCGCGCAACTGGCAGAGGCGTTGCTGCACGCCTGCCCGGACCTGCATATCCTTGCCACCAGCCGCGAAGCGTTGGGCATTGCCGGGGAGACTCTGTATCTCGTTCCGCCTCTCACCACTCCCGATCCCCTGCACACGACGCTCGAGACCCTCCCCCATTACGAAGCCGTGCAGTTATTCGTCGAACGCGCGCAATCATCGCTGAAAGGTTTCACGCTGATTCATGAGAACGCGCCCGCCATTGCACAAGTCTGCCATCGTCTCGACGGCATCCCGCTCGCAATTGAACTTGCGGCAGCACGGGTGAGACTTCTGCGCATCGAAGAGATCGCCGCTCGTCTTGATGATCGCTTCCACTTGCTCACGGGCGGCGCGCGCACTGCCCTGCCTCGGCATCAGACGTTACAGGCGACGATTGATTGGAGTCATGACCTGTTTTCCGAACCCGAGCGCGTGCTGTTGCGGCGGCTTGCTGTGTTCGCGGGAGGGTGGACATTGGAAGCTGTTGAGTCCGTTTGTAGTGGTGCTGGTATCGAGACGTACGAGATTCTGGATTTGCTCACACAACTGCTCAACAAGTCTGTTCTCATCGCGGAGCGCAGGCAAGGGCATGACACCCGCTACCGAATGCTGGAGACCATCCGGCAGTATGCGCGTGAGAAACTATGGTCGGCAGGCGAAGGAGAAATACTGCGCCAACGGCATCTCGCGTATAATGTTGATCTGGCAGAGCGGGCAGAGCCCAAGTTACGTGGCCCAGAGATGGTCATGTGGCTGGATCGGCTGGAAGCGGAGCACGACAACATTCGCGAGGCGTTGACGTGGGCGATGGAGAGCGACATTGAAGCGGAGTTGCGGCTGGCAAGCGCGTTGTTGTGGTTCTGGCATATTCGCGGTTATAAACGTGAGGGAACTGGCTGGCTGGAGCGGGCGCTTTCCATAGAGGAAATGGAGCGCGGCGAGAGAGCCCTGTGGCCTCAGCGCGCCATGATCCGAGGAAAGGCGCTCTATGTGGCCGGATTTCTAAGCCTCATGTTCATAGAGACTGAAAAGGGGGCTATGCTATCCGAAGAGAGTCTCACGCTGTTCCAAGGGCTCGGCACGATGGGCAGGCAAGGTAAGGCTTATGCGCTTTGGAATTTGGCAGTGGTGGGCCAACAGAAACGGGACTTGCGCCAGGCGAAGGCATTGACGGAGGAGAGCCTGGTTTTGTTTCAGGAAGTCGGAGATAAATTTGGTATAGCCCAGGGCTTTGATCATCTTGGGTTTTATGCGTTGCATGAGGGAAATTGCGAGCAGGCGAGGATGCTTTGGGAAGAACACCTGGCCCTGCGCCAGGAAATCGGGGACAAGGATGGGAATGCCCTCGCACTCCACAATTTAGGTATCCTGGCTTCCCAACAGGGCGACTACAAGCAAGCCACGATACACTATGAGGCGAGTCTCGTCCTCTTTCGGGAGTTGAAAAATAAGTGGGCGCTGAGTATGGTGCTTGACTATCTGGGGCGTACAACCCAGGCTCAGGGTGACTATGAACGGGCGGCCAATATTCTGGAAGAATCGCTTGCCCTTAGCCAGGACTTGGGCGACAGATTTGCAATCGCGCACAGGCTTAACGGACTGGGCTCAGTCAGCCAATCTCAAGGAGATTATGGACGGGCAACCCAAATGCACGAGGAGGCACTGACTCTCTTTCGTGAGATGGGCAATCAAGTCTATTATGCCCTTGCGCTGTGGAATTTAGGGCTTGTGGCAATGGCGCAGGGCGATGCCGAGCGGGCGACTAATAAGTTTGAGGAGGTCCTTTCTGTTAGCCGGGGGTCGGGAAATGAACTCGGAATGTCGCTTGCGCTGTACGGCTTGGGGAAGGTGGCTAAATCCC
>DATEUF010000118.1:0-6114 GCA_035283325.1 Pyrinomonadaceae bacterium | reverse complement strand
AGTTGTGATCCCGCAATCGTTTCGCGCCAAGAACTCCCGCGTAAAGCGCCTGTTTCCCAACTACCGAGAAGTGGAAACCGAATATTATCGCCGCACCAAGATCTTCCCGATCATGCACACGTTCGTTCTGAAGACCGAGCTTTTCCAAAATGATCCCTGGATAGCGATTAGCCTCTACAAGGCCTTTGTCCAGGCTAAGGATCTCAACTACAGGTGCCTTTACGACAGCAATGCGCTGGTAGTTAGTCTCCCGTGGATTGTTGATGAGGTCGAAGCTTCCCGCCGCATCTTCGGCGAGGACATTTGGGATTACTCGATTGAGGGTAGTCGGCCAACCCTTGATGCGCTGGTCCAGTACCTGGACGAGCAGGGACTGGCGCGCCGCCGAATGAGAGTTGAAGAGCTATTTGTCTCGAATATTCGCCCTGAGCTGTTACATTACCTCAGAGCGACCGGCGAAGATTAGACGTCAATGAATCCTTCGGCCCTTTTCCGGGTCGGGGACCTTTAGGCCGATGGCTTCAATCTGCGCGTCGATGTCCTGCCTGAACATCTGCCGCAATGCCTCGTTGCCCCAGCGTCGGATGCCATAGGCCACGGCCAACTCGCTGAACTTGGATTCTGACGCGCCGAAAGTGTCGAGCGCCTGCGGGTACCATTTGTCCACGGTCCTTTGCGCATCCTCCTTCGTCGCGCCGCATAGTTGGGCGTATGCGGGGTTGCGGACGATGTCTCTGATGCGCCGCGCTCCGAAGGAGGCGTGAAACTTTTCCTCGTGCACCATGGTGGCCATCTCCCTGGCCAGCGGCGCGTAGCTGCAATTCTCCATCCCGCGAAGGTGGTGCCAGGCGACCAGATCCAGAAGGAAACAGAAGCCGCAGACATCCACCCAGCTCTCAAACGGCACGTTGAACGCCGCGAGGGGGTGTTCGCCCATGCGCAGCTTCAGAAGAGTGGCTGCTTTTTCCTCCCCTTCCGGGCCGAAGGAGCGAAGCAGGCGGCAGTCGACAAATCCCTGGTGAGCCTCGTCGGCGGCGATCTGCGCCTGAATGTAGCGGTCCTCCGGCGTTGGACCCTGATTGATCCAGGGCTGATGTTGCTCGACGGACGCGAATTCGGTCGATGCCAGGGCGTAGATGATCTTGAGGAGCGTTGTTTTGTACTCATCGGGCATTTGCTCGACCGTCTCGATCTTCCGCATGCCCAGAAGATCACCCCATACGACCGACCGAGATATACTCATGAGATTTCCTCCCGCAGCGGCGGCTCGCCCACCGGAGATTGCAGAGTGGTTGGTGATCCCGCTTTCGAGGGAAGAGTATCCGATAACAAGGTGTGAGTCAAACAACCATCGCCGAGGCTCCCAGGCACCCTGTTTTCTCTATCGCACCCGTTAACTGAGGGCGCATTACGTTGTCTTCGCACTGTTGGAAGATGGATTTTAAGCGTCGGTGAATTCATTGCCGTCCTAAGATTATTGGACTTTTCCCCTTTACCTTCCATCGGAATTGCCCTTGTCAGGCCGCGTCGTATCGCCTAAAATCACCAAACAGTCCAATGGCTAAATCTACGTCTTCCTCAGAACGGCGGCTTCTGGTTGACAAATACCTGACCGAGCTCAGCCTGCTGGCGAAACAGCTCTGTCCCGAAGCCAGGATCGAAGCGACTACGGAAGGTTTCGAAGATGAGGACGGCCACGTGCGGATTTACCCGCCAGCCGGTATGAAGGAAAAGGAGATCGAAGAGATCGAGGCAAAGATTGCCGACCGGTGCGTGGATATCCTGGTTGGAGAGGGTGTTTTTATCTGCTCTGCAGTTTACGACTGATGGTTGAAACCAAAGACTGAGACGGGGACCATAGACACCAGGAGAGATTGTCTAGAGTGAAGGGTCTGACCCTCTAGGGCCGCGCTCGACAGACTTGAGACCCTTCACTTCGTTCAGGGTGACACGCAGAGACCCCCCAGTACCCCAGATTGAAAGGCCACGACCGCGATCGCATACCGAGCTAAGTCGCCTATTTAAAGGCTGCTTGATTCAATAGTTGCAGCAAACTCCTAGATATCTGAAACGCATTGAAATAACTGATGTCTTCAGCTACTCGTTAAAATTAACGTACGTTGCTATTGACATACGATAATAATGACGTATATACTCGGACAATCACGACCGAAAGATATTGAGGTGGTCCATGAAATCTAACCCCGGTGGACAGCTTCCTGTCTGTGAAATCATTGGCCGCGACGACTTTATTTGCCGCTTGTGGGCGATCATCGCGCGACAGAGCTTAGTGCTGACAGCGGAGCGGCGGATGGGCAAAACTCACATCGTAAAGAAAATGATGTCAGCAGTTCCCAGCGGGATATTGGCTATTCCAGGAAACAGCACGCCCAGGGACCTTGAGAAAGTGCACACATCGTTGGAATTCGTAGAAAGTGTTTTTTTTGATGTGGAAGCCTACTTAAGCCGGCAAAGACGGACAGCCGAGAAAGCGCGGCGCTTTCTCAGGCAGATTAGTGGTGCAGAATTTAAGGGCTTCAAGTTTCCAACTCTGACTGCTCCCCATTGGAAAACGCTCCTGGCGGAAATAATTGAAGACTTAATGGCACAGCAGGATCGCTTGGTCATCTTTTTTTGGGATGAATTGCCGTTAATGCTTTTCAACATCAAGGAACGCGAGGGCGAACAAACAGCCATGGAGGTGCTCGACATCCTCCGGTCCCTGCGCCAGATGCATCCGAAAATCCGTATGGTCTTCACTGGGTCTATCGGTTTACACTTGCTGATCTCCTCACTTAGACGTTCGGGTTACGCGAATGACCCGACGAACGATATGGACACGGAGGACGTAGAACCCCTGGAATTTCCTCACGCCGTGAATCTGGCGTTACTGCTTCTCAAGGGAGAAAACATAACCGGGGACGATCTTGAAAAGGCGGCCAAGGAGATTGCTGTGGCGGTCGACGGAATTCCTCACTACATTCACCACGTTGTTGACCAAATCAAGAGTCTAGGCGGCAGAACCAGCCCGGACATCGTTGAACGCGTTGTATCGACCTGCCTAACAGATTCTAATGACCGATGGCATATGTCGTATTACCGTGAGAGGCTTGATACCTACTATGAGGCTGAAGAAAGAAGATTTGCGCTGAGGATTCTGGACGTGTTGTGCGTGTCGAATGAAACGCTTACTTTCCCTGAATTGTTTAACCTGGTTAAGTCTCAGATCGTGACGGAAGATTCAGAAGCGGTACACAACGTGCTCACAAAGCTTCGGCGCGACCACTATGTGGCCCAGGACAAGAACGGGAAATTTAGTTTCCGTTTTTCGCTGATACAACGGTCCTGGCGTCTCCAAAGAGGGCTATAAGATGAGTACACCTTTTTTATCTCGCTTTACCCCCAGCCTCATGCCGCCTGAAACCTTAGAGGCGCTGTTTGTCCAGCGCCATGCACTGGCAGAGCGCATCGTGGAACTAATTCGCGAGAGCATCACCACGCCATCAAAACATCACAACCTGCTCATTGGGCCTCGTGGCATCGGGAAGTCCCATCTTGTTTCGGTAGTTTATCATCGTATCAACGCAATCCCTGAACTCCGAGAACGTGCCCTAACTGCCTGGTTGCGCGAGGAGGAGTGGGGAGTAACGTCCTTCCTAGACCTCCTCCTCCGCATCTGCCGAGCGCTGAGCGAGAGCTATAGGGACACTTTTCCAACGGGCGCCTTACAGGAGCTGTTTGAGTCATCTCGGGACGTTGCCGAGCATAAGGGAGCAGTTCTGCTCAGAGAGTTTGTCGGCGACCGAACGCTGCTCTTAATCGTAGAAAATTTGGACGAGCTTTTTAAGGGTCTCGGTTCCGAAGGGCAGAAAAAACTTCGGTCTTACCTGGAGGAAAACCAATTCTGCACCATACTTGCAACTTCACAGAGTTTGTTCAGCGGCGTTTCTCTCCAAAGCTCGCCGTTTTACGGTTTTTTCCGAATTCATCACCTTGAAGAACTGAAATTCGAACAGGCAGTCGATTTAGTTAGAAATATCGCCACCTTTCTAAAGGACAATAAATTGGCTGCCTTCATACAGACACCTACTGGGCGCGCGCGCATCCGAGCGGTTCACCACCTTGCCGGTGGCAACCACCGGGTTTACGTTATTTTTTCAGAATTTTTGACTAGAGAGTCGCTAGACGCACTTGTCGACCCCTTCATGCGGATGCTAGATGACCTCACTCCCTATTATCAGGCACGGATAGCCTGGCTCTCGCCGCAACAACGAAAGATCGTCGAGCATCTTTGCGAACAACGAGGCGCTGTTCCTGTCAAAGAACTTTCTCGGCGTTGTTTTGTGACCCATCAAACAGCCACGAGCCAACTTAAGACTCTCCGTGAGAACGGCTACGTGCGCTCCGAGACCCGTGGCCGAGAGTCGTTTTACGAGCTTCGTGAGCCACTTATGCGGTTGTGCATTGAACTGAAGAAGAACAGAGGAGGTCCTATCCGCCTGATTGTTGACTTCCTGCGTCTCTGGCATTCCCGGACGGAGTTAGAGCAACGATTGCTTGCGCTTCAACCTGACGCTTCCGTCGAACGCGAGTATCTTTCATTCGCAATCAAGGCGTACGATGAAGGACAGGAAGATCTACGGGTAGCGGCATGTCTCACGGACCTTCAATCTTGCGTCAGAAAAGGAGATTATGAAAGTGCACTACACGTAACAGAAGAATTGGTAGCCATCCGGGGCGAGTCAGCGGATCTCTTGCGACAAGGCCTTAACTTGGCCAGACTCGATCGCCATGAAGACGCGTTGGCAGCCTTTGATAAAGCACTCCAGCTAGACCCGTATAACGCAAACGCCTGGGTAAGTCGTGCTATAGAACTTAGGTTCTTGAATCGAGATGAAGATGCGCTGGTCGCACTTGATAAAGCGGTTGAGCTGGATCCGAACATCTCACACGCCTGGATACTTCGTGGTCTGTCATTTGCCCGACTGGATCGTGACGAAGAGGCATTGGCCGCATACGATAAAGCGGTTGAACTAAACCCAAACCAAGGACATACGTGGGTGCATCGTGGCATATCGTGCTTCCATATTGGTCGCAGGGAAGAATCCATCCGCTCGTTTGATAAGGCTATTGAACTGGGTGAAGATTTTCCGAATGTATTCGCATACCGAGCTGAGGCGCTTCTTGCCCTAAATCGCTGGGAGCAAGGTATCTCGGACCTTGAAGAAGCATTGCGTCGCTTTGCGGAAGCAGGTGATTCTAGTCGTTACGATGCAACAGACTTTGTGATACAGCTTCTTAGGAACGCCCGCGACGAAGCATCGTCCCGCGACCGCGTCAAGATTTTAACTGAGCTTCATTACAGATATGGAGCTGCCACATCTTTAGCACAGGCACTCGTACGAAGCATCCCCGTACTAGATTCACCCATGATTAGTAGTGCGGCAAAACGCTTCTGGCTTGAAACATGGCGAGAAATTGTGGCAGATAAACCAGAATTCGAAATTTCTCTTCGTCTTTTGGATGTTGCCGTGAGATATCTTGACACACATGATCAACGTATTTTGCTGGAGATACCGACTGAGGAGCGGAGTTTGTTAAGACCTTTACTAGGTATTCAAGAAGCAAAGAAATAAGAGTTGCACGTAGGTCATGGTCGATTTCACTGAAGGGCCCACCCGATTTCAACGAAGGGGACCACTGAAATCGGCGGAGCGAAGCGACGAAGCGGCTTTGCCTATTTACATTGAGCCTCCCTAAAGGAAATGAAGGAAAGGGAAAGGGGAGGAAAGGGGTCAAGTCCGCTCTTGGCTCTTGAGTGCCGATGGGGCTCGCGTCTTGTATTTTGATGTCGCCTTTTTCTTGAAGCAAGATTCGATTGATTTCGCCTTGAACAGAATCTCAAGGCCAAAGGGCACGCTGGATTTTAAAACAGTCGCGGGTCGGAGGCTCTCGCCTTTGAGCTTGTCGCCTTTCGGATAATCTGCCAAAATCGCGCTATGATCATTCTGGTCTCGAACGACGACGGCATCGACTCCGAAGGGCTCGTGGCGCTGGAAGACGCCCTGAAAGAGTTGGGCGAGGTCTACACGGTCGCCCCGGACCGGGTGCAGA
>DATEUF010000117.1:0-5456 GCA_035283325.1 Pyrinomonadaceae bacterium | reverse complement strand
CGTAGTCGGCCAAGCCTCCGGTCTATTTATTGCCTTGTCAGCCGACCCTAACTTGCGTAAAATCCAGCTAATTTTTTGGTGACTGGGCTGAAGTTTATGCCCCGCATCTTCGATAACATCGAGCAATCCCTTCTCCCCGCGCTGCAGGAAACCCTGGGCCTGTCGGAGCGCTCGGACTTCTGCGTAGGCTATTTCAACCTGCGCGGCTGGAAACAGATCGATTCGTACATTGAGCAGTGGGCCGGTGGCGAAGGCCAATGCTGCCGTCTGCTCGTGGGGATGCAAGGGTTACCTCAGAAGGAGCTCCGCAAAGCCTACAGCCTGCTGCCACAGGACGACCCACTTGGCAATCAAGCCGTCATTCAACTCAAACAGAGATTAGCAGAGGAGTTTCGCGGGGAGCAGCTAACCAGACGGAGATAAAATGGCAAAAAGTAAACGCCAGACGAAAACAGCGAAAACTAAACCAGCGGAGAATTACCGCCATCGGGAGTCGGAGAGCCCGATGCGGCCGGATGTGGGGACGCAAGCGCAGTTTAAGAAGAAGCTGCCACCAAAGAAGTTCCGGTACGACGACTCGCTTTCGCCGTCGCTCGAATGGGATGGGCAGAATCCAGCACGCGAGGTCGGCGAGGCGCAGATAGCTTCTGTTGACAGCGAGCTTAGGCAACTCCACGAAAAACTTGCGCCTAAACAAGAAATCTGGCCGGAAGTCGCCGACCATGTTGGCCAAGCTCAGGAAGCCGTCCGAAAGCTCAAGGCGATGAGCAAGCCTTTCCTGAACTGGGCGGGTAAGGCTGAGCGGCTCTCGTTCGAAGTACCCACGCTTCCGCTTTTCATTCACGAGCGGCTTTCAACCAAAGCGATTCTCGAAACTCTGAAGGGGCACCGGCGCGACAAGCAGATCGACATGTTCGACTTGTTCGGTGATCCGCAGCACCCGATCCACGATCAGGTCCTTCGCGCCTATGAGCACAAGGACAAATGGGTCAACCGGATGATCCTGGGCGATTCCCTCGTGGTGATGAACTCGCTGCTCCAATACGAGGGCCTCGGCGGTCAGGTGCAGATGATTTACATTGATCCTCCCTACGGTATCCAGTACGGCTCAAACTTCCAGCCTTTTGTGCGTAAGCGAGACGTGACACATGGCGACGACGAGGACATGACTCGCGAGCCGGAGATGATTCAAGCGTATCGCGATACTTGGGAATTGGGTGTGCACTCCTACCTCACGTACTTGCGCGACCGCCTAACACTTGCACGCGAGCTACTGCACCCAAGCGGCAGCGTCTTTGTTCAGATTGGCGATGAAAATCTGCATCACGTTCGAGAGATAATGGCGGAAGTATTCGGTGACGAGCAATTTGTAGCGGTAATCCCTTTCCGAAAGAAAACCATGCCGCTCGGGGCAAAACATTTGGAAGGTGTCGCTGATTATCTGGTGTGGTACGCAAAGGATATCGAGCGTCTCAAGTACTGCCAGCTTTTCGAACCCATGAGTGTTGAAGGCGACTCTCACTGGAACTACGTAGAACTATCCGACGGTTCGCGCCGAAAGATGGCGCGGGAGGAAATAAACAATCACAAACTTCTTCCAACAGGTTCTGTACCTTGTCAGTTGGTTTCACTTTACCCAGCGGGAGTAAATCAGACCGGTCTCTTTTCGTTCCCTTTTAGAGGCAAGGTTTACCATCCGCCGAAGGGCAACAGTTGGTTTACTCATCCTGAGGGAATGAGACGCTTGGCGGAAATGAATCGTCTGGAGCCCTACGAGGATGGACAGACCTTGAGGTACGTGTTGAAGCTCAGCGATTCACCAGTCACCGCACTAACGAACCTATGGAGTGATACGTCTGCACCGAGCGATAAGGTTTACGCGGTCCAGACGAGCACAAAGGTGCTGCAGAGATGTGTCCTAATGACAACGGACCCTGGCGACTTGGTGCTGGACCCTACGTGTGGCGGTGGCACAACTGCATATGTTGCGGAGCAATGGGGGAGACGCTGGATAACGATTGACTGTAGCCGTGTTCCTCTAGCCCTAGCGCGCCAGCGTTTGTTAACAGCTACTTTTGATTGGTATGACCTCCAAAATGACTCGAGTGGTCCAGTTGGTGGTTTCGTCTATAAGAGGCGACAAAATGCAAGAGGCGAACAGATCGGAGGTATTGTTCCATACGTTTCGAAGGGAAGCGTCGCTAACAATGAGCCTGAGCAGGAGGAAGTTCTGGTTGATCGCCCAGAGATTAACAATGCCATCACACGGATTACGGGGCCGTTCACGGTCGAGGCGACCATTCCGACGCCGGTGGATTGGGAAACGGACGGACTTGAGGACTCAGGTGTATCACAGGATACCTACGGCTCGTTTGTCGAGCGAATGCTGGAGGTCCTGCGGAAATCGCCGGTTCTTCGGCTGGAAGGGAACAAGACTGTCAACTTGAAAAACGTTCGGCCACCGGCTAAGACGCTGTCGTTATCTGCTGAGGCAATGGTTACGAACGGAGGTGATAAGCCCGTCGCATTCGTCTTCGGTCCTGAGAGCGGTGCGGTCAGCGAAAAACTTGTCTACGAAGCGGCTCGTGAGGCGCACGCGAAGAGTTACTCTTACCTCTACGTGATTGGTTTTGCCATTCAGCCACATGCCCGAACCCTAATCGATAAGTGCTCGGAAGTGGTCGGTGTGCCTGCAACATACGTGCAAGCTACGCCTGACCTCATGATGGGTGACTTGCTCAAGAACATGAGGTCCAGTCAAATCTTCAGCGTGTGTGGACTGCCTGAAGTCGCTCTCCGCAAGGTAAAGGCGAAAGAAAACTCCGAGACACAGCAATATGAAGTAGAGTTGCTTGGCATGGACGTTTTCGATCCGGTGAGCATGGAGGCGCAACATCGAGGTGGCGATGACGTGCCCGCATGGTTCCTCGATACGGACTACAACAATCTATCCTTCCACGTAAGCCAGGCTTTCTTTCCGCGCACGGGCGCATGGGAGAGCCTCAAGAAGGCTTTGAAGGGCGAGTATGAAGATAGTGTGTGGGATCATCTCGCTGGAACAATCAGCGCGCCATTTGAGGCGGGAGAGCACAAGCAGATCGCCGTCAAGGTAATCGACGACCGTGGCAACGAACTCTTAGTCGTGAGAAGTCTCAACGAAGCCAAGTAAATGAGCAGCTACGAAGTCTCGGAACCGATTCAGAACTCTCCCTTCGAGAAGCCGAAGAAGTATTGGTACATCCAGGAGGGTGAAGAGCCGGAACTGAGAGATGGGCGGCGAGTCTCGGTTGTTTTTCCTCCTCGCGATCAGAAAGAGCCCTGGTCGCTGGACGAGAAAATCCTCCAACCCTCGAAAGAATATCCGTCAGGCTACGACCTTGCTCTTGTCAACCTGATCCGCGAGCGGGTCGAGGCGTGGCGTCAGCAAGGCTACCCAGGCGTCACGCGCACAACGCTTGAACTGATCCTATGGTGGACAAGAGAGGGCCGCGACAACCGTCTCTTCTTCGCGCAGATCGAATCCGCTTTAACGATCATCTTCCTGAAAGAAACCCGCGCCGACTTTCTCCAAGGCATCAACGTGCCGCGCGAGGAGCCGAGCGACGATCGCAAGGCAGAAGGCTACACAGGCTTTCAGCGTTGCGCGTGCAAGATGGCGACGGGATCGGGAAAGACCACGGTCATGGGAATGCTGGCGGCGTGGAGCATCTTAAACAAGGTCAACGACCGGAGCGATGCGCGATTTTCAGACGTAGTATTGGTTGTCTGCCCCAACGTGACCATCCGTGGCCGGTTGCAGGAGCTTAATCCCGAACTGGGCGAAGCGAGCATCTATCGCACGCGCGACCTTGTACCGTCACACCTGATGCCGCTCTTAACGCGAGGCAAGGTGCTGATGACGAACTGGCATGTCTTCGAGCCGCAGACAGTGCAAGTCGGCGGCGTCAGCTCTAAAGTGACAAAAGCGGGAGTGCCTGTCCGCACCAAAGAAACCATTAACATCGCGGCAAAGACGACCACCGCGCGCGGCACGCGCTATTTGACCCTCGAAGATTTCGAGCGGCAAGTCGCGGCACGTATGCTCACCGTGCTCCACGAAGAGCGCGATAAGCAAGGCAACCTTACAAAAGTTACGGTTGAGTCTTTTCGCTACGTGAAGAGTGACACGGCGCTGATAAACGAGGTGCTTGGGCGCGACGTGGGCGGGAAGCGAAACATCCTGGTCTTAAATGACGAGGCGCACCACGCCTATCGGATCAAGCGGGATGAGCCGGAGCCAGGCGAGGAAGATCAGTTGGGTGAGGAAGATGCCGACCAGTTCTTCAGAGAGGCTACCATTTGGATCGACGGGTTGGATAAGATTCAGAAGCTGCGCGGCATTAACTTCTGCATAGACCTCTCCGCTACGCCTTACTTTCTGGGAAGAGTTGGCCAGGAAACCAACAAGCCGTTCCCGTGGGTGGTAAGCGACTTCGGCTTGATCGACGCAATCGAATCAGGGCTAGTCAAGATTCCGCAACTCGCCGTCCGTGATACTACGGGCGCTGACATCCCCGGATACTTCAACATCTGGCGCTGGATACTGGAGAAGCTGACCCCGGCCGAGCGAGGCGGCACAAAGGGCAGCGCGAAGCCTGAAGCCATCGTCAAATATGCTCACACGCCTATCGCCATGTTGGGCGGCTATTGGGAGGAGGAGCTGGAGAAAAAGACCGGTGGCGACGATCCACGTCCGCCCGTGTTCATTCTGGTCTGCAAAAACACGAGAATCGCAAAGGTCATCTACGACTGGCTAGCGGAGGACAAACGGCCGGCGGGAATTCCCTCGGCGAAGATCGAAGGCTTTCGCAATCGAAACGGCGTCAGCAACACGATTCGCGTCGACTCGAAGGTCGTGCATGAGACGGACACCGGCGAAGCGAAGGGCGACAAGGCGCGGTGGATGCGACTGACTTTGGATACGGTGGGTAAGACTAGCTGGCCTACTGACAAGCAGGGGCGGCCGATTTATCCGGAGGGCTTCGAGGAGTTGGCAAAGAAGCTGGAGCGGCCATTCCACCCGCCGGGGCGCGACGTGCGCTGCATTGTGAGCGTGGGCATGCTGACGGAAGGTTGGGACTGCAACACAGTCACGCACATCGTCGGACTTCGCCCATTTATGTCGCAGTTGCTGTGTGAGCAGGTGGTCGGACGCGGGCTTCGCCGCACGGACTATCAGGACTTCGATGAACAGGGAAGGTTTAGGGAGGAGGTGGCCACCGTCTTCGGCGTGCCGTTCGAGGTAATCCCCTTCAAGGCAAATCCGCAGGGAGGAGGCGCGCCACGGCAGAGGCGATACCACGTTCACGCGCTTCCGTCGAAGGCGCAATACGAAATCACTTTCCCGCGAGTGGAGGGATACACCCAGGCAATCCGCAATCGGGTAACCATAAGCTGGGACAGCGTGCCAAGACTTG
>DATEUF010000116.1:0-10713 GCA_035283325.1 Pyrinomonadaceae bacterium | reverse complement strand
CGGGATTACCAATGGGTAATCACAACAAGATGACACCTGAGAGGTGGCAGAGCGTCAAGGAATTGTTCGAGTATGCCTTGGAGCGCGCACCCGAAGAGCGCTCCGCCTTCCTCGAACAAGCCTGTGACGGTGACGAATCGCTGCGCGGAGAGGTCCAGTCGCTGCTCGCCTCCTATGAAGAGGGTGAGAGCTTCATGGAGAAACCAGCCGTAGCAAGCGCGGCTGAAAGTCTTGCAGGCTCGCGAAGCGAATCACTCATCGGGCAGACTATCGGTCACTACCAAGTCGTCCGCGAGATTGGAAGCGGCGGGATGGGAGAAGTTTATCTAGCGCAGGATACTCGACTAGGACGTTCAGTAGCGCTCAAGCTGCTGCCCAACCTTTTCACCAGAGATGAAGATCGTCTGCGCCGCTTCGAGCAGGAGGCACATGCCGCTTCGGCGCTCAATCACCCGAACGTGTGCGTGATCTATGAAGTGGGCGAGACGGAATATGATCGTCACTACATGGCGATGGAGTATGTTGAGGGTGTGACACTGCGCCAGCACATGACAGAGGCTCGGCTGAAGCTCGGCGAGGTGCTCGATGTGGCGGTACAAGTTGCCTCCGGCTTAGCAGCGGCGCACGAAGTGGGAGTAGTGCATCGCGACATCAAGCCGGAGAACATCATGATGCGGCGCGATGGCTATGTGAAGGTGCTCGACTTCGGGCTTGCGAAGCTCACCGAGCAAGAGGCTCCCGATGGAGCAGCACCTGCCGGGTCACGAGTGAAGACCGACACTGGTGTCGTGATGGGCACCTCCAGCTACATGTCACCCGAGCAGGCTAGAGGGCTGTCGGTAGATGGACGAACAGACATCTGGAGCTTGGGTGTGGTGATCTATGAGATGGTGACAGGTGAAGCACCTTTCAAAGGTGACACCACCAGTGACGTCATCGTCTCGATACTGGATCGTGAGCCTCAACCGCTTGAACATTTCGGGTCGGCAGTGCCAGCCGAATTGCAAGAAATTGTCAGCAAAACGCTGAGCAAAAGCAGAGAGGAACGCTATCAGACAATTGAAGAGTTGGCCGCAAAGCTCAAGAGCTTGAAGCAGGAATTAGAATACGCGGCCAGGAATGAAACAGCAGGTCAACTAGCGAATCGAACGGGTAAACAAGTAAAGCGTCTGACATCGAGTGCTAAATATCTGATCAGCGGGATCAAACGGCATCAGAAGGCAGTAGCGCTCACTGTAGCAATGCTTATCACTGTCCTGGCAGCCAGTGCCTATTTTCGCTTCGCCAGGAGTAATAAGACGATCGATTCTCTGGCAGCCTTGCCCTTCGTCAATGTCGATGCCGACCCGAACACAGAATATCTCTCTGACGGTATCACCGAAAGTCTCATCAACAGCCTCTCGCACTTGCCTAATCTTAAGGTGATCTCATTTAGCTCTGTCTCCCGCTACCGGGAGCAACAGATAGATCCGCAGGCGGTGGCGCGTGACCTGGGCGTGCGAGCGTTGCTGGTCGGCAAAGTCACCCAGCGTGGCGATGATTTGCTCGTCAGCGCCGAGTTGGTGGATACCCTAGACAACAGCCACATCTGGGGTGAGCAGTACAATCGCAAGCTCTCCGGCCTCCTCGCTCTGCAAAAGGAGATTTCACGAGAGATTTCAGATAAGTTACGGCAGCGACTGAGCGGTGAGCAAAAGGAGCGACTGACGAAACGCTATACTGAAAGCACCGAAGCCTATCAGCTCTATCTGAAGGGACGCTATCACTGGAACAAGTGGACGCCAGCAGGATGGCAGAAAAGCATCGAGTACTTTCAGCAAGCTATCGAAAAAGATCCAAGCTATGCGCTGGCATATGTCGGGGTGGCAAATGCCTACGCTGCACTTGGATTCTTTGATGTGATGATTCCGAGAGAGGCCGCGCCGAAGGCAGAGAAGGCAGCGGTGAAGGCGCTGGAAATAGATGACACACTCGGCGAAGCACATGCTGCGCTGGGAGGTGTCAAGTATTCATATGATTGGGACTGGGCGGCGGCAGAAAGAGAGTTAAACCGTGCCATTGAACTCAATCCAAACGATGAAGTAGCTCACACTGTATATGCCTACTATTTACATAGTATGGGTCGGGCGAACGAAGGCCTCGCAGAGATGAAACAAGCCTACGAGCTTAATCCCCTATCAATTCGAATAAACTCGGGTCTGGGAGACATGTTGGCATTTGCCCATGCGCACCGCCAGTATGACCAGGCGATAGAACAATTCCGGAAGACGATTGAATTGGAACCGGCACAGTGGATCTTAGGAAGTATTTACTGGCACCTCGGTGCGGTTTATGAGAAGAAAGGAATGTATGTGGAAGCCATCGCTGAGTATCAAAAGGGGATGAACCTTTCCGGTGATAGTGATCTTGCAGCCGCCTTTGAGCAGAGCTACAAAGCGTCTGGCTTTCGTGAAGCTAAAAGAGTTGTAATGCAGAAGAATCTGCAGAAGATGAGAGAAGCCTCAAAACGAGAGCGTGTCCCACCGCTGCCCTTTGCATTCATTTATGCAGAGCTTGGCGAGAAGGAACAAGCCTTTGAATGGCTGGAAAAAGCATATGAGGAACGTTCTAGCGCATTAGTTCATCTTGGCGACGGTATTCCGTGTACTTGTGACGCCTTGCGCTCGGACCCGCGGTTTGCAGACTTGCTACGCCGCATCGGATTGCCGCCGCTGTAATGACATTAGCTACGACGCGATAGCTCCTACAGGGAGATGACATGATGCGTAGCAGAGATTTGCTTTTGCTGATCCTCAGCTTATTGTTGCTTGCTGCGCTTTCTGTCAGTGGCCGTGCGCAGGCCGTCTACGGAAACGTCTTTGGCACGGTGACCGACCCCCAGGGAGCGCGAGTGGTTGGCGCGGTAGTCACCGCGACAGACTTGACTAAGAATGTCTCCACCACTGCGCAAACCAACGAGTCGGGCAATTACATCGTGACGCACCTCATCCCTGGTAGGTACAGCGTCAAGATCGAGCACCAAGGGTATAAGATTATCAGCCAGGGGGTTGAGGTTAATGCTGATGTGGCGGTCCGCACAGATTTCTCATTAGAGATAGGAACTTTAACCGGGCAGGTCACAGTGACTGTCGAAACTCAAAGGGGTTCACTGAAAACCGACCGCGCGGATGTAGCGACCAATCTTAACCAGCAGCAAATTGAGGATCTGCCTAACTTTGATCGCAACTTCACCAAACTCGAGTTGCTCTCTCCTGGCACACAGCAACTCTTCTGGCAACATGCTCCGAGCGAGAACCCACAAGGCTCGATCCAGATCGTCGTTAACGGGCAGCACTTCAGCGGAACTACTTTCCAGCTTGATGGCACTGACAATCGTGATCCGATCCTGGGCATCATCGTAATCAACCCCACACTTGAATCCGTCACCGAAGCCAAGATCACCACCCAGAACTATGACGCAGAGTTTGGTATGGCTATCGGTGGCGTAGTGGCGGCCCAAACGAAGTCCGGAACCAATGAGCCACATGGGAGGGCATTCTTGTTCAGACGCAACGACGAGACGAGTGCGCGCAATCCCTTTTCGCAATCAAGTAGAAATGCTCGCACCGGGAAATTCATTCCCGATACGCTGTGGAACCAGTTCGGCGGCTCTTTGGGTGGGCCGATCAAGAAGAACAAGAACTTCATTTTCGGCGACTATCAAGGCACACGCCGTAAGAACGGAGGATCAGTCCTGACCACCGTTCCCACTGCCTTGGCTCGTAGTGGCGATTTTAGCGAGTATCCCGACCAAATTTTTGATCCGCAAACTGGCGATCCCGTGACGGGTGTGGGGCGCACATCGTTCGCTGGCAATCGTATCCCGCAAGATCGCCTATCGCCGCAAGTATTGAACCTGTTGAAGCTGATTCCGTTACCGAGTCTACCCGGTACAGACTTCAACTTCACAGCCTCTGGCATCGAAGCGTTTGACAGCGACCAATTCAATGTTCGTGACGATCACTACTGGAGCGAGAATCTCCATTTGTTCGGTCGCTATAGTTTTGCCCGCTTCAATCGGTTAAGCCCAAGCGCATTTGGAGAGTTGGCAGGCGGCCCAGCCTTCGATGAGATTGGCTTCGCCGGAAAGTCGGATGCCCTCAATCAGTCAATCGCGGCAGGCTTCGACTATACGTTAACCGAGCGAACGGTAACAGACTTCCGCTTCGGCTTCTTCCGTTACCGAGTGAAGGTGCTGCCCGGCGGCTTGGGCACTCATCCCGCAGCAGACGCCGGTATACCAGGCCTCAACGTTGACGACTTCTTCGCATCCGGCATGCCGAGTTTCTTTATATTAGGCGGGGCTGATAACTTCCGCTTCGGGTACGGTCTCGGTATCAATACTTGCAATTGTCCTCTAAATCAAGACGAGCGGCAATATCAGTTTGTCAACAATTGGACCATGATTGGCAGCGATCACACCTGGAAGTTTGGCGGTGACATTCGTTTCGCCAAGAACCTGCGTGTCGCTTCAGCTCCGCGCCGTGCGGGTGAATTGGTCTTCTTTGGTGCTCGAACTGGTCGTGTTGATCCTGACTTCACCCTCAGCGGTGGGTTGGCACTGGCAAGCCTACTGCTTGGCGATGTGGGCGTCTTCTCCCGTTTCGTGGGCACAACCACAGATGCAAAGGAATATCAGCGCCGTTGGTTCTTCTACGGCCAGGATACCTGGCGCGCGACCCGAAAATTGACACTCAACTACGGTCTGCGTTGGGAATTGATCTTCCCTGAATATGTCGAGCGACCTGGAGACGGCGGTCTACTGAATCTCGAGACGGGCGAACTCTTCGTCGGCGGAGTCGGGGAGGTTAACAAGCACTTCAATGTGAAGTCTACGTATAAGGCATTCGCGCCGCGTCTTGGAATAGCCTACCAATGGAAGGATAAGACAGTCATTCGTGCGGGCTATGGTCGGAGCTTCGACATCGGCACGTTCGGCTCACTTTTCGGCCACACGGTCACTCAAAACCTACCGGTGCTTTCGACCCAGTTTCTTAGTACTGACACCTTCCAAAGCGTATTTAATCTGAGTCAAGGGCCACCGCCTCCAGTCTTCCCGGCTGTACCTGCAAATGGTCGGTTGCCGCTGCCTGATGGTGTATTAGGGAAAGCGCGCCCATTCAAGATGAGGCTACCAACACTCGATGCTTGGAATGTGACCGTTCAACACCGGCTCGCGCGTAACACTTTTGTCGAGGCGGCTTACATGGGCAACAAAGGAACTCACGTCTTTCCTGGCGGAGCTGTGGCCTATAATGCCAACCAGCCCGTAAGTTTACTTGGAGTACCAGATACCCTCCGCAGGCCATTCTTCAGTCGCTTAGGATGGACTCAAGACGTTACTTATTATGGCAACGACGCCGACAACCGCTACAACGCCTTGCAGACGAAGTTTGAGACACGCTTTTCCGGTCTCAACATCCTGTCGCACTACACACTTTCGGCAGGCAGGGACAACGATCCCGATTACTTCATCCATGACCGTTCACTCGGCCGCGGCCCAGCCGATCAAGATCGCAAGCACGTGTTCGTCTTCTCTGAAGTGTGGGAATTGCCATTCGGACCCGGCAAGCGATTTTTTGGAAATTCGCCCCGAGGCGCTGATCTTCTCTTTGGCGGCTGGCAACTCAACTCTATTACCACCTGGATGAGTGGTCTGCCGTTCACGCCAGTATCGTTCCGAAACTGCTCTGTGAACGCTGGTCCCTGCCGACCCGATCGTGTAGGCGATCCAGACCTCGATAACAGGAGCCGCGATGGCTGGTTTGCGGTAGGAATTGGGCCGGGAACGCCTTGGGCCCAAGCGGCTCTGGGCAAGCACGGGAACGCTGGCCGCAACAGCCTGCGCGGGCCATCGTCTTTCCAAACCAACCTCTCTGTCTTCAAGAACTTCAAAATAACCGAAGCCGCGAATCTGGAATTCCGCGCGGAGGGCTTCAATATCTTTAATCAAGTAAACCTTGGTCTGCCCGATAGCTGTGTGGACTGCAACCCGGGCACAGCAGGTAAGATATTCGCTCTAGCCGGCGGTGCGCAGATGCGTCAGTTCCAGTTCGGCATGAGACTTAGCTTTTAACTATCTCGGGCTGAGAAGTTGAGCTTAGATATTCAAACCGGGGCAGAGGGGGACCTGGGGTAGTGACATCATGCTGGTGGAAAACTTCCGCTGAGAGATGAGAATCAAGTAACTGTCGGATTAGCAACGGGTAATCACAACAAGATGACACCTGAGAGATGGCGCCACATCAAGGAACTATTTGAGTCCGCTCTGGAGCGCGCCGACGAGCGCTCTGCCTTCCTCGACCATGCCTGTGATGGTGATGAATCCCTGCGCAGCGAAGTCCAATCCCTACTTGCCTCGTTCGATGAAGGTGAAAGCTTCATGGAGAGGCCCGCCGTCGCACTGGCGGCTGAAACTCTGGCAGGTTCTCAAAGCGAATCACTAATCGGGCAGACAGTCAGTCATTACCAAGTGACCCATGAGATTGGGAGCGGCGGGATGGGTGAGGTTTACTTGGCGCAGGACACTCGCCTGGGCCGTCGAGTCGCGCTCAAGCTGCTGCCCACCCTTTTCACCAGAGATGAAGATCGTCTGCGCCGCTTCGAGCTGGAGGCACATGCTGCTTCGGCGCTCAATCACCCGAATGTGTGCGTGATCTATGAAGTAGGCGAGACTGAAGATGATCGCCACTACATCTGATGGAGTACATTCATGGTGTGACACTGCGCCAGCACATGACAGAGGGTCGCCTAAAGCTCGGCGAAGTGCTCGATGTGGCAGTGCAGGTTGCCTCCGGCTTAGCAGCGGCGCACGAAGTGGGAGTAGTGCACCGCGACATTAAGCCGGAGAACATCATGCTCCGTCGGGATGGTTACGTTAAAGTGCTCGACTTCGGGCTGGCGAAGCTCACCGAGCAAGAGACTAGCGATGTCACGACACCTGCTGGACACGCGCGAAGACGGACACGGGAGTGGTGATGGGCACCTCCAGATACATGTCACCTGAGCAAGTGAGAGGTCTGGCGGTCGATGCACGCACTGACATCTGGAGCTTAGGCGTAGTGCTCTATGAAATGGTAGCTACTCGTGTCCCGTTTGAAGGAGCAACGACGAGCGATGTAATCGTCTCGATTGGAGCGAGAACCTCCACCTCTCGCACAATTCTCGCCAGAAGCGCCAGCAGAGTTGCAGCGGATCATCGCCAAAGCATTGCACAAAGATCGGGAGGAGCGCTATCAGACGGCGAAGGAGTTGCTGATCGATGTGCGGAATCTCAAACAGGATGTGGAGTTAGAGGCTAAGCTCGAACACTCACTGCAACCCGGCTCGAGCAGAAGAAGAGTGCTCAGCACGAGCGCGACAACTCCGGCAGCGCTTCGACAGCCAAGGTGGTGGGCCAATCGCTTGATCTGGCTGAGTGCTGTGGTGATTTTTAGTTGTTGGTGTGGCAGTTAGGTTTTACTTAGCTCGCGCGCCTTCCGAAAGCTCGACTCGCTCCAGTTCCAAATCTTCGCTGCCACCCATGAAAGTTGTTTCCTTCACCAGTTTCCCGGGCCGGGAATTCGATCCTACTTTTTCGCCTGATGGTAACCAGATAGCTTTTATCTGGGACGGCGTAAAAGGCGATAATTTCGATATCTACGTTCAGCTGATCAATGCGGGTACACCGCTGCGGCTGACCACCCATCCAGGCGTCGACCATAGTCCGGCGTGGTCGCCTGATGGTCGCTATATTGCTTTTTTCCGCCACGCGGAAAGTGAGCGGGGCATTTTCATCGTTCCTGCTCTGGGCGGCACTGAGCGCAAATTATATTCGCCCGATTGGGAACCTTCCACGGGAGTTGCAGGCGCTGGAAGCCGCATTGGCAATAATGCTCAGGTGGTATGGTCCCCGGATGGGAAATACTTAGCATTCATGGACAGCAGCTCGCCCCAGACCTCCTATAGCATCTGCTTGCTCTCAGTCGAGAATCTCGAAAGGCGCCAACTCACTTGGCCGCCTCCGCAAATCTCTGTTGGAGATACGTGTCCCGCCTTCTCCCCCGATGGTCAGACTCTTGCTTTCGCCCGGTGGAGCAGCGCAGGGGTGGTCGATATTTACATCGCGCCAATTGGCGGCGGTGAACCCAGACGCCTCACTTTTGATAATCGCCCGATCAGTAGGTTGGCATGGACTCCGGATGGGCGTGAAATTGTGTTCTCGTCGGGTCGCGGAGGCGACTTTGGCTTGTGGCGGATTTCGGTCACGGGCGGCACGCCCGAAGGCTGGCCGAAGGCGGAGATAATGCCTCCCAACTAGCTATTTCTCGCCAGGGAAATCGCCTGGCGTACGTGCAAGAATTGTACGACGCGAACATCTGGAGAATTGAGCTACCAAACTCGAAGGTCCGGAGCAATCCCCCGACCAAGTTGATCGCCTCGACGATGTGGGAAAAGGGCCCTCAATACTCTCCAGGCGGCAAAAGAATCGTCTTCCAATCTGGTCAAAGATCAAACCATGAAATCTGGGTGTGCGATAGCGATGGCACAAATCCCATCCAATTGACTTCCTACGATCGCCACACAGGCACACCGCGCTGGTCTCCCGATGGCCGGCACATAGCATTCGACTCTCGCATAGAAACCCACTCTGCCATCTACGTGATCAGCGCAGAAGGAGGTAGCCCGCGCCGCATAACCACGGAGACTTCCGACGATGTGGTACCGAGCTGGTCGAGAGATGGACAATGGATCTATTTCGCTTCCAATCGAACCGGAGATAATCAGGTGTGGAAAATGCCAGCCGAAGGAGGCGAGGCGGTGCAGGTGACGAAGAAAGGAGGGTTCGCCGCCTTCGAGTCGCCCGACGGCAAGTTCATCTACTATGCTAAAGGCCAAAGTGCTCCAGGGATTTGGAGGATTCCGGTGGAGGGTGGAGAGGAGACACTGGTCCTCAATCAGCCCGCAGCAGGATATTGGGGATACTGGGCGGTGGTGGACGAGGGCATTTACTTCGTCAACGCTGAGGTGACGCTACACCCCAGCATCGAATTCTTCAGCTTTGCCACGCGGCCGGTAAGGCAGATTGCCGTGATGGAGAAAGAGGCGCTTCAGTGGGATCCGGGTTTTGCGATTTCGCCCGATGGCCGATGGATACTTTACACGCAAGTGGACCAGAGCGACAGTAATATCATGTTGGTAGAAAACTTTCGCTGATAGATGAGAATCCAGTAGCTGGGGATTACTATATGTGCGCTACACCAAGAAGTTAACTGACTCGTCACGCAGTCGGTATCTTGCGCAGTCGGTATCTTGGTGTTCTGCATATAACAGGTAATCACAACAAGATGACACCTGAGCGGTGGCAAAAGGTGAAGGAAGTATTCGAGTCTGCCTTGGAGCGCGCACCCGACGAGCGCTGTGCCTTCCTCGACCAAGCCTGTGATGGTGATGAATCCCTGCGCCGCGAAGTCCAATCCCTGCTCGCTTCCTTCGATGAAGGTGAAAGCTTCATGGAAAGACCTGCCGTCGCACTGGCGGCTGAAAGTCTTGTTGATCCTCCAGGCGCATCATTGGTCGGGCAGACAATCAGCCCGGAAGAGTAATGCTTTTAAGGCTGTATTACTGCTGGTACACAACTCACAGCCGAAGAGAATCCACAGCCACGGAAATGCGCGTCCATTAAGCGTCCAACATGCGTTCCCGTGAGTCCTTCAGATGCGGTAAAGTGCTATACCTACCGCTAAATTTCAATGGTTTATAGTGAATCGCTCTCTTTCACGGCGGCGACACCCTAGACTCCCGTGTGGATTCAAATTCCAAAGCACACTATCAGAAGCCGACCAGTGGTGGACTCTAGTGGCGGGTTTTGTGCATATTGTATTTCGAGAGATGAGGGGATTATGTACCTGTACCAAGATGAGGGGAGGATGAGGGGGTTAGGTGCTTGTACCAAGCCGGACGTAGCTTGCTTTGACGGCTGAAACGTCGGTAAATACTGCTTGGTAACGCATAGTAGAACGAGGTGAGTACCGCGGAATCGGACTTAAAATCCGTTGACCGTAAGCCGCGTGCGGGTTCGACTCCTGCCCTCGGCACCAATCCTAATCTCACTGTTTCAACGACTTCCATCAACTTAGCCCTTAACCTCATCCGAAAGTACGATGGGGCTAAGATGGTGACACCTTCAACTGGCCTTCCTCGTGAACTTAAGAACCGCACCCTTTGGTTCTCCAAGTTTGTTTACAGCTTCTTCCAAAGCTTCCGGCGTGCTCCGCGCGTAGGTGCCGGTGACGCTTTGGATTGTACGGCCCAACAGATCTGAGATGTCGTACTCGTGTACTTGTCTCCCGCGCAACTCAGTCGCGAATGTACGTCGTAAGTCGTGCCAGATCAGACCGCTTTCGACGTTCTGACCAAATGGAATTCTTGCTCGCTTACAGGCTTTCCTGAATCCACTACGCAGAGTGCTCTCACTTACTCCGGTGTGGGGCATAATCAAATACGCGCCCGCTAGTTCTATCTTGAATGACTTCAAGTAAAGCTGCCCGTACCTGATTGTTCATGACACGTCACCCCTACAGGGCAAAAAGAGAGGTTAACTATCCGCACACGAACGGCTTTCGCGTCACTAATGAAACCTGGTTTAGGATCGAACAAGAGATCGCCGAAACCGATCTCACGCCGCACGACTGG
>DATEUF010000115.1:0-3747 GCA_035283325.1 Pyrinomonadaceae bacterium | reverse complement strand
TTATTGGTTCCGCCAACAATGTTTACACTTGGGTAAGCACCGGATAATTCCAAACTCTTCGCCCCTCCAATATTAGTACTGATTCCTAGATTGGCTCCTACTCCGTCAACCGTGAAATAGTTCGTGCTCGCCCGCTGGCCGTTGACGCTGAACTGGCCTGAATCTTCTGGAGAAGATGCTACCGTCACTCCAGGCGTTAGCAAGACCAGCGACGAAAAGCTACGGCCATTCAGCGGTAGATTTTGGACAAACGTCCGATCGATCGTTGTTGCCACGGCTGGATCGGTCCTCACCGCAACGGCATCGGCACGCACTTCCACCTGGCCGCCGACGGCACCTACCTTTAATTCGATACGTAAGCTACGCTGGTCGTTGACATTGAGAGTGATATTTGGAAATTTGACGGGGGCAAAGCCGTCCCGTTCAGCGGTGACGGTATAGGTCGCGGGCGGGAGCAGACGAACTATGTACGCACCGGAACCGTCGGTGACCACGGTGCGTTCGAGACCGGTCGCCGGGTTGGTGACGGTGATCTTGACCCCGGGAACGACGGCCCCTTTTTCGTCTTCGACAACGCCGCTGAGCGTGGCGTTCGTTGTCTGGGCCTGAGCAGTGAGCAGCGAGTAGTGGACGGCGAGAAGCAAGAACACCGCAAGCGATAAGTAGCGAGTCACCTGTGAAAAGGGGCTTCTGCGAATCATTACATTCTCCTCTGATGAACTTGAGATCTCCGGATTACTACCGCAGGCGGAATTGAAAACGGTCTGAGCGTACTTACCCGCCTATTGCTTATTTATCCTCTGGGCCAGCCTTGTGGCGCTGCGTAATGAGCGCGAGAACTGACTGGTCTTAACCGGTGTGGATGCTTTGCCGCTAGCGTAGATCGAGAAGGACCGGCCAACAGCTTCATCTACCGCCGAAGTCAGCTCGAACAGACGCTTCCCGGCGCGCGAGAAATCAGCATCGCCTGCGACCTCGATGCCGGCGTCAGCTTCCTCGCTCGACACGGAAGGAAAGATTGGTATAAGTTCACGCCGCAGCGCTTCCAACTCTTGCTGAGCGGCTCTAGCATGCTGACTGATCATTGCGCGCCACTGATTTCTTGATTCCACATCAAGCGCCTGAAGATCGTCGGCCGAGAAACGCTGGGCGATCTGGTTTAACGCCAACGCGTGTCGTCGCGCCTGCCGAGTACGCCCCATCACTCGATCCGCGAGGCGTCGCACCTCGTCATCAAGAGCCTCGCCAGAGATTCCCTGTCTTGAAAAGTAAGCTCGCAGTTCGGGAGCAGCCGGAATCGGGCTTCTCGCGTCGCCCTCCACGCTCCCGATCTGAGTGGGACCAGTTGAGGTGGCAGCTTGGCGCGCTTGGCGATCCGCCGCCTCGGCGGCAGTCTCAACCTGAATTTGCACGGCGGGATTTCGCTTCAGTGAAGCGAGCGATTGAAGGATTTCGGTCTTACGCTTCTCGGTCTCGACGATTCCCTGAACGCGAAGTCGACCTTCGGGTGTACGCGTGAGGCTGATCTGTTCTCCATAGAAAGCGTCCGCAGAATTGAGTTGCTTCAAAACCTGAAGCTCTAACTCGGGCGTAGCCAACACCGGAGAAGGGGGGACGGGGAGATTGGGGGACGCGGGGATTGTCTCCCCTTCACCCCTTCTCCCTGTCACCCCATCTCCATTTATTAACGCAGGCTCAGGCTCAAAGACCGCCGGGGCGACGCTACTCGGCGATCGCCGCTCGAAGCTCGTTTCCACGAAACGGTACTCACGCACTTCATTGCCCTGGCGAACCACTAGCGTTTGCTCGATCGCATGAAGATCGGTACGGGCCAAAACCAGACTGGTTTTCACCAATCCCGGCGCCGCCATATTCGCGTCGCTGTAGCTGATGAGGTAAGTATTATCAGTCGCTTGGGCCTGAGCATTCTGGGAACCGCCAATCAGCAAAGTGAATTCCTTGGCCGTCGGATCGAGTTGCCAGACATCCTCAAAATTTCGGATTGCGGATTGCGGATTGCGGATTTGAAGGCGAGGACGCGAACCATGGTGATAGATGGTCTGCACTCCATCCGCTCGTCGCCAGTCACCGGCGATGAGCGAGCCATTCTCGTCATAGAGACGGCGCGCGGTAATTTCTTTTTCCGCGCTGTGCCAGATCTCTACCCTACGAGTCGCGATCAACTGACCGGTCGCCGACTTCTCTTCGACCCGGACGGTGCGATGCAACACCTGGTCTGGATTATTGGCGATGGCCTCTTCTGAGGCCGTTGCCTTTTGGAGTAAGTCTGCTGCTGATACTGGCGGGGTCGGAATCTGCCTGTAGATGAGTAATGCCCCGACAATCAGAACGACAGCGACCAGCGCGGTCACGGTTCCGGGCCGCAACAAGAGTCCAACGTCCCAAGTCCCAAGTCCAAAGTCTTTGCTCTTGTTGACTAGACTCGCGAACGCCGCTCGCATCTTCGCCAAGAGTCCGAAACCCAAGCGCTCCTTTACGGTCGGGCTACCGCCCCGACTTTGGACATTGGACGTTGGACTTTGGACTTCATACTCAGTGGCTTCAACGTAAGATTCAACCGCCTCGAAAGTTGGATCGTGATAAGAGACGTTGAGCGATGGCCATGGACCCCGGAAGTTCAGCGAAAGATCGAGCGCGCGCCCACAATCAAATTCGGCTCTGGCCGTTTGCTCAATAGTCCCGTCGATTGGTTGATCGACATCAAAGAAGAGCAGCCGCACTCCCTGCTCACTAAAGACCTCAATGAAACCGATGGGCTCATCGATGTTGATGCTGAGGACTTGCTTATTGAATTCCGAGCTAACCTCCTGGGCGCCTAACACGAACCCGTTAACTGCAATGCGGAGTTCCTGTGGCCGGTGTTCGATCGTTTCTCGTAAGCGACGTTGATATCTTCTCTTCGAATCCACGGCAGAGCCTCCGCCACCATCATCACCACCACCACCTTCGCCGCCTCCTGGACTTTCCGGAGGCACATCTCTGCTGAGCCTGTCGTCGGAATTCCTTTCCGCCAGCAGCGGCAGACCGAGGATACGGTTGACGGTGTCGAGGCAATGCTGACAACTGACAACATGCGACAGAGCTTTCACATCAACAGCGCCAGACGTTTTCCGGTAGAACTCTTTCAGTTGCTCGGCTTCGATACATTCACCCTTGCGAGCTGCGAAGATTGCCTCGCGAAGTTCACCGAGCAGTTCACTGGTCGTTCGCAGATAGCCAAGTTGCGAAGCATTCGCCGAAGGGCCCTCAGCAGTGAACCCCGCAGTGAATTTGAGCGCGCTGGGATCGCTTAAATACAACTTGGCTTCGCGTCGTGAAATCAACAGATAGCGATCGACAGCCTTGCGGCTGGTGCGCAAAATTTGGGCAATCTCGCTTGGGTAGTAGCCGTGAAAGAAACGCAGAATCAGAACGCAACCAGCCTTCGAGCCTTCTTTGCGCTCGCAGGCATACTGGCAAATCTGGCGAAGATCATCCTGCACATCTACGCGCTCGCGCGGATCGATAGTGCGCAGACCAATCTCGGCGGAATCAAAGCTGGCAATCGAAAAAGGCGAGTCCTGGATTAGTGTTGCCCGGCGAATCTGTGAGAGGTACATGTTGCGCAGCATCCGATTGAGGTAAGCATCCGTGTTTTCAATCGCTCCGAGTTCAGAGCGCCTGAGCGTGAACTGTATGAAGGCGTCATGAACCAGGTCTTCCGCCTGGGTCCGATTGCGGTTGGTC
>DATEUF010000114.1:0-6513 GCA_035283325.1 Pyrinomonadaceae bacterium | reverse complement strand
CTTGCGCGATTCCACACTGCGAATCGCGGCAATGAGTCGTGGAAACTCTCCTTCTCCAAAATCGTAGAATAACGGCGCCCCATAATGGCGTTCGACATACGAACGCATGGCGACATTACCAGCCAAGGCAAGCATGAAAGGTAAAAACACAACGGCCAACACCCCAGAGCGCGATGTCCAACTTAACCCACGAAACATCGGCCAAAACATCCATAAGACCAAAACAGCGAACATACTCAGCAAGGCATAAAGCAAGCGATCTTCTTCTCTCACCATCACAGCAAAGGAAAAAACAACCGCTAGCGTGGCTAAATGCATTATGGAAAGACGCTTTTCATGTAGATGGAAAAGCACAAATAACATGCTTGCCAACATCACCACCAGCAGGCTGACTGAAAGGGGCTCGCGGAGGACACGAAACCACTGCCAATCAACAGTCACCGGATTGAACAGATACAAACCAAAGACCAGCAACAATAGAAGTTGACTAACGTTGTAGCGTTTTAATGCCGAGATAAAATAGATTCCAGCTAAAGCGAAAAGCAGGCTAATTGATAATACATACGGGATACCCAGCAATCTGTTACCGGCCAACCATAGAGAAATACCCGGTAGCTTTACCAACAAACGTCCATCGTAGGGCCCTAAGCTTCCATCTATCAACAAATGAAAAGCACGAGATACATAGAGACTATCGTCATGAGGTGCGTAAGATATTGCTACAGCGCTGCCTGATACCAAAAGCAGTTTTAGCAGCACCAGAACAGTCACCCCCAACCACAAAAGCCAGCTTCCACTATGCGCCGATTTATATAAAGTCATATTATCTTGAACCCGTGTCCCATCTAACATCAAAGCGCCCCGCGAGTTTCGGCAATTGCTGCCCCTGTCAATACAGGCGGTAGTTGTCGTTTCGTTTGAAACACCGCAGCATCACGCATTCTCAAACTTCCTGGTTTGCAGTACGGTAAGGCGATCTAATTTCATGGGAGCAGCACTCTTCTTGCCTAACGCAACATAAAATTCACAGCTCGTCGTATCAAACTCTGCCTCGATTTCCGAGTTGATCAAACCAAAATTCAACAAATCTGAGACCAGAAGGCGAAACGATGCTGGCGTGAACCGCCAGCAATGCGCATCAATATACTCCGTGTAGAAACCGATCGTGCCCAGTTCGCTTGTGCCTCAGACATTTATGCACAAGTGCGTCCGCCCCTGCCATCCCATCAGATGACCACGTAATGTTGCCATTTCGCTTGGCTGCGTGTCAAAGTGGTCAAATATATGGCCATGACTTGGGGTCACCCGCTGTCCTGCGTAGGCATCAAACACATTACCCGTTGAGCTACCTGAAGAGAAATAATCAAAACAATAGCGCTTATCTGGTACGACCGAAGACAAAACGCTAGCGGGTTTAAGTAATGCTTCGCATTGCTGCAAAAACGAAATCAAGTCAGGTACGTGTTCAATGACGTGACTGGCAATAATCCAGTCGTAGCAACGTTTTCGCCTATCAACTCCTGAAGAGGCTCGCCGTGCCAGACATAATCAACCTCCTTGATAATGTCCAAATTGAGGCCATGCCCCTGATATTTGTTTCGCAATTCTGTTGCAATAGCGTGATCAAGGCTACGTACGTTAAACCCTTTCTTTGAGGGCGCAATCGAATTACGGCCAGGGCCGATTTCTATCGCTTTAGCATGCGCCCCTCTCTTGCGCCATACTTTTCGTAATGCTCGCGCCCACTACGAAAACCTCCTTCTTTAACTGCGGCAGCAACATCAGGATTAGCTTCCAAATATTCACCCTCATTGAATGGTGACTCCTGAAACTGAACAACTCTCGGCCTCACCACGGTTGTCGCAAGCCCTATCTGTTGCTTTGTCGCGTCTTCGTCTCCAAGCGCATATTTGGAAAGACTACTTTCCTTTATTGGGGTGGCGACATAAAAATGTTTGCCGACGATCATGCGGTGTCCAAGACCACTCTTGCCCTCACGCCCCTTCGAAATAATACAAATGGAGTTATAGAAGGAAACGGAGAAAACTCCATCACGAAATGAATCAACAACATTAACGTCGTGGCGCTCTGAGAACTCAGAAAACAGCTTGCCGACAGACTTGTCCAGGCTCCAATGTTCGACGTTTACAACATCCGCAAGGAGCTTTAGGAAATTGTTTGCAGAGAAATCATCATAAAGACCGCCGCCGAAAGTCGGCCAATAACTACAATGGAGATCTTCGATGATATAAAGTCCGCCTCCTTTTAATCTTGGAAAATATAGGGCTAGCGACCGAATTATGTCGCCCGACAAATGCGATCCGTCATCGATGACGATGTCAAAGGTCTCGGCAATTCTCCCTATCTTACGCGCTGTCTCCGGCTCGCCAGCATCACCAATGACCACCGAGATTCGTGGATCCGAAAAAGACAAAGACTCACAGGCCGTATTGATATCGCAGCCAACAATTGCCCTGGCCTTAGGAAAATATTTCGCCCATATTTCAAGAGATCCACCATTCTGAATACCGATCTCGAGCATATCGATGGGTCGAGTCCGATATCCACGAAGCGCGTGGTCATAGATATCTATGTAGGATGACCACTTATCGGATCCCAAGCCGTCATGACTTTGAAACAGCGTCTTGAGAGAAGGTCCCTTCATTGCCTCGTTAGCCTCATCATCACGCGCTCGAAGGAAATACGAACAAGCCCATATCGCCGTGTAGGCAAGGCCGCAGAAATAATCAGGGCGTCATGCAGGTTCCCACGGTTGGAGCCACTCATTCAAATTTCAACTAACTCCAGTATAACCTCGTTGCTGTCGAGAACTACGTAATTTGAGCACGGCACCCATGGCAAGACCACCAAGAAGTCTCTTCTGTCCCTTGATTGGCTTCAGCACAACTAGTGTTACAAGAAGACTTATTATCAATGAGCAAACTTCGCGAAACGCCAATTTGAGGACATCCCGGTCGCCACGCAAGATATGTTTGCAATAGAAGGCTCCTCTCCCTACTACATAACCTTGCTTTAACGATTCAACCTGGGCTTCTGTCCTCCGTCCGTGATTATGATAAACAAGAACATCTGGTGAATACACTATCTTGAGGTTTTTCTTGTAGGCTCGATAAAGAAAATCTGAATCCTCTGAAGACAAGAACATAGCCCCAGCGCCGAAATCGGGATCAAACATTCCAACTTCAGCAAAGATTTGTCTGCCGACAGCCATGTTGCAACCAGCCATAAGGTTAACAAATTGACCGGGAACCGAAAATCTCACTCTTTCCTTGCAAGTCCTAGTTGTCACAGGTCTATCATTTGGGTTGTAGAGTTCTACTCGACCGCCGATGACTGAAATCTCTGGATCGGCTTTGAATTCTTTAAATATGGATTGAACCCAACTGCCGCTGACAATGCAGTCATCATCGGTAAAGGCGAGAATATCCCCCTTTGCCTCCGCTATACTTCTATTTCTCGCGTGGGACAGCCCCTGTTTGCCCTCGAAAACATATTTAATGTTTAGCCCGGAAGTCACCGCACAATCTTTGACTACTTCTCTCGTATCATCTTTGGAATTATTATCTACTACAATCAATTCCCAGCGCAAATTTGTGGGAACCGACATCTCTTGAAGACTCTTCAAGGTATTCCTTAAACTGTTTGACCGGTTGTACGTACAGATGATCACAGAGATCATCTGTGATCCATTCCCTCGCAGACCGCCGACTGGATCAGTCCCGCTCTTCGGTCTCTTTTCACACGGTGACATACCGTCTTCAGGTGATTTTTCGCTCACGCAGTACCGGCTCGCAACTTCCGCGATTTGTGCCCATCAATCGATAGAAGGACAGGGCTAACCGCGTTGGTGGCAGTGACGGCAGGAACATCGGGATCATCTTCAGCTACAATCCCAGGGATTCGTGAAGCCTTTGATTCGTTTCTTGTTCCCAAGATCGTTGAACTTCGGGCTAAGATATCAGCTTTTAGCCGCGGCTTGTTCCATTGTTTTCCTCAGGCTGAGCGGCCTCATGTCGGTCCAAACTTCCTTGATATAGGCCAGACATTTCAGGGTATCGAGGGCGACTGGGAATATCTCAGATCTCTTTAGGACTTTCCTGAGCGAGCAGGTGCCGTGCCTCTTCATCTGAAAGCGATTCCAGATCGGCTAACACCTCTGCCATTTCCTTTGGAACAGCCCTCCGCGCTTGCATCTGTGTGATGCGCACAGCCAGACTGGCTACTGTTGGGCTCTCAAACAAGGCACGCAGGGGAAGCTCCACCTGCAAGGCATGGCGCAGCCGAGACACGACCTGCGTCGCCAGCAGGGAATGACCCCCCAAATCGAAGAAGTTATCGTGAATACCGACCTGCTCTAACTTGAGAACTTCAGCCCAGATAGCCGCTATCACCTTCTCCACTGGGGTGCGAGGCGAGACAAGGGCCTCTTCCAGCTCCGGCCTGCTCTGAGCTGGAGCCGGAAGCGCACGGCGGTCCACCTTCCCGTTGGGTGTCAGCGGCAAGGAATCTAAGAACACAAAGGCCGAAGGAATCATATAGTCGGGCAGCTTCCGCTTTAAGAAGCTCCGCAGACCATCGACCGTAAGCGCCTGCCCCTGGTGCGGGACCACATAGGCCACCAAACGCTTCTCTTCCCTCAGCAGAGTCGAAGACTCTGTTGCTCTGTCCTCTCGTGCTATGACCACCGCTTCCCGCACCGCAGCGTGCTGGCCCAGCACCGCCTCGATCTCTCCTAGCTCGATGCGGAACCCCCGTATCTTCACCTGATGATCGATGCGCCCAAAGAATTCGATATTTCCCTCGGGTAAATACCGGGCCAGATCGCCAGTCTTGTAAAGCCGCGCTCCACGCTTGTCACTGAAAGGATTCGGAATAAACTTTTCGGCGGTTATATCGGGACGGTTGAGATAGCCCCTGGCCATACCTTCACCGCCAATGTATAGCTCTCCAATCACTCCTAAAGGAACAGGCTGGAGTCGGCCGTCCAACAAATAGATTTGAGTGTTGGCAACAGGACGTCCAATTGGAGGAAGTGCTGGCCAATCCTCCGGCGTCCCCGTCAGGGTGTAGGCGGTCACTACATGGCTTTCGGAGGGTCCGTATTGATTGTGAAAAGAGCAGTGTTTCAATTGGCTGAATAACTTGATGATGGGGCGGGTCACATGAAGCTGTTCGCCGGCGGTAATGATCTCTCTAAGGGCCACTGTTAACTGGTTTTGATCATTGATGGCCTCTGCCAGCTGCTGCAGCGCCACAAAAGGTAAGAATATTCTGTCGATGTTCCTCTCTGCTATGAAGCACGCCAAGCCGCTGATATCTTGCCGCACAGCTTTGGGAGGAATCACCAACGTCCCACCCGAGCACCAAGTCGTGAAGATCTCCTGAAAGCTGACATCAAAACTTAACGAGGTAAATTGCAGCGTCCTTGACGCTTCTCCGTGGCTTAAATCATCGATTTGCCACGCTATGAGATTTGACAGAGTGCGGTGGGGCAAAGCAACTGCTTTAGGTTTGCCCGTGGAACCCGAAGTATAGATGACGTAGACTAAACTCTCGGCGGTTGCATTGCTAACTGGGGCTGTTTCGTTTTCCCGGGCGATCATTTCCCAGTCTATGTCCAGGCAAATCACCTGTGCGTCGTTTGCAGGAAGTAGATCGACCAAGCTCTTCTGAGTTAACAGGACCTTCGCTTGGGCATCTTCTAACATAAAGGCTAATCGTTCTTTTGGATAAGCCGGGTCCAAAGGTACATACGCCCCACCTGCTTTAAGGCTCGCCAGCACGCTCACTACCATTTCCAAAGAGCGTTCCACGCAAATCGCGACTCTGACCTCAGGACCAACGCCTAAAGAGCGCAGGTAATGCGCGAGTTGATTGGCCTGCCTGCTTAGTTCTCGATAGGTGAGTGTTTGGTTCTCAAACACCACGGCTATGGCCTCAGGAGATCGCTCTGCTTGCGCCTCGAAGAGCTGATGAACGCACTTGTCTTTCGGATATCCCCTTTTCGTGTTGTTCCAATGCACCAAGAGTTGTCGGCACTCTGCCTCACTCAAGAGCGGCACGTCAGAGAGTCGCTGGCCTGGATTCGCCACGATAACTTCCAGCAAGGTCTGGAAATGTTCCAGCATCCGGCCCATGGTATCGGCATCAAAGAGATCCGTGTTGTATTGTACCTTTCCGATTAACCCTTGTTCCGTGTCCGCCATAAACAGGCTCAGATCAAACTTCGCGGTGTTGATTTCCGCTGTGAACCGGCTAGGCGTCAAACCTGAAAGCTTCAGGTCGCGCACACCATCGTTTTGGAAGACAAAGAGGACTTGGAACAGAGGGGTCTGATTCAAAAGGCGCCGGGGTTTCAATTCCTCAACGAGATTCTCGAAGGGAAGGTCCTGATGAGCATAGGCTTCCAAGGCAACCTCGCGCACCCGCGCGAGGAGTGTCAGAAAACTCGGATTGCCCGACAGATCGGTGCGCAGCACCAACGTATTGAGA
>DATEUF010000113.1:0-3552 GCA_035283325.1 Pyrinomonadaceae bacterium | reverse complement strand
GTAGATCTAGGATTTCAATCGCGGGGTGACCGTAGTCATTGTCCCCCACCGGGATATAACCAGTTTCGGGACGGAGCTGTGTGAGCAGTTGTTCGTCCAATCCAGTCTTGCTTCCGTGATGTGGGACTTTGAGAAACGGATATCTCTTACCCGTTGCCACTGCCTTGAGTACGTCTGCCCCCGCATCAGCAGCGAGGAGGGCATAAGGTTGTCCCTTATAGGCAAGCTCAATCACGACACTTGAGTTGTTTTCTGTAGTTGTTTCGGGTGCCACCTTTAGTCCCAAAGCTTGCGTCAACTCCCTTATACTAGCCGTCACAGGATCTTCATTTTCCTCTAGTTCTTTCCATGCAGCTAGTAGCCGATCAGGAGTTGGGTTAAGCACGTGCAGGGTGATTTCACCGAGATTCCAGGAGTATCCAGCAAGGATCGCTTCAGGAGTTATCTTCTTCTTCATTAGCGCATCAGCGAGATCACTCGCCGCCTCAAGACTTTTCTGAAGCATGTCCCACGAGGAGCCAGATTTCTTTCGTTCTAAACGTTGGCGGAGCAGAGTACTCAAAGACTTCCTGGGATCAGGTGGAAGATTGAGATAGAAGCGACCTATTGTACAGTTTTCAACCACATCCTTCAGCCCACCTATGTGATCAATGTCCAGATGCGTACCAATAACGACATCCAGATATCCTCCAGCATGTTGTTTCACGAAAGCGGCTACGGTCTTACCTTTAGAAGGGGGGCCCCCATCAATGAGGAAGGTTACATCTCTAGTCTGCGACCCGAGGGTAAGCAGAAATGCATCACCCTGGCCAACGTCAATCATGTCGATGAAAAACCCCACCCAGTGTCTCCATTCTCCTATTCTCTGCGTGCAAAGTTGGCTAAGAAAGCGTCATATACGGCTCTGGCAAAATCCTCTCCCCGTTTGGTCACCCGGTAGTAGCTTATAATTGCGCTCAATACGAAAAGACCCAAAGCAACGGCGGCCTCATTATTAAAACCGAGCCCTGATCTATGAAGCGACCAAAGCTTCCAGACGCCCGCGGTAGCCAATAATGCAAACGTTGTAAGCAGGCTACGGAAGAGCCCGTACTGAGCATTAAACGTTTGTGGCAAATCGCTCAGCTTCTCAACTGCACGGTAGCACCTATAAAAAATCTCCTGGTTTCTCTTTAGAGTAGAATCTTTTGGTCCCGACTTGGCTGGATCGAGCTCAAGCGAAATGTTGAATTTACGCAGCAATGTCGCTGAAAGTTCGGTCTTAAATTCAAGAGTAAATCGTTGGTCGTCGGGCAGAAGCCACCGAGCTGAGGGGAATCCTCCCCACCAGTAAAGCAAGATCCTTTCCGTCACAAGCTGGCTTACTCCTTGAAGCAACAAACCCGTAACGTAACCGACGACAATGAGCACTGAGGTATCAGCGATTCCACCCGATAATGGAACGGAACGCTGAAGGAGAGGGGCCTCGACAAAGAACGCCAGTGCCCATAGGAAAAAAATTCCTGGAAAAAGAATCGCAATAAAATCATAAAGGCTGAATCGCTTAAGCACCGCCGTTCCTCACTGCTCAACTATGAGAGTTACAATCATGATCTGCTTCCATTTCTAGTCGATAATTGCTGACCCTCGCTTCAGAACTCTGACAACTGTGCCCTGGATGCGGAAGTCCCGATCGACGACAATAGGCCGATGCTTAGCGTCGGTGGAGTCGGGCTTTAAGACATAGTAACCCGAACCTCGTGCGAAGCGCTTGATCGCGGCCTCTCCGTCGATCAGGGCGACCACGATGGCTCCATCATCCGCTGTCGCCTGTTGGCGAACGAGGACTAAATCGCCGTCCTCAATTTTTCCTCCGTCTACTTTCGCCTTATTCATTGAATTGCCTCGCACCCGAAGGAGAAAGTACTCCGAACCAGCGCGAGCGATTGTTTTCGGCATCTGGACCCAGCTGTCAACGTTCTGCTCCGCCAACATTAGCGGACCAGCCGGAGCCTGACCAAGCACAGGCACCGCGCGCGTCTGAAGGGCGCTGGTGTCATTTCGCAATGGCCGGAGTCCGCGCGCGCCGGTCCACCGTTCAATATCGCCCTCTTCTTCCAACCACCGGAGATAGCGCAACACGGTTCTCGTCGAGCCAACGCCAAGCTTCCGCCGCAGCTCCTCGATCGTTGGCGACAAGCCGCTGTCGATGAACGACTCGTGGATCGCCTTCAGCACTGCTTCCCGCGTTAGTTTTTTATTCCGACCCATGTTGTGACGCCCTTTCTGTCGCCTACGTTTCCTTAAATTTAAACGATCAAGTCGGCCCTGTCAAGACCTATCGAACCAGGGTCAGGTAAGAGGAAAAGGAGGCAAGTTTGGAATGATAAAAGAGAAGGCCCGGGTGGAGAAATCCAACCGACGCAAATGTAAAACGAATCAAAGATGTGACCGGATCGGGAAACCCAGCCGAAGCTATTTCTGCGTAAAATAAGGCAAATTTACAAAGAAGGCAACAGGCATTAGGCAACAGTAAGGAAAAGGAAACAATAGGAGACAAGCAACAGGAAAAGAAACAGGCAAAGGCAAGAAGCGGGAGGCAACAGAAGCAAATTCGGTGTCTGGTTGATTATCTCTTCTACGTTTCCGCCATGCTCGTCATCCGAGATCCATGCTCCAGGCCTGTTCTGCCACGTCATGGCCACGGGAAATAACGGGCAAACTAGCGTCGCTCCTTCACGAGCTGAATCATGCCCTTAGGGAAGGGGATGGTGAGCTTGAAGGGGACTCGGGTTCATGCATAAATCCATCGAGAGAATCGGGCAAGGCCTTATGATGTTTTTTCTGGCTATGAGGACTGTTCTTCTCCGGCCTGGCGAAGAATCGATTGGTAAAGGGCATCGTCAATAAAAAAACCAGCCCCGACAATTTGATTGAGAACGGGTCTGAGGGCTGGCACTATCCCAAGTTCCTTAGCTCTGATTAGGAGGCCCAGTAAGCCTAAGACTTTCCGCCCCTCCGCCTCTGCGATACGCCTCGCGGTTGCATCGTCGAGAATCACGAAGTCTGCTTCCAACTCTCCGGCTAACACAATGGCTTCTGCTTCTCCCCGCCCTAACTCTACCTCCAGACGGACCACGACTGATTGATCATGGACACTCTGCTTGGAGATCCAAACCGCCTGCTCGACCTCCAAACTTCCCGGCCGACCATAGCCACTTTTGACTACCTCGTCATAGACTGCTTCCGGGATATACACCTTTTCCGCAAGTTCACGGAGCAGATTGAGACAGCCAACGCGAGCAAGGGTGATAATAGCACTGGCGTCCAGGACGAGGATCACTCTGTTGTATCTTTTCCAGAGCGCAAAGCCGCAAGGTCCCGCCGGAGGTCTTCAGGGGAGTAGTCAAACCAGGGGATACGATATTGCGCCAGCAGGGCCGGAAGATCCCACAACGACATCTGTAACAGCTCAGCTGCCTTTGCCCTGGAGATCCTTCCTCGGCGGACGAGATCAAGTACCAAGGCGACCTTCGCCTCTCGTCTGGCCTCTTCCTCAGACCCTAGGAACTG
>DATEUF010000112.1:0-3090 GCA_035283325.1 Pyrinomonadaceae bacterium | reverse complement strand
GATTATAGTTCTTCTCTAGGTTAGCTCAAACTCCCCCTTCGTCGCCCACAAATTTGTCGCACACCCGTTCCAGGTTTTGGGCTTGACGTTTGACCCGGTGATGGCATACTGTGCCGCCGCTATCGAGAAGCAAACAGACTGACCTGGTTTTCAGGCCTCATGCTGGCAGGTAGTTTGTTGAGTCTTTTGCATAAAAACTCTCCGCTTCCTCACAAATAGCCGAAAAGTAACTCAAACGATCTCACCAAGGAGAACAACTATGTCTTCACCATCTGGATCCAGCCTCACAGGCCATCCTAAACTTCCGTTTGTTTTGGCATTGTTCGCGCTACTCGTTGCACTACCGCAAGTAACGCGCGCCGATGAACTGGCGATCTGGAACTTCAATGACTCTGATCTTGTGGTCGATCATGGAAGTGGCAGTCTCACCACTAACTTCAACCTGGCCAACGTCGTATTTACATTGGGAGGAAGCAGCACGAATGCACGTCAAGGCGATCTCGCTGGTCAAGCACTGACACTGCAAGGCGGGACCAGTAACTCCAATAATGGCAGGTTCATTACGCTCAGCGTCAGTACCCTGGGTTTCAGTAACATCGTAATCAGTTTTGCGACGCAAGCTACGTCTTCAGGCTTTAACAGTAACCAGCTGCAATACAGCCTTGATGGTGTGACCTTCGTCGACTTCGGTGTGCCGTATACGCCAGCCGCCACCTTTGGATCAGTGCCTTTAGTTTTTGATCTAAGCAGCATCACTGGCTTGAACGACAACCCAAATGCAGCTTTCCGGATTGTGTTCAACGGAGCAACCTCGGCTTCAGGCAATAACCGCATTGACAATCTAGTGGTGGAAGGGGAAGCAATCACGTCCATTCCAGAACCTACGTCCATCACGCTATTAACGCTCGGACTTACCGGCTCGCTGTTGCCGAAATGGCGGAGATGGCGGCAACGCAAGCACGAGCGCTAATTGAGCTCGCGGGGCTGCAGTGAATCCTCAGTGCTTGACGCCTGGGAGCGGGGGGCCTTCGCGAAAGGCGCTGAGGACCTGCAGTGCGTTAAAAACGGACTTTTAGTTAAGGCATCGTAGAGCAAGGAGCAGGCCGGGCTCGACGGCGAACCGCATGGCGGGCGAATCACTCGTGGTGTGTTTCTGGCGCAAGAGTTTGCATGATTTGCTGGCCGAATATCTGCGACCAACATATAATCTGTTCGCCCGTGAAACGGGTTTCTTTGGCGGCAACGGAGTTTTAAGATGGCGCTCTCCGAAACGCAGAGGCATCGTTGCGCGCTGGCGCTAATGGCCAGGGTTCCCGTACCTGACCTTGGTGAATTCGAGACCCGACTCTCACCGCCATTGTCACCCGAAGACGCGACGGCTCTGAAGATCTGTTTTTTGCGCGATATCACTGCAAGTATTAGCAACATTATCGATAGCGGCAGAGCCGAGGGAGCAATAATCTTCACGCCTACCGGCGCTGAGTCTGCACTCCGCGAAATAGTGCCAAAGGGCTTTAAGCTCTTTCGGCAACGCGGAGCGACTCTGGGTGACGCTTTGGCAAACGCCACCGAAGACCTGCTCAACAGAGGTTTTCCTGCCGTTTGCCTGCTCAACTCTTATGCGCCCACGGTGCCACGCGCTCTAATAGAGGTGGCCATCGACTCTCTGTCACGACCGGGCGAGCGTGTTGTTCTTGGTGGTGTTAAGGGCGGGGGCTATTACCTCATTGGTCTTAATCAAACACACCGGGATCTCTTTGACCGAATATCCACGGGAAGCGCGAACGTTGTCGCCCACATGACAGCAAGCGCTGCGAGAATTGGGCTGAAGGTCGAGATGCTTCCGACATGGTATGAGGTAGTTGACGCGCCAACATTAAAGCGTCTAAACGAGGAACTCTTGGCAGCGAGCCGCCAACCTGCGGGGTCGGGCCGGCGCGACAAAGCTCATGCTGCTCCTTACACGCGGCAATTTCTATCGAAGCTGATCGAAACGGAACGGGGACGTCGAATCCTGCAGGAAGACGAGTTGTAATTACGCCTCGTAAACTAACCTTGGTTAAGCCACCCCAGCCAGGCAACTGCGAGCGCATACTCCGTGAACCTGCGGTTACCGTTCTCTTTCACCCAGAGCAAATGGGGGAGTGATTCCTCACTTCTACCCGCCAGGGCTAGATTGATCCCGATATATGCGTGCGCCTCGGTTAGTTTGTCATTGTCAGTGGCCTGGCTCAAAAGCTGTTCAGCAGTGACTTCCCGATTCAGGTACTTGATGAGCTGGCAGGTCCAATTGGCTTCCGCACATTCCTTGCTTGCTCCTGCCAACAGCTTGTCCGCTTTCGCAGTGAGGCCGGCGTGGCGGTAGCCCAGATAACCGGCCATGGCGATGTAATAGGGCGGATTACCGGCCCATTGTGGTCGCCACAAGTTGAGAAAACCGTGGGCATCATCACCGGCGGCTTGACCATTTCCTAAAGTGAGGTTCACGTGGGTCCGAGTAAAATACGGCCCAGGAACTCCGGGATTCAGCCGAATGGCCTCGCCGCTCGCCGCAAGGGATTCAACGTATTGACCCAGGCGGTAGTAGGCGTCACCCAGACCTTCATGAACAGTGGCATTTGTGGTCTTAAGTTCTACTGCCTTTCGGTACGCCTCAACAGCCTTTTGATCAAGCCCCTGCTCCAGATAAATGTTGCCGAGGCCTTCATAAGGGCGCGCATCCGTGGGCGCCAACTTCGCAGCCGACTGATATGAGCGCTGCGCCTCAGCGTAATCAGGGGGCTTGCGGTCACGGGCCGTATTACCGGCTTCGATAGCATTCTCCACTTTTTCATCAATCGTGGAGGAGGTGGCGATGGCAACGATCGCCAGACGAGGTTTGGCACCCGGAACAGGCTGGGCAGGTGGAGGCTGTTTAAGACCACCAAATCATCATCCGGTTTTTGCGAGGCTTTGGGGGCGACGGCGGCGAAGATTCGCCCATGGCAGTCGGCGCTGCCGCTCCCGGCTCGATGCCGGCCACGGGGGCTTCGGCGGATTGCGCGTTGCGATTGCCTGGTTTTGTTACGGCAGGCTCGGTAGTGCGTCCGC
>DATEUF010000111.1:0-31474 GCA_035283325.1 Pyrinomonadaceae bacterium | reverse complement strand
TAGATTCAGCGTTAGATTCGGGCGAAACTTCCAATCGTCCTGAATGAAGAATGCAAAATCACTTGTCCGAAAAGGAGTGTTATTCGGAGATGGCTTCCCATTTGCGGTTGCCGCGATGCTTTCAAATATAGGCGTACCGTTTGCGAAGTTCCAGGGACGGAAGAAAGAATAAACCGGTCTGGCACCACCAACCTCGCCGTTGTGGTTAAGGTCGAGACGGTATTCACCGCCAAACTTCAAAGAATGGTTTCCGGTGACTTTGGAGAGCACATCCCGGAAGTCCAGTTGCTTTTCCTCTATCTCGCCCGGTGTGTTCTCGCTTCTAGGCGCTCCGTATCGCAACCGGTCGCTAAAGAGTGATTCTATCTCGATTCTGGGCAAGGCAAAATCTGTATTCGGATTACTAGCGAGCTCATTGAAACCCCAGCGCGTGATGTTGAAACGCGCTTCATTCAACATCGTTGAGGAAATGTTTCGGCCATAAATAAACCCCAGCGCATAACTAAAGCGTTTTGAGTCAATGTCAGCCTGCGGCCGGCTCTGGGCGCCTCTGTCAGAGGTGAGAGCCGTAACAGGCGTGAAATATGAAGAGAACGCGAGCCTGTCATTGGCCGATAGATTGTAATCAACGCGACCAAAAAACTGATGGCCCCGGAAACTTGTAGGGTTCTCGAGTTGTGCGAATTGCAGGTCCGGAATTCCATCAAATCCGCCACCGGTAGGGTTTGTTGATTGCAGATATTGACCGTAAGTTCCTCCGGGAGATCCAATATCCAGTCCACCAGATACATCTTGGCATGGTACAAAAAGTCCGACAACGGTTGCGCATGTTACCGGTCGGATCTGCAAAACTCTCGGCTCTATACCTGGTGCCGAGAGGATTTGTGCAGTTAGCGTGCCGGGGCGTGCGGCAATAATGGTCTGGCGAAATTGGGCCGTGTCTATCAAACTAAAGTAGTTATTATTGGTTTCGTTCCTCAGCCCTTCGTATGAGAAAAAGAAGAACAACTTTTCATGCACTATTGGACCACCAAGGCTGCCCCCATAGGTTTTCAACTTCTCTTCGACCTTAGTAGGAACAGCGGTCACAACTCCTGGAACACCACGAAACTCATTCTTATCGTTTAAGGCAGGATCGTTAAGTTTGAAGAAAGCGCTCCCGTGAAAATCATTCGTGCCGTTTTGAGTCACGACCTTGATCTGAGCCCCGCTGTTGCGGCCATCTTCAGCCGAATACGTGCTGGAAGTCACTTGTACTTCCTTCACACTTTCCTGTGAGGGAGTAATAACAGCCGCGCCTCCCCAAGTCTGACTGTTCACGCTCGTGCCATCGACCTGAATGTTATTGGCTGATAAACGTTGTCCGTTGGCTGAAATCTGGACCTGATTTTCAGTGGCAAATATGCCGAGATTTGACCCACCTGGTCCGCTGGTATTCGGCAGATTAGCCGATGCGCCATTTGCGGCTCTGGCTCCGTCTCCAAAGACGCCAGGTGTTAGGCGAGCCAACTGATACGGATCACGACCGGATTGAGGTAGTAACAACACTTCCTGGTTTGTGATTGTCTTTCTAATATTCGGATCTTCGGTTTCCAACCCCACGTTCTCTGCAGTCACCGTTACAACTTCAGTGATCACGCCAGCCTCAAGCTGGACGTCAACGCCTTTGATCGATTCGGCATCAACCTTTACGTCGTTTATTACTCGCTTTTTGAAACCCTCTTTCTCAACCGTCACCGTATACAGGCCCGGAGCAAGCCCCGAAAAACGATAGAACCCTCCATCGCTGGCTGTAGTCGTTTCGGTTTGATTGGTCTCAGTGTTGGTAAGCGTCACCGCTGCCCCGGCGACAATGGCGCCAGCAGTATCAGTCACTGTCCCCTGGACACTGGCCTTAAACTGCGCCTCGGCAGTACGCGGAAATGAAAGCAGAACCAATCCGAGAATTAGTCCTGATAAGAAAGTAGGAAGCGCTGAACGCATCTCGGTTTCCTCCTTAAAGGCTGACGCGTATATCGTGAGTGAAAAGGGGAGACAAACTAAGCGAGCCTTTCTTCTTCAGTTGGCTCAACGGAGGATTGCCTGGGGGTGATTGGAGTTGCCGTCCGGGAATTTGGCCGCACGCGATTCACCCTGATACTGAAACCCAGCATTCCCGTACGTACTTAATAATCGATTTATCGTCTGCAGAGCGATTTATATAACACACAGGCGAAAAAAGCGTCAAGGACTCTGACTAGCCGCTTCTTGACAGTTTCGGGTAAGAGCGCATCCGCGTGGCCCATAGTCGCATGCGGCGAAGGTGAATTGTTGATTTGCATTTTTTTGTGTGAGAGACTCTTCCGCACTTGAATGCTCTTGGAAACGCGAGAAAGCAAAATGTGGCGCCAGTAACTCGTCCTATCAGGCCGAGCTTTTGGGCCGTGTACCTGAAGTCTTCGCCCCCGTTTCTCTTTCCGGTGCTCAACGATTCCACTACTGCGTGCCCCATTCCGAAAGACATCAAGAATGTTCCGGCCTGATTTCTCATTGAAGAGTGAGCTTGCCTCCCGGCAGACAGTAGCTGCTACGCACGTCGGATTCGTCCTTAGTGGTGTAGTCACCACTCTGCTGGGTCCACTGCTACCAGCATTGGCGGTGAGGTGGTCTCTAAACGATATCCAGGCGGGATATCTGTTCACTGCTCAGTCCATCGGCACTCTTGCGGGGGTGAGCGTGGGTGGTCCTATAACCCGCCGCATTGGCTGGTTGCGCGGACTGGGAATCGGATTTGTTCTGATGTCTTCGGGTCTGGCGGCTTTGGGCGTCAGCTCCTGGTTCTGGGGTCTCACCGCCGTCTCTCTAAACGGCATCGCGCTGGGAATCGTTCTGCCGGCAACGAACTTGCTGGTGGCGGGAGTCAATCCTGCACGACGGGCGGAATCGCTAAACATCCTGAATCTTTTGTGGGGTTTCGGTGCAGTACTTGGTCCAGTCATAGTCGTACCTTTGACGCGAGCAGGAGGCATACGCACGCCCTTGATGCTCCTGGCCTTTCTATCTGCCGCGACTGCCATTTGGTTGGTTAGGTTGCCGGTAATACGTGTTGCAGAAGTTTCTGAACAGCATGGCAAGAGCGAACGCTTTACTTCGAAAACCTTCCGTACCTGGTTCGTTTTACTTGTCGCACTGCTTGGGTTCCTGTATGTAGGCAGTGAAAATGCGGTCGGTGGCTGGATCGCCCTTTATTCCATACGACTAATTCGTTCGCTGGGCGCCTCCGGTGCTTGGACCCCATCGATCTTTTGGGCGGCGCTATTGGCCGGGCGAGCAGCGGTGCCGGTGGCATTAAGATTCATGACGCCAGAAAAGCTCGTGCTGGCCGGATTAGTGTTGGCAGCGTCCGGACTCTCACTCCTGGTGACTGCCCACTCCGCGCCAGCCCTCCTGGCAGGTATCGTTTTGACGGGATTCGGCTTTGGTCCAGTCTTTCCTACATCTATCGCAAGTGCGACACACCATCTGGGAACTGGTGCCAGTCGCGCGGTGAATCTCTTCTTCGCAATGGGCACTCTCGGTAGCGCAACATTGCCGTGGACCGTTGGTTTTCTATCCACCCGTTACGGTAATCTTCGCACGGGCTTGGCAGCGGCACTCTTGGCAGGTGTCGCATTGATAGCTTTGCAGCTAGGCATTATGCTGCTCCTGACCAGATACAGAACCGCCAGGTTTTCCAATCACGTAGTTGAGCAGAGAGGAGTGTAAGATTAACTTCGCCGGATTCATTTGTCTTTTTCGGCTTCCTTAAAAACTGGAAAGAAAAGCGAGCATGAAAGATATGAAAGTCCTGGTTTGGTGGTTTTGCATTGCGACGTTGGCTTTAAGCGGCTGCGTTTCCGGAACAAAACAGAATGGCGATTCCGGCGTGCGCCGAAAAAAGGGCCCAAACGAGCAAATCAGCATAGGCTTTTCAATGGACACTTTGAAGGAGGAGCGTTGGCAGCGCGACAAGGAGTTGGTGGAGCAACGGGCGAAAGAGGTTGGCGCCGAACTTGATGTGGAGGTTGCAAACGGTAGCGATACAATCCAGGCGCAGCAAGCGGACAGCATGTTGACGAAGGGTGTTGACGTGCTGATTGTAGCGCCCCACAACGGTGAGGTGGCTGCCGCCATAGTAGAGAAGGCCCACCGTCAGGGAGTGCCGGTAATCAGCTACGATCGACTAATCAAGAATAGCGATGTCAATCTATATGTTTCGCACCAGGTGGTAAAGATTGGCGAGATGCAAGGCCGGTATGCCCTCGAACACGTGCCGAAAGGCAACTACGTTTTGATTGGTGGTTCGCAGACCGACAATAACGCCCTGCTGCTGCGCCAGGGACAGATGAATATCTTGCAACCGGCTGTGGATAGAGGAGACATCAAGATTGTCACCAATCAGTTTGCGCGTGAGTGGCTGCCTAGTGAAGCGCTGCGAATCACGGAAGACGCCCTCACGAAGAACGCTAATGACGTTCAGGCGATCGTGGCGTCAAACGATGGAACAGCCGGGGGAGCAATCTCGGCGCTACCGCCATCCCTGGTGGGGAAGGTGCTGGTCACGGGTCAGGATGCGCAACTTGACGCTTGCCAGCGTATCGTCGAGGGAAGGCAGACCATGACCATCTACAAACCAATAAGACCACTGGCCTATAGCGCAGTTGATGCGGCACTCAAACTTGCTCGCGGCGAGACGGTGGAAGCACCCGACAAGATCAACAATGGCAAGATAGATGTGCCAGCGATTCTGCAGGAACCCATTCCCGTCGATAAGAACAACATGATGCAAACCGTCGTCAAAGACGGTTATCACAGCCAGCAAGATATCTACAAGAATGTGCCGAGAGACCAATGGCCGACGGCAGCTGCTCCAAACCTGGTCACGCCCCGAGAGCCATTGACTTTGTTGGCTCTCAGTTCTTTGTCTGCGGGATTCCTGCTAATCAGGGCAAGTTGCAGATGAGTGATTCGGAACGCACTCCACTGCTGGAGATGCGCGACATCACAAAGACCTTTCCTGGCGTTAAGGCGCTCGACGGTGTTTCGTTTGATCTGTTCGCTGGTGAGATTCACGCCCTTGTGGGTGAAAACGGCGCCGGTAAATCCACGTTGATGAAAGTATTAGGCGGCGTTTATCCTCACCCGCATTATGGTGGTCAGATATTTCTCGATGGCCAACAGCGTTCCTTCGCGAGCGTGCGCGATGCCGAAGCGGCAGGAATCGCGATCATCTTTCAGGAACTCTCCTTGATTAAGGAACTGACGATAGGAGAGAACATATATCTCGGCCGCGAGCCCCAAATGTTTGGGGTCATCCGCTGGCACGAACTCTACCATCGGGCGCAGGATTTGCTGGACCGCTTGCATCTGACGCTCGATGCGCATACGCAGGTTGTTCGTCTGGGGATCGGCCAGCAGCAATTGGTTGAGATCGCGAAAGCACTTTCTCATGAAGCCCGCATCCTAGTGCTCGACGAACCGACCGCAGCACTCACCGACGCCGAGGTGGAAATCCTGTTTGGTATTCTCACCAACTTGCGCGCCCGAGGCGTGGGCATGATCTATATTTCACACAAACTCGATGAGGTGTTTCGAATTAGCGACCGCATCACTGTGCTGCGCGACGGCCGCAGTGTGGGAACGGAGTTGACGAACAAACTTGATGAAGGAGCCGTCATTGCGCGTATGGTAGGCCGTGAGGTAGGTGAAATTTTTCCGAAAGTGGACCACCTGCAGGGCGACGTGATCTTTGAAGTGCAGCATATGACCGTCGAAGACCCGAACGTGACTGGCAAGAAACTGGTTAATGACGTCAGTTTCTCAGTGCGTCGCGGTGAGGTATTGGGTATAGCGGGCCTGATGGGCGCCGGACGCAGCGATCTTTTGATGGGGATCTTCGGCGCCCACGCCGGACGCACGTCTGGCGAAATCAAGATTGCCGGTCAGCGAGTGCGCATCACTAACCCTGCCGATGCGATCAATCAGGGAATCGGTTTTGTCACTGAGGATCGTAAGCGCTTTGGTTTGATATTGGATCAGACCATTCTTAACAATATGACGCTCGCAGGATTGAAACGGCTATCGGGACGTTTTGTGACCGATCTCGGAGCGGAGTCGGCAGCGGGAGAGCGCGCAATGAAGGAATTACGGGTAAAGGCCACGTCCGTCTTCACTATCGCCGGCACGCTTTCTGGTGGGAATCAACAGAAGGTAGTTTTGGCTAAGTGGTTGCTGACAAACCCGCGCATACTCTTCCTCGACGAGCCCACTCGGGGCATCGATGTCGGAGCAAAACAGGAGATCTATGGACACATCAATCGCCTTGCAAAGACAGGAATCGCGATCGTCTTAATCTCTTCCGAATTGCCCGAAGTGCTTGGATTGTCTGATCGTGTTCTCGTTCTACACGAAGGTCATGTTACCGGAGAGTTTACTCGTGCCACGGCCACGCCGGAAAAAGTAATGGCCTGTGCTACGGGTCACATGAAAGCGGCTTAATAGTTCATGGTCGAACGTCCGCCTGCAACTACCGATCTCGCGCCAGTGCCGGAGTCTGCGCTGATCAGGGCGCAGACGCGGATTGGGCGGTTCAAAATTCCCACCGAAGCCTTGCGTGCCTACACGATGATGTTTGCATTGATCGCCATCTGGCTCTTCTTTCAATGGGCCACGGTTGATGCAAGAAATCCGTACGGACTTTTTCTGAGTGCAGTCAATTTTTCTAAGTTGATGCAACAGACAGCGGTCACCGGAGTACTCGCCGTCGGCATGTTAATGGTGATTGTTTCCGGGCAGATCGACCTTTCCGTTGGGTCGGTGGTGGGCCTTGCGGGCGCTGTTGCTGCTATGAGTCAGGGACGAGGCTTAATTGCCACGCTGGTCGCAGCCGTTGTGGTAGGCGTATGCGTGGGCGCGCTCCAAGGCGCCCTGGTTGCCTATGTGAACGTTCCGGCATTTATCGTCACCCTGGGCGGTCTTTTGGCCTGGCGAGGAGTCATTTTCTGGCTTACCAAAGGCGCCACCATCCCCGTGGAGATTCCCTTCTTTAGATCTCTGGGCCGAGACATGGTGATGCCACAGGTAGGTTATGTTTTGGCCGGACTCGCCATAGTCGCCATCCTCTGGTCCACGATCCAGCGCAACCGTGCTCGCAAGCGTCACGGTTTGACGGTGGTTGGTCTAACGTCAACAATGGCGCGCGTGGTGCTGCCGGCCATCGTTATCGTAACTTTTGTGTGGTTGATGAACGCTCAGGGCGGCGTGCCTATTCCCTTCATTATTATGTTTGCGGTGGCCATCATCGGGGCTTTCCTCACCAGGAACACGACATTTGGCCGCTACCTGTACGCCATTGGCGGCAATCCTGAAGCAGCGCGCTTGTCTGGTATCAATCTGCGTCGCCACATCCTGGCAGTGTTCAGCCTGATGGGAGCGTTGGTTGGTATCGCCGCGATACTTCATACTGCTCGGCTGTCCGGTGCGACCCCCGACGCCGGCACGTTGATGGAGTTGGACGCAATCGCAGCGTGTGTGATTGGCGGCACCAGCCTAATGGGTGGGCGGGGTACTGTACTGGGCACCGTAGTGGGTGCGTTGATCATGGCCAGTCTAGATAATGGAATGAATCTCGTAGGCGTCGAGAGTTATGTGCAGCCAATCGTCAAAGGTGCAGTTCTGGTTACGGCCGTGGGACTCGACATGGCGGGACGCCGAAAATCATAGGTCCTATTCGACCTATAGGACTTATTCGACCTATAGGGACGATTCCCATTAGAGAAAGAATACCGCTCTCTGCCGCCGTTCCCTATAGTATTATTAGCTACCATGACAGCACTGGTTATTCATGGCCACTTTTACCAACCGCCTCGTGAGAACCCCTGGACCGGCGAGGTCGAGCGCGAAGCAGGAGCGGAGCCGTATCATGACTGGAATGAACGGATCCACGCGGAGTGCTATGGGCCAAACGCGTTCGCACACATTGTTACTCCAAACGGAATTATCCAGCGTACGGTAAGCAATTATGCGAAGATAAGTTTTAACTTTGGCCCCACCCTGCTTTCCTGGCTCGAACGGCATCACCCGAGGACTTACGAGCGCATTCTCGAAGCCGACAAGATAAGCGTGGCAAATCTGAATGGCCATGGCAACGCTATTGCTCAAGCCTACAATCATGCCATTCTACCATTGTGCAATGAGCGCGATAAGCTCACGCAAGTGCTTTGGGGAATGGCGGATTTTCGTTACCGGTTTGGGCGGGAGCCGGAAGCGCTGTGGCTGCCCGAAACCGCTTGCAACGACGAAACGCTCTCACTCTTAATCGAGCAAGGGCTGCGTTTTGTCATTCTCGCTCCCGGGCAGGCCCGAGCTTTTAGACTCCCGGGTGAGACTGAGTGGCGCCAGCCGCTGAATGGTGACATAGATACCTCTGGTGTCTACCGGTATTTTCATCGCGACGGTTCGGGCCGCTCGATAGCGATCTTCTTATATAATGGTCCGCTTGCGCGCGCAATCGCTTTTGAAAAGACATTGGTTTCCAGTCAGGCTCTGGTGGCTCATTTCAAACTAGCCGCGATGGCTGGAGGTTCACTGGTGAATGCGGCCACCGATGGCGAAACCTATGGCCACCACTTCAAGTTTGGCGATCTGTGTTTGGCTCACGCTCTCCTGATGGAAGCTCCCGACGCTGGGTTTACCATTACTAACTATGGTGAGTACCTTGACTTATACCCTCCCGAGGTCGAGGTGGAGATCAGCAATGGACCAGATGGAGAAGGCACATCCTGGAGTTGCGCGCACGGCGTTGGTCGCTGGATTCGGAATTGTGGTTGTGCCAGTGAGGGCGGCTGGAGCCAGCAATGGCGGGGACCGCTGCGGGCCGCGCTCAACTTTCTTCGCGATCAAGCAGCATGGGAATTTGAAGCTTTAGGTAGCGAGCTGTTTGTTGAACCCTGGACCACGCGCAACGATTACATTCAACTGGTACTCGACAATGGCCGATCCCGGGAAGAGTTTCTTCGCAAACATCGAAAGCGAGATCTCAGTCCCGCTGACGAGGCTTGCGCACTGACCTTGCTTGAAATCCAGCGCAATTCGATGCTTATGTTTACCAGTTGTGGTTGGTTTTTCGCAGAGGTCTCCGGAATTGAGGCGCGTCAGGTCATGAAGTACGCAGCACGGGTTATAGAGCTGATGGATGAATTGGGGATGCCGTCACCGCGTTCACATTTTCTGGAAATATTGGCTGAAGGCAGGAGCAACCTGCCGGAAATGGGAACGGCTGCGGACGTTTATCTTCGGTTTGCCGAGCCGCCTGCGCCCTCTGCGCCAGGTGTCGCGGACCGGGAAGCCACACTTTCATGAATAATCGGCCCGCAAAGCCGAAACGTGCTCCAGCCGGGCAGAAAGGGCCTGAAACAAACTCTCCAGTAGTCCCTTTGCCGGTACCTTCAGTCGAGCACGGAGAACTGCGACGATTCCTGGAACTCAAAAGTCACGATCCTCATCACATTCTTGGTGCTCATCCTTTCGAAAATGGCCTCACCATCCGCGCCTTCCGGCCGGACGCGGAAAAGGTGGAGGTTGCCATAGGGCGGAAGCGACCGCAACCATTGCAGCAGATCCATCCTGCAGGTCTGTTTGAGGTCCATATCCCCGGGCTCCGCGAGATTCCGAACTATCGCCTGCGAGTTCATTACCGGGACGGAAACGTTGTGATCCAGCGTGACCCCTATCGTTTTTTGCCAACCCTTGGAGACCTGGATCTTCATCTATTCGGCGAAGGCAAGCATGAAGCGATTTATGAAAAGTTAGGAGCCCACGTCCGCCGGATTGGAGAAATCGATGGAGTCGCCTTTGCCGTCTGGGCGCCTCATGCCGAAGGCGTGAGTGTTGTTGGCGACTTTAATGGTTGGGATGGCCGCTTGCATCCGATGCGGAAGCTCGGCAGCTCAGGAGTCTGGGAACTCTTCATCCCGGATTTGCCTGTTGGCTCGCTCTACAAATATGAGATCCGCGCTCGCCGTGGCTTGCCTTTTCTGAAAAGCGACCCTTATGCGACATATACTGAGATCCCACCCGCAACGTCCTCGATTGTCTTTGAGTCAAAGTACAAGTTTCGCGATTCCCAGTGGTTGAAGAAGCGGGCAAGCAGCGAACCCCATCGTCAACCGCTATCCAGCTACGAAGTACATTTCGGCTCGTGGCGCCGGGTTGCGGAAGAGAGTAATCGGCCATTCAACTATCGTGAGATGGCGGTTCAGTTAGCTAATTACGCTCGGGAGATGGGGTTCACGCATGTAGAGTTTCTGCCGTTAAAGGAACATCCCTACGGTCCTTCATGGGGTTACCAGGTTAGCAACTACTTCGCGCCGTCAGCACGTTACGGTACGCCTGACGATTTTCGCTACCTGATCGACTACTTACATCAGCATGATCTTGGCGTGATCATGGATTGGGTTCCAGCCCATTTTCCGAAGGATGCCTTCGCCCTGGGCCGATTTGATGGCTCAGCACTCTACGAGCATCTCGATTCACGCAAGGGAGAACATCCTGATTGGGGCACCTACATCTTCAATTACGGCAGGAATGAGGTGCGCAATTTTCTACTGGGCAATGCGCTCTACTGGTTCAAGGAGTTTCACATTGACGGCTTGCGCGTGGATGCGGTGGCCTCAATGCTTTACCTCGACTATAGCCGCAAAGAAGGGCAGTGGCTGCCGAATGAGTTTGGAGGCCGCGAGAATCTCGAAGCCATCTCGCTACTGAAAGAGTTGAATGAGATAACGCATCGTGCTAGTCCTGGAATATTGATGATTGCCGAAGAGTCTACGTCCTGGCCGCAGGTTAGCCATCCCGTCTATTCCGGTGGTTTGGGTTTTGATTTCAAATGGAACATGGGCTGGATGCACGACACGCTCAAGTATTTTCAGACCGACCCGCTGTTTCGCGCGGGTAATCACAATTCGCTGACGTTTGGGCTACTCTATGCATGGAGCGAAAACTTTATCTTGCCTTTTTCGCACGATGAAGTGGTCCACATGAAAGGCGCGCTGCTTAATAAGATGCCCGGCGATACCTGGCAAAAGTTTGCCAACCTGCGCGCGCTTTACGGCTACATGTGGGCACACCCAGGCAAGAAGCTTCTGTTCATGGGCGGGGAGTTTGGTCAATGGCGTGAGTGGACGGAGCAGGAGAGCCTTGACTGGCATTTGCTTGAAGAGCCATTCCATCAAGGTGTCCAAAGGCTGGTTCGCGATCTAAACAGGGTGTACAACGCAAATAATTCTCTTTGGGAAGTGGACAGTGATCCGTCAGGCTTTCAATGGATAGATGCCGACAACGCACTTGAGAACATAGTCTCGTTCATTCGTAGGTCACCTGAAACCGGAAAACAGCTCATCTGTGTGGGAAACTTTTCACCAGTGGTCCGAGAACATCACCGCCTGGGTTTGCCGCAGCCAGGTACGTATCGGCTTGTGATCAACACCGGTGCTGAGGTTTACGGCGGGAGCCCGGTGAATGTACCTCAGGAGATTTCGACGCAAGAAGAGCCACAGAGTGGGCAGCCGTATTCTGCGAGTCTAACCTTGCCGCCACTGGCTACTCTTTGGTTTGAGGCCCCGCGCTGAGCTGGAAGAATGGTTTTCGGTGCATCTTGGCGTGATTTCGTGGTGTCAATTGTTGGACCAAAGCATCCACTATGACGCGGAAGAGTCGATGGTAATTTAGTGGGACAGATGATTGACTGGAACACGATTCGCGAACAAATTCCGGTTACACGCCGAATTGCGTATCTGAACAGCGCGGCTGCCGGGCCCTTGCCGCGCGCGACTGAAGCCGCAGCCACTCGCTATTATCAACAGATGATGGATGACGGTGACGTGCACTGGGAAGAGTGGTTGGCCCAGCGTGAGCAGGTTAGGCACAAGGTCGCGCGGTTCATCAATGCAGATCCCGAAGAGATTGGATTAACTACTAACACATCGTCAGGCATGAACTTGATCGTTGACGCTCTCGCGGGCCGCGGAGAGGTGATCTCCTGTGATCTCGAATTTCCGGTCTCCACACTTCCCTGGATGCACCGGCGAATTCCCGTTCATCTCGTGCAGTCTGTTGCGGGCGAAGTTAGGCTCCGCGATATTCGCCGCGCGATGAATGCAAGGACCGGCATTATCTCAATTAGTCACGTGCAGTTCTCGAGCGGCTTCCGCATCGATGTCGAAGAACTGAGCAGAAATAAGGGTGCGCATGCGCTTGTCGTCAATGCAAGCCAGTCGGCCGGAGTGTTTGAAATCGATGTGCGGCGCATGGGTATTGATGCTCTATGTGCTACCGGGCACAAATGGATGTTGTCGGGATATGGCTCCGGATTCGTCTATCTAAATCGTGAGCTGTTGAGTGACACACGGCCACGTGCAATCGGCTGGTTGAGCGTCAAGGAACCCTATGCGGACCGAAATAACGAGATCCACCTGCGGCCCGACGCTGCAGCACGTGCTGAACTGGGTTGTCCCCATTTTGCCGGCATTTTTGCGTTGGGCGCTTCGCTCGATCTGTTGCTGACAACCGGAATCAAGAGTATCGAGGAGCGAGCTCTAACTCTGAACAGGCGTTTAACTGATCGCCTGCACGAGGAAGGATGGAAAATACTTTCGCCCCTAGATACTGAAAGCGCGCGTTCGGCGGAGACTCTGGTGGCGTTGGAGAATCCGGGGCAAGCTGTGACGATGCTAGTCGAGCGAGGCGTTATTGTGACTCAAAAGCCGCAGGGCATTCGCGTCGCCACTCATTTCTTCAATAATGAGGAGGACATAGAACGACTGATCGAAGGTCTTCGCGCTCTCATGTAATGTGGAAAGATCAATCTGAGCTACTCCAGGCTGAGTGCCATTCAATGTTGAGCGGGGGCGGGGCAGCCTGAGAGTTGACCCCTTCCTGTCCCGAAGCCTGCCTTGCCCCCTTCTCAACCTGTGAGAGATTACCTGCGGCGCTTAATCTTGACTTTCTTCGGAGCTTGGTTCTTAGAAACCCCTGAAAAATAGCTGCGCACCAGACGAATGAAACTCTGCATGATTGGTGATTCATAGCTGCCATTGAGTCGAGCCAGACCCAACTCCCAATTTATCTGCGCCCCTTCGATCCACCATCTTACCAATCGGCCTTTCGCCACCTCTTCCCGTACAGAATCCAGCGGCACAATCCCCACACCCATGTCTTCTTCAACCATCCTCTTGATTGCCGCCTGCCGGCTCAGCTCCATCGATACGTTGAGCGCTACCCCTGCCTGATTGAAAAACTGATCGAGCAGTCGGCGTGTATTTCCGCCGCGTTCTCCCAGGATCAGTTTCTCGCCAGCCAAAGCATACGGGCTTACAGTCCGCTGCGCTGCTAGTCGATGGCGAGGTGAAGCAATAGCCACCAGCGAATCTGAACCGAGCCGCTCCGTTTCTATGGCACCCGCCTCGACAGGCAGTGAGACAAACGCTATATCCAGCTCACCAGCGAGAATCTGCTCAACCAGTGCCTTGCTGGTGCCAGACACAACCACAATCTCTGCTTTCACATGCTGCTTACGAAGCTCTTTGAGAATTTTGGGCAGAGCTTCAGTCAGCACCATTGCGGAGGCGCTGCCTATGCGCAGCCGGCCGCGTTCGGCGCCGGTAAGTTCCGCGATCTCTTCGAGCGCCGCCTCGTGTTCGCGAAGGATTTGTCTAGCACGCTGCAGCAAGTGCTCGCCTGCCTCAGTCAGAATCACGCGCCGAGGGGCCCGCACAAACAACTTTGCACCCACTTCGTTCTCCAGTTGCCTGATCTGCATGCTTATTGCCGCTTGCGTGACATGTACGCGTGCTGCTCCGGCGGTAAAAGTACCTGTGTCGGCGATCGCCACAAAAGCCCGAAGCTGTCTGATTTCCATGGGTTTGCCAGCGCTATTAAGAGAAGTTATCGCAATAATAAATTCTTTTAGTTTCCATTATACAACAGGCTTACCTAAAATGGGCCAGAAAGGCACTTTCAATTTAGGTAAACGCGCAAGGGGACTATGTTAACTACTGAGCGCCGATCAGCGGATTACCTCACGCCCAGAAGCCTTCGCGCGCGGGATGCCGTTGTAGGCGTGGATGGTGGAGGAACCAAGACGCAAGCCGTGATCATCGATTCTCGGGACAAGGTGATCGGTGAGGGCGTTGCCGGTCCATCGAACCCGATGCGTGTCGGAGTGGCAAATGCCGCCGCCGCAGTGCGCGAAGCTGTTGACAAAGCTTGCAGCGCTGCCAGAGTACGCCGGACGGATTTGGTAGCCGCGCAAGTTGGGTTAGCAGGCGCGCGCCGAAATTCATTGCGCGCCCGAATGCGCGAAGCGCTCAGTAATATTATCTCTGGCGAAGTGACAGTTGTGACTGATGCAGACATCGCTCTCTACGGGGCTACAGATGGCCAGCCAGGTATGGTGATCATTGCCGGAACTGGCTCGATATGTTGCGGGATTAACTCTCGTGGCAAACGCGCCTGCGCCGGCGGCTGGGGTCCTCTGGTAGGTGATGAGGGAGGTGGTTCCTGGATTGCACGTCGAGCACTCGCAGCTGTCGCCCGCGCCTCCGACGGGCGCGGTCCCAAAACCTCATTGACTGAGGATGCTTGCTCGTACTTTCATGTTACCGCTCCGGACGACCTTGCGACAGCCATCTACGCTCCAACCATCACCAATGAATGGCTGGCGGGCTTTGGTAAGTACGTGATCGAGGCGGCACACGCGGGCGATCGGGTGGCACTGGAGATAATTGCAGAAGCGGGTCAGGAACTCGGACTCTCAGCATCGGCCGTCATTCGCAATCTCAAACTGGAGCGCGAAACCTTCCAAGTTGCCTACGTCGGTCGCGTGTTCAGTGCAGCCGGCCAGCTCGTCCTGGCTCCCATGCGTTCGGAGATCCGCAAAGTCGCTCGCAAGGCTTTTTTGGCCCCTCCGCGTTATACTCCTGCGGTCGCTGCCGCGCGCATGGCCCGCGAACATTTCAATCACGTGGCCCTCGCGGTGTGAGTGACTGCCGAAAGATGCATTCCGAAACTCCTGAACCGTTCCCTGTTACCGAAGAAGAGAATCCTCGAACCGCAAACCTGAGTTCGCTGCCGGTGGCGGAGATTGTCCGGCTGATGAATCAGGAAGATGAGCAGGTTGCTGCGGCCGTAGCGCGCGTGCTGCCCGAGGTAGCACGGGCGGTAGAAGAAATAGTAGGGCGGCTTAGCGCAGGCGGCCGGCTTTTTTATGTAGGCACAGGCACTTCAGGACGGCTCGGTGTGCTTGACGCCGCCGAATGCCCACCCACTTTTGGCGTGTCGCCCGACCTTGTGCAGGCGGTTATCGCGGGCGGCTATGAAGCATGCTATCGTGCCGTTGAGGCCTCAGAAGACGACGCAGAAGCGGGTAAACGCGATATTCAGGCGCGCTCACTAACTGCCGCAGATGCGTTGGTCGGAATCGCGGCTTCGGGTCGCACTCCTTACACTGTAGGCGCGCTGGCTTATGGACAGACTCTTGGCGCCTTAACGATCGCAGTTACGTGTGCGCCGGATTCACCGGTTACGCGAGTGGCGGCAATCAGCATTGTCCCTGTTGTTGGCGCTGAAGTCATTGCAGGATCGACGCGTTTGAAAGCTGGCACGGCCCAGAAAATGATCCTGAACATGTTGTCGACTGTCAGCATGGTCCAATTAGGTTACGTCACGGGAAATCGAATGACCGGTGTCCAGGCGCGGAATGCAAAGCTGCGCCAGCGCGCACTTCGCATTCTGATGGCGGAGAGAAAATTGGCTCCAGAGGCCGCAACAGCAGCACTGGCCGCTGCCGACGGCGATCTAAGGTTGGCATTGTTGATGACCCGGACGGGACGAAGTCTCGCCGAAACGAAAGATGCTTTGGCCGCTTCCAAGGGAGTTGTTGAACAGGCCATTCGGGCCCTCCTGGAAGGAAGTTAATGTTGAGGTGTCGGGAAGTTTGGGGACAAATGCCTTCACTCCGTAGGAGTGACATGTTCATAGCAACAGCACGTTCCCAGTAACAGCTCGCCGGACCAATGAAGGCTCTGGATCTCGCAATAATATTTGGCTACCTCATCGGCATAGTTCTGTTTGGTACATGGTTTGCCCGCAAGCAGAAGACGACGAGTGATTACTTCCTTGGCGATCGCTCAGTGCCCTGGTGGGCGGTGGCCTTTTCGATTGTCGCCACCGAAACCTCTACAATAACATTCATTTCTGTTCCCGGAATTGCCTTTGCCCGAGGGGGAAATTTTGAATTTCTGCAACTAGTCTTTGGTTACCTGCTCGGGCGCATCGTAATTTCGTTCGTCTTTATCCCCTCCTACTTTCGCGGTGAGTTACTGACTGTTTATCAGCTTCTCGACCGGCGCTTTGGCGCTAAAATTAAAGTGTTGTCTGCCTCCTTGTTTATTGTAATGCGCAACATGGCAGACGGCATCAGGCTTCTGTTAACGGCGATCGTTCTGGCAGCCGTGTACACCTCATTTCAACCGGCGGCGAATGCTGACACGATTATTATCGCCTCTGTTTTCTTAATTGGCGTCGCGATGATCGTCTTCACCTACTTCGGCGGCATGGAGGCGGTAATCTGGGTCGAAGTCGTGCAGTTGGCTATCTACATTGCGGGCGCCATTGCCGCCGCCCTGATCCTTGCTAGTTCCATTGAAGGTGGGACAAGCGCGGCAGTGAACCTGGCAACCCAATTCAGGAAGTTCACTATTTTCGATTTCAGTCTTAATTTTACAAAGACCTATACATTTTGGGCCGGACTAATTGGTGGCTGCTTCTTGACCATGAGTACACACGGCACAGATCAGTATTTGGTACAGCGCTACCTTTGCACGGATCGACCTCGCCGGGCCGCAGCGGCACTGCTAACCAGCGGTGCTATTGTCCTTGCCCAATTCATCGGGTTCCTATTTATTGGTGTGCTGCTCTTTGCGTTTTACCATCCATTTACGGCCCCTGAATACGCAACAGCGTCGACAGCGGCTGCGTTTCCGTTTAGCGGCAGTGACCGCGTTTTCCCTGACTTCATAACGCGGCATTTGCCAACCGGTCTGTCAGGGTTGGTTGTGGCAGCAATTTTCGCGGCGGCAATGTCTTCCTCGCTAAATTCAATTGCCGCGACTGCTGTCAACGATCTGTATAAACCACTGAAGCCAGAACATGCAGACAAGCACTATTTGAAAGTGTCGCATGTGCTGACACTAATTTGGGGCGCGGTCCAGATTCTATTTGCACTCCTGTTTAGCCGTTGGAATCGCTCGGCCCTGGATCAGGCGCTCTCGATTGCTTCGTTGATTAACGGTCCGGTCTTAGGAGTTTTCCTGGTAGGGACTTTTCTCCGTCGTGTCAGCCAACCGCCGGCTTTGATCGGCATGCTTGCAAGCATCGTGGCAATGCTCTACATCTTTTTCATGACGCGCATTGCCTGGACCTGGTACGTGTTTATTGGCAGCGCTATCACGGTGGGGGCAGCAGGGCTGGCGAGTTTAGCTTTTGCTCCAGCCCCACCCAACCGGCGCGACGAACTTGCGCCAGGCAGCGCATTTGAAAGGTCAATTGGATGACAACGGCTCCTCCCCAACGGTAGAAGCTGTGAAAAAATCCTAAAATGGCTTCGGGTGAGCAAATCAAATGTTCTCAAAAGAAAGTGGGCCGTCAGCAGATTCGCAGTCAGGAAGGGGTTGCTTGCACCCGCTGATACATAACCATTCACCTGCAAGGATTCAGCGGGTGCAAGCAACCCTTCCTGACTGCGACTTACTGGAGTTGAATGGATAAACCTTCTGCATGACTTTAACTAACCTTCTTCATTGCAAGGGAATTAGTTTGTTGCTTGCGGCTATGTTGACCCTGATGCCGATAGGTACTCAGGGTCGGGCGGCCGTGAAGTCGCTGCGTGCTGCATCCAACCCTGCAAATAAAAACTTTACGAAGGGTGTAGGAGCTTATCCCAGTCAGCCATCACTTACGGCTCTAAAATGGGCCAACAAGGAATTAGGGAGAATGACGCTGGAGGAAAAGATTGGGCAGCTTATCTCCGTGGGAGTGAATGCCACCTTTCTTAATCAGGACAGCGAAGCGTTTCGCGCCCTGAAGCACCAGGTCACGGAGAATTATATTGGTGGCATCATTCTTTTTCGTGGGCCAGTTTACGAATCCGTAATGCTGATGAATCGAATGCAGCAACTGGCGCGTCATCCGTTGCTGATATCGGCGGATCTCGAAGCCGGCGCTGGCATGCGTTTCGACGACACTGTGAACTTCCCCTGGAATATGGCCGTCGGGGCTACCACAAACCCCGATTATGCCCGACGGCAAGGAGAGGTCACGGGCCGCGAAGCTCGGGCACTCGGTGTGCAACAGATTTATGCGCCCGTGGTGGACGTGAATAACAATGCTGCCAACCCAGTGATCAATGTTCGTTCTTACGGCGAAGACCCTGACGACGTTGCTCGCTTTGGTGCGGCCTTCACCGAAGGCGCGCAGAGCGCCGGGGTGATCGCGACCGCGAAACATTTTCCTGGCCATGGCGATACAGCTACTGATTCACATCGGGGACTTCCCGAAATTAGTGTGGGCCGCCCGCGATTGAACGCCGTCGAGCTAGTTCCTTTCCGCGCGGCCATTCAGGCAGGTGTCGGGGCCGTCATGGTTGGTCACATCGGTCTACCACAACTTGATCCAACCCCGATTAAGCCGTTGCCCGAAAGCACAAAAATGAAACCCATCGACACTGATGAGCGGGGTGAGATAATCAGCGAAAATGCGACGCTGCCCGCAACGTTGTCCCCGGTGGTGGGAAGACTTCTGCGCCGGGATCTCAGTTTTCCGGGGCTAATTGTTACCGATGCGCTAAGCATGAGCGGGCTCACCATATATTTCACTCAGGAGGAAGCAGCCATCCGAGCGTTGGAAGCGGGCGCCGATATGCTGTTGAAGCCGGCTGATCCCGACGCTGCATTTCGGGGCGTGGTTGAAGCGGTTAAAAGTGGCCGCTTGACTGAAAAGCGAATCGAGGAGTCGGCGCGCAAGATTCTGGCGGCCAAGTATGATTTAGGGCTTGTCAAACAAAGGTTGACGTCACTGGATGAGATTGATCGCGTGGTGGCGAGGCGAGAAACCAACGCGCTGGCGCAAGAGATAGCCGAACACGCCATCACGCTTGTGCGCGACGACGATAAGCTCCTTCCCCTCTTGAGCTCGCAGCCCGATGCCAGGATATTCAATCTGGCGATTACCAACGGCGATGATCGGCTGTGGATTACAAACGCCTTTGTGGGAACAATGGCCCTGTCAGGAAGAAAGATGGAGACGCGTGTCCTCGATGATCGCTCCTCCAGCGCGGAAATAGAAGAAGCTTTACAGAAGGCGAAAGCGGCTGACATCGTCATAGCTTCCTTATATGGGCGCGTGCGTACAGGACAGGCGCGCAGCGTCGGCTTGCCTGAGCCAGGCGCAAAGGCATTGTCAACTTTGATTGCCAGCAACGTCCGGATTATTGGCATCAGCTTTGGCAACCCTTATCTGTTACAAGCCTTTCCCCAGTTGCGGACCTATCTGGTAGCTTACGGCGATATGCCTAGCCTCCAGCAAGCTGCCACACGAGCGCTGTTGGGTGAAATTGATATCCTGGGCAAGTTGCCAATTTCTCTGCCGGGGCTATATCCACGCGGCACGGGGATACAGCGCAAGAAGGCCAAGTGACAGAGAACCCACTCTTGTCCTATTCTGTGTAATAGTTCAGGCTCCCGATAAAACGCGAGGAACAGGATGACCACCGAAGAAAGGCTTGATCGGCTCGAACGGATAGCCAGGCTGATGGTTCGTGCTGGCCTTCGGGCACGCCGCCAGATGCGCGATCAGGATGAGAAGATCAACATAATGATCGAGTCCCAAATGAAAAACGAGGAGCGCTTCGCGAGATTAGCTGAGTCACAGTTACAATTAGCTGAGTCACAGGCGCATACAGATCGCCGGCTGGATGCCCTCATTGACATCATCAGGGAGGGACGTAACGGAAAGTCACAATAAACTCGACTCCGTCTAAACACGCTTCCTCACCAGAGCTGACTCCTGAAGATAATCTTGCCTTTAACTACGTTTCGACAAAGGCGCAAACGCTCCATAAAGCACTTCGCCGCCGTCCTTATTCTGTCTGTCGCATATGCGCCGTCGGCCCTTTGCTATGACCTCATCCTAAGGCTGCCTGATGCGAATCCGATTCGCCTTTCCATGTCTGCGCAAAGGCTAGCGCAGATCGATGGCGTGATCGGTAATGCAATCACCCAACATCAATTACCAGGCGCCGTGGTTCTGATAGGTAGGAGTGGTCGCGTCGTATGGCGCAAGGCTTATGGTGCGCGCGCGCTCGAGCCGGCCCGCGAAACCATGACGACGGGTACCATCTTCGATCTCGCGAGCCTGACCAAAATTGTAGCCACTGCAACAAGCATTATGCTGCTCGTCGAGCGTGGAAAGGTACGGCTGAGCGATCCACTTTCCCAATACATTCCCGAAATCAGAGGTAAAGGCAAAGAGGGCATTACTATCGAGTTACTGCTCACGCACCGGGCCGGGTACGGGCCTGACTTTGATCTACGGGAGCGCTGGACTGGTTATGACGAGGCGATCAAGCGGCTGATCAGAGAGCCGTTGCGAAATCCACCTGGAGCTAAATTTGTTTACAGCGACATTGGTTACATTGCGTTAGGGGAAGTGGTTCATCGCGCCAGCGGCTTGCCGCTCGGTGAGTTTGCGCGCCGAAATATCTTTGCGCCGCTGGGGATGCGTGCTACAGGTTTTCGGCCCAATTCCATTCTGAGAAAGCGAGTGGCTCCCACGGAAACGCGGCGTGGCCAATTAAGTTATCTGGGAGACACTGGTGAGAACGCGGGGCCCGAGGGAGAAAAATGGTTGCGGGGCGAAGTGCACGATCCCACCGCGTATCGAATGGGCGGAGTTGCAGGACACGCCGGATTGTTTTCCACTGCAGACGACCTGGCTATTTATTGCCAGATGATCCTGAACGGCGGTCGATATGCCCGAGCGCGCATTCTCAGTCCATTATCTATAGCGGAGATGACCAGACCGCGTTTGGTAACTGCGGCCGGCTGGGCGCGCGGTCTTGGCTGGGACATCAACAGCAGCTTTTCCACCAATCGCGGTGATCTTTTTCCACTCGGCTCATTTGGACATACGGGCTTTACCGGAACGTCACTCTGGCTCGACCCTGTTAGCCAGATGTTCGTTATCTTTCTCAGTAATCGTGTTCACCCTGACGGGAAGGGAGATGTAGCGGCGCTGCGGGGAAAAGTCTCTTCAATTGCAGCCGGTGCAATCATGGACCTGGCTGCCGTCGGCCGGGCCAGACTCCAATGGTCTCGCTACTATGAGCAGCTAACCGCAGACCTGGGTCGTTTCAGCGTCTCTGGATTAAACGACGGTTCTGAGAGGTCGCAGAACGAGAATCCTGAAACAGAAACACAAGTTATTGCTGGAATTGACGTGCTTGAGCGTGATGGGTTCAAGCAACTTTCAGGTTTGCGAATTGGGCTGGTCACTAATCACACCGGGCGCGATCGAGCCGGTCAGCTAACCATAGACGTGCTCTCTAAGGCTCCTTCGGTCCAGCTTGTCGCGCTGTTTTCGCCAGAACATGGAATCCGCGGCCTGGCGGATCAGAAAGTGTCAGACAGCCGGGATGAAAAGACAGGTTTGCCAATCTACTCGCTTTACGGAGAGTCGCGCCGTCCAAAGCCGGAACAACTGCAAAGCCTTGACGCCTTAGTCTTTGATATTCAGGACATTGGGACGCGCTTCTACACCTATATCTCGACGCTGGGTTACGTGATGGAAGAAGCAGCAAAAATGCGCCTCCGTGTGTTCGTGCTTGATCGACCCAATCCAATAGGCGGAGTTGAGATTGAAGGGCCACTGGCCGACGAAGATAAGTTTTCTTTTACCGCTTATTACTCACTGCCTGTCAGGTACGGCCTGACCATCGGTGAGCTGGCCCGGTTTTATAACCAGGAGCGAAAGCTGGGTTGCGATCTACAAGTCATCCAGATGGAAGGCTGGAAGAGAACGATGTGGTTTGATGCAACCAACCTCACCTGGGTGAATCCGTCGCCAAATATGCGTAGTTTGACCGCGGCGTCGCTCTATCCGGGAATTGGATTACTGGAGACCACAAATGTATCAGTGGGCCGGGGGACAGAGAGGCCTTTTGAGATTGTGGGCGCGCCGTGGATTGACGGTCAGCGTCTGGCCGACTACCTTAATCGTCGTTCCCTAAAAGGTGTGCGTTTTGTAGCTATGAGGTTTACACCGACGGCTTCAGTGTTCCAGGGGGAAGAGTGTGGCGGCGTAAACATCATTATTACGGATCGCCGCTCGTTTCGCCCTGTGTTGGTGGGTATAGAAGTGGCAGTCGCGTTGCGCGTGCTTTATGCGGATCAATGGAAAGTGGACGACCTGAGATTGTTAGCTAACAGGGCCACTCTCGAGCGCATAAAGCGGGCGGCAGCGCCCGAAGAGATCGTTGGGTCATGGGAAGCACAGTTGGAACAATTTCGCCACGCTCGGACCCGGGCTTTGATTTACGAATAAACGAGCTGGCAACGAAAAGGGTTCTGGGCATTGTGTAATTTCGAAGTTTCTTTTAGGCTTGCCGTCATCTCGAAGTTATAATCCGGGCCAACTGGCTGGAATATCGGCAAAACGTAGGAGGGGCAATGAAAGAGGCAAACAAGGAATCATTCGAAGGAACCTTCGATGGCGAGTTACTACAAGCAATAATGCAGCACTCAATGCTTGCACATCCGTTTTACCAGGCCTGGAGTGGAGGGCAGTTAAGTAGATCCATTTTGGGGCAATACGCCAAGCAGTATTATGCCCACGTTCAGGCCTTTCCCACGTACGTCAGCGCTGTGCATTCACGCTGTCCGGATCTTTCTGTCCGCCAGCGGCTGCTTGAGAATCTGATTGAAGAGGAACACGGCCATGAGAACCATCCTGAGTTGTGGCTGCGATTCGCTGAAGGCCTGGGAGTAGCTCGAGAAGACGTGAGGAACGCCGAACTACTACCTTCGACTGCAGATTCTGTTAGGTCCTTGCGGTCCCTCACTCAGAGCGACGATTACCGGGAAGGTTTGGCGGCGCTCTATGCATACGAGTCTCAGATACCGGCTGTCGCCCGCACCAAGCGCGAAGGTCTTAAAAACTTTTACGGCATGGATGACCCCAGAATGGTGTCGTTTTTCACCGTTCACGAGAGTATCGATGTTCTTCATCAACAAAGTGAATTAGAGATCCTGTCGAAGAAATGTGATAACTCTGAGGCCCAGGCGCGGGCAGTAGCAGCAGCCCGTAAAGCCGCCGGAGCGTTATTGGCTTTTTTGGATGGCGTCTCCGAGGCATACCTATCCGAGGCACATTAACTTCGCCGTAAGCTTGCAGCATCCTCAAAGAAAAGTGCGAATATTTTTTCTTTGTTCTTGGAGCTCCGTCTCATTGTCTGCGCGGCTCAGCCAAACTGCCATTAGAAATTATTATCGAAATAATAAGAATCTTTAGCTACCATTATCCCCCAACCGCCCATATAATCAGCGTCCAGGTTGCTGACAATTCACGCTGGCTCATTACGCTTGTTGGATTTTTCGAGCTGTGGAGCTTGTTGACGTCAGCCCAACACACTCTTTATATTCTTACCCACAGCGGTTGATCATAAATCCGCCCAGACCCGAGGGGTTCATGGTTGTTCTCATCCATCCAAAACGGCATTAATTTCAAGTGTGTAACGCAGTCACTGTTTGAAAAGGAGTCAGGTTATGCAAAATGTCGCGACCACTGACAGTGGTACCTATGTCTTCGACTCCTTGCAGGTAGGCACATACACAGTCACCGTTGAGAAGGGGGGCTTAAGAAATTCGTTTCAACTGGGAATGCCGCCAATGTCAACCAGCCGACGACCATAAACGTGACCCTTGAAGTAGGTGCGTGCAAGAAGTGATAGTCGATTACGAGTAATAAAGCGATCAGAACGGTAATTAAGTCGTCCACTTTGTGCCGCTTCGCGGGGGTTTAATGTATTTAGTTTTCAGCAACGGGCCGCAATTTAGATCTTGTTAACTAGAGGTTAGCCGGTGTATAAGTTGCAGAGTCTTCAACAGCGTACTGTAATGCCATCCACCATAATTTGCGTCGCCAACTTTTGGAATCAAGGAACCGTTCCAGGGATTCTACAAACAGCCTCGTGGGTAACACGATCCGACTCCAATTCTTTCGAAGCTGATAAAGAGGACATTCCCATGAAACGTTATCTCGTAACCACGCTCCTGACGCTGGTAGCGCTTGTTTTGAGTCTGGGTTTTACCGCGGCTGTTTCAGCCCAGGAGGTCACCGGAACCATAACCGGCACTGTAACAGACGCCAACGGCGCCGCCGTTTCCGGCGCGACCGTGACTCTTACCAATGTAGGCACCAGGCTTGTGGTGCGTACGGTGAGCACGAGCGACGATGGCTCTTTCTCGGCTCCTCTAGTGCCGGTGGGAGAATACACACTGACGGTGGAAGCGCCGAATTTTAAGAAGACTGTCCAAACCAACCTCAAGCTCGACGCAAATCAGACGCGCACGTTAGATGTCACGCTCGAGGCGGGAAACATTGCTGAGACAGTCACTGTAACCGCTGACCCAGTGGCCGTGCAGCTAACAACGCCAGCGACGTCAACCGTCATTAACGGCGACCAGGTCAGGGAACTCTCGCTCAACAACCGCAACTGGGTACAGTTGGTGGCACTGGCGCCGGGCGTTTCCAACGATCTGGCCGATCAGGTGTATGTGGGAACGACCAATCCTGCCGGACAAGCCAACATCATGAATATTGCGGTGAATGGCGCGCGCAGTGCCCAAAACACTTACAGGGTCGATGCGGCAGACATCACTGACCGCGGCTCTAACATCACGATTCAGGGCTACCCCAGCGTTGATTCGATTGATCAGTTTACGGTTTTGCGCTCGCTCTATCCGGCGGAGGCAGGCGGCAGCGGAGGCGGGCAGGTGAATGTGGTGACCCGCTCCGGCGGCGAGAAGTTTCACGGCTCCTTTTTTGAGTTCGTTCGCAACGATAAACTCAATGCTAATGACTTTCTCTCAAACACAGTTGCCAATCCACCTTTCGGTCGTGAATCTAACGGCAAAGCTAAACGCACCCCATTCCGCTACAACAATTTCGGTTTTACGATCAGCGGCCCGGTATATTTGCCGCGCTTTGGAGAAGGTGGAGACGCAGTTCACCGGGTGAACCGCACGTTCTTTTTCTTCTCGGAAGAACAACGACGTGACATTCGTTATCCACTGCTTTCTTCAACCGTGCCTGACCTCGCTATGCGACAGGGGATTTTCCCGATAGACATTTGTGTGAGAGCAAATGCTCCTACCACGGCAACGGCTACATGTTTGGATATCTTGCCGGCCGGTGTCCCGCTCTCGTCCCGAGCAAGTATCAACCCTGTGGCGCAGCAGTACCTTACCTTTATTTATAACAAGCTGCCGGCGCCAACCAATGCGCTCACTCGAGCACTCCTTTTCCCGGCCCTAAATACTTCCGATTTCCGCCAGGAGATCATTAAGCTTGACCATGCATTTACAAACGACTGGTCGGTTTATTATCGCTTTCAGAATGACAAAATTCCCACTATCGATGTGAACGCGTTGTTCTCACAGGGTTCGGGTTTGCCAGGAGTTTCGACCACGTCAACGAATTCACCCGGTAGAACGCACACGTTCCAGTCAACACATGTCGTCAACCCAAAGCTGGTTGTAGTGGGGCGTTTTGCTTACGGGTACGGCGCTATTTTGAGTCACCACGTGGGCACTCTGGCCTTAATTAACTCTCCGATTACGCCGCCATTGGCCTACCCGAATACTCGAGACCGCGTCCCCACAGTCACTGGAAACGGTTTCAGTGCCTTGCAAAGCTTTGGTCCCTACGACAACTTTTCTTACAAACGGAATTATTCCGGTGATGTGACCTGGATCAAGGGTGGTCACACATTCAAATTCGGGGCAATCTATGGTCAATATCGTAAGAATGAAAACGCTTTGGCGGGAAGTAATGAAGGCGTGTACAGCGGGTTCTTGAATACGCTTCTATCCAGCCCACAACAATTGAGTGTGTTGGCTCCGCAGGTTGCCGGCCAGGATACTAACGCCGCGCGCCGTGCTAACTTCCAGGCCTTTGCGAACTTCTTACAAGGCAATAACCTGACTTTCTCCCAGGCACGTTTTGATTACACTGGAGACCTGCGGCAGATTGCGTGGGAAGCTTACGGCCAGGACGAATGGCGATTTCATCCAAACCTGACGCTTTATTACGGTATGCGCTATTCCTTCTTTGGATCTCCCTATGACAAAAACGGACGCTTATCGAACTTTGACCCTTCACTCTTCAATGCAGCAGATGCTCCTCGTGTTACCGGTGCTGGAAACCGCGTGGTTGGCACTGGGAATTTCTGCAACGGTATGATTGTAAATTCCCAGAACTATCAAACCGCCGCCAACAACTGCACGCCTATTGCTTCACCCTATGGCAAGCACGTAGTGAACGCTCCGAAAGACAACTTTGCGCCGCGGGTAGGGTTGGCTTGGGATCCATTCGGTAAAGGCAAGACTTCCGTTCGGACAGGTTATGGCCTTTTCTACGATCAGGTTCTCAACGGCACTTATCTGCAGAACATTGGTACCAATCCACCATACCAGGAAACATTTACGATCAGCCAAACGCGACTCGACCAGCCGGTCCCACCGGGAGTAACTGTGACGGCTGGCGCATCCGTCGCGGCCCCAAACATTCGGGCCATTCAGCCAAATTGGAAGGATCCATACATGCAACAGTGGTCCTTGGATGTTCAGCAACAGTTTGGTAATGACACCCTGTTTACTGCGGGCTACTTTGGCTCAAAGGGCACACATCTGATTGGCGCTTATGAACTGAATGACCTGCCACCGGGATTTGCAATTTCACGGGGACCTACTGGATGTGCCGTTGGCGCTTCAACTACGCCGACGGCTCCCTGTCACGTGGCAGGAACCGGCTTTTTCTCTGGCGCTGCAACAAATATCCTGGATCAGCTTCGGCCTTTTCGAGGTTATCGAGGAATCAACATGATCACGCCGCAATTCAATTCGAACTATCACAGTCTTCAGGTCTCGGGCCAGCATCGGTTTACGGGCGCGTCGCAGCTTAATCTGGCTTACACCTGGTCCAAGAATCTAACAGATAGTCCTAACGACCGTACTAACGCTCCGCAAAATTCGTACGACATCAGGAGCGAATACCAAAGAGCTACGCTTGATCGCAGACATGTCCTGAGCTTGAACTATATCTATGAGTTGCCCTTCTTCCGGTCACAACAGGGCTTTACGGGTAAGCTTCTCGGAGGATGGCAAGCTTCAGGCATAATCGTCTATAACAGCGGACTGCCTTTCAGCGTAGTTACTTCATCCTTTGACGCCTCCGGACTTGGGAATATTCCGGTGTTACAGGCAGGCAATAGACCGAACTTGCTCTGCGATCCGAACGCAAACGCGCCCGGCACCGCACAGCAGTTTTTCAATACTGCCTGTTTTCAACGTAATCCTCTGGCCACTGCGACGAATATTGTAAATGCCCCCGGGAGTGCGGGCCGCGGCATAGTCAACGGGCCTTCGACGAAGCGAGTCGATTTTACTATGACTAAGAACATCCGTTTCGGGGAGAGTATGCAACTCCAACTTCGCGGTGAGGCATTCAACATCTTCAATACCACGAACTTCAGGACTCTCAGTGTAAACGTTACTGCTGCCAACTTCGGCTCAGTGACGGCGGTGCGCGATCCTCGCACGATTCAGCTCGGAGCGAAATTCAGTTTCTAGCCGAGGCTCATTGTTTTCTCCGTGCCCGCGAGGACTAGAAGTCCGGCGGGCACGCGTGCGTTTGGGATCTGTGCCTATCGTTAGCCGATCGCAGCTTCTCTTGATAATCGACAAAATGCTATAGGCGTTCTCATTATTCAACTGGTACGTGTGCGTGCTGTGCGCTCGATCGGGCTTGCCGCAAACTAACAGTTTGCGTTACAAAGACGCAGAATTGAAGGACGCAAGATGACCTTCGGAAAACATTCTTTGCTCCTTTCTGGAGCTCGCATTGTGTTGCCCGGTCGAATACTGGAAGGCGCCGCGCTCACAATTCGGAATGGCCGAATCGAGGAAGTCGGCCCTTCGCAAGGGAGTGTGGCGACCCAAACACGCATTGATTTGAAGGGATGCACCCTTTACCCAGGTTTTATTGACGTCCACATTCACGGGGCGAAGGGTGTCGATACAATGGAGGCGAACAAGAATGGGCTTGCGACTGTTTCAGTATTTCTCGCTTCGCAGGGTGTTACCGCCTGGTCGCCCACGCTAGTGCCAGCGCCAGATAGAGACTATCAGTTAGCTGTCAAGGCCATCACGGAGTTGATGGTGGAACAGTCTGATGCGTCCAAAGACGAGCGGCAAAGGAAGTTGGGAGCGCGTGCGCTTGGTGTGCATTATGAAGGACCGTTCGTTAATCAGTTACAGTGCGGCGCCCTTCGGACGGATTACTTCAAAACGCTAACCGCGCTTTCCGAACTTCATAATCTGCCATTACCCCAGGCGCAGCCGGCAGTGAAGATGATGACGGTGGCGCCGGAGGTTGAGGGCGGCGTTGATCTAATTCACGGGTTGAAAGCTCGAAATTGGGTTGTAGCAATTGGGCATACGCGTGCCGATGTCGAGGTCCTGGACCAGGCATATAAGGCCGGCGCTCGTCACATGACTCATTTCATGAATGCCATGCCGCCTATGCATCACCGGGCGCCAGGACCCGTTGGGTGGGGGCTGGTCCGAGATGACGTGACCTGCGATCTGATCGCTGATGGTGTTCACCTGGATCCATTTATGCTGCAGTTATTACTGCGGATGAAATCACCTAAACGGCTGACTCTTATTAGCGACGCGGTTGCGGCAACAGGCTTAGGAGATGGCGAGTACAAAATCTGGGGCGAAATTATTGAGGTCAGAAAGGGGCGCACCCGGAACGCCCGCGGGAACATTGCCGGGTCGGTCATTACACTGCTGGACGCAGTCCGAATGATGAAGTCACTCGGCGTGGCAGAGGTTGATATCGCCCAAATGGCATCGACAAACCCGGCGCGTCTTCTTGGTCTTGACCGGGAATGCGGCTCAATAGAGGAAGGGAAGCGCGCTGATCTGGTGGCGTTGGATTCCGAAGGCAACGTACAGTTGACCTTGGTGGGAGGAGCGGTCGCTTATCAAGACCGCTGGTGAGGATTTGACTCCGCTGTGTTAACTACTCCGCTATGATGATCTCTACACGGCGGTTCATCTGTCTGCCCTCTGGCGTATCATTAGTCGCCACTGGCTGTGTTTTGCCAAACCCGCGTACTGCCAAGATACGGGCCGGGTCGATGCCTGCTTGAACAATGTAGTTTCGCACTGAACCAGCTCGCGCTTCGGAGAGCTTGAGGTTATATTCGTCGGAACCGATCGCATCCGTGTGACCCTCGATCTCCATCCGGTACGCGCCTGGGTAAGCGAGCAGGATGCCTGCCAGCTTACTTAGCTTCTCCCTCGCCCCCGGCTTCAACGTTGCTTGATTAAAATCGAAGAGGACATCAGACAAACTCACGATCAACCCTCGCGCTTCACGACGCGTTTCCAGGATCTCGGAGAGCGAGACGAAGAGACGCTGTTGGGCCGCATCCCTCTCCCGGCGGGCTTGTTCAGCTTCAAGCCGCGCATGCTCGGCTTGAATTCTCGCCAACTCTTCATTAGCCTTCGCGCGCTCGGCTTCGGTCTGAGCTTGCTCGACGCGTTGACGCGCTTGCGCTAGTTCCCCCTCGGAGCGAAGCAAGGCATCCCGATAGTCTGCAGTCTCTTGTTTTGCTCGGGCTGCCTCATCTCTAGCTTCGTCAGCTTCTGATTGAGCGCGTGCGATCGTCCGATTGGCCGCGCGACGCTCCGCCGCCAGGCGAGCTTGCTCTTGCCGTTCAACCGCGAGAGCGCGGGCCTGCTCCGCCAGTCGCATCACCTCGTGCGCTTCGCCGCTGAATCTTTTCTCCTTAAGTCGATTTCGCGGCCAGATTTGTTCGAGCGCGGCTAATCTGACTTCGGCCTCGCGCAACTCCGGCTCGGCATATTCGAGGGCGTGAGCCCGACGCGCAATGTCGACCGCACGCCGAGCGCCAAGAACCGGGAGGGGTGTGCTGTAATCAACGCTGGACACTGCCTCACCGCGCGCGGAGGCTGCATATTCCGAACCTGGGTCACCTCGATACTCGATTTGGCTTGCGGTTATGCCACCTTTTGTATTCTTGCGCAGGATATTTTCCGCGATGACGGCGGGGCTTGGCAGTTTTACCAGACCGTGCGGCTCCGCCGTGACAATCAAACCGAAGGTCTTGTAGGGCGTAGTAAATTCGATTTCACGTTTGTCGCCGATGGTCAGCGGTAACTCGCCTAGATTGTCAGCCTGTCCTTCTGGAGCTATGGCCCACAGTACATAGGTCGTGTAGTAAGTGCTGAGGCTCAGCGGGCTGTCAAGGTTCGTGATATCCAGCTTGACCCGCGTACGTCCCTCGGAACGCTTAACATCGGCCTTGCCGCTCACTCTCGGTTTTAGAGCGGTGCCGACCATGTCGATGGATGTGCCCTCATTCTCCGGATAGCTGATCGCAAGAGTGCCCCGCTTGGCAAGGGTCTGCGGGGTTGCGGTTACACTCTGAGCGAGTGATAACGGCATTGCAATAAGCAGCAAACCGTATAGAGTTATGGTAATGATGACCTTAATCGCATTCATGGTAACCCCCTAAGAACAAATGAATAATCAAGCTGCCAGGTCCTTTCGATTAACACGAGCAAGGGCCATGCCTAACAGCCCGCTGCGCATGCAAAACTCCCAATCGGCGTTTTCAGCAGCGAGCCTATATGACTTTGTCACTCGGCTGCACTTTGACCGGCTATGAGCAGAACCGGAACGTATGATTTCAAGTTGAATCGTATTGATGGAATACAGGCAATCCCGGTCTCAAAGAGGTAATGACTCAGTCAACAGGCTGTTCCTGCTGTTAGCAGAGCTCGACTACCACGCGCGAGGTTCGAACTGCCGTGTTACCGGTAGGAGATGGCGAAAAACAGTATGGGACGTGGCTTACCGCCGATCTTGAGCGCCGCCGGCCCCATGTATAGACCTGGGGCCACTTCGCGTACTTCATCCACAATCTGACGAATGAAAGGTGGATTGCCGGGGCGCGCGTAGTCGAGAACGAACGTAGGTTTCCCGTCAAGAAATGAGGCATCAAAGCGAGTCCCAAAGGGGAACCAACGGG
>DATEUF010000110.1:0-6487 GCA_035283325.1 Pyrinomonadaceae bacterium | reverse complement strand
AAGATTGATTGTCACTCATTTATGGAATCCACTACTCACGTTCAAACAGTCTGTAGGTAAGAAAGGGTAATGTCCCCCATGACAGAAATATGTCAAATTAATGTGAGCGCCTATGCAACTCAGCGGGGGCGGCGGCAGACTGAGACTGGCCTCTTTCCTTACACGAAGCCTGCCTTGCCCCCTTCCCAACCTGAGAGATTTTCTCCGATAACGCCCATAACCAATTTATTTCACAGCTTCTACCGCGAGGCCATCAGACATGTCACTGTTTCACCAGTATTATGATGCAACAACCTAAATCAATAACACATAGGAATCTCATAGGCGGGCAATGGGTGGAATCGTCCAGTGGCAAGACTTTTCCAAGTGTTAACCCCGCTAATACCTCTGATGTCGTCGGCTTCTTTCCGCAGGCCACGCGTGAGGAAACACAGCAAGCCATCGACGCTGCGAAAAAATCTCAAACCGCATGGGCCGAAAGCACACCCGGCCGACGTGCCGAAGTGCTGTATCGAGCCGCACATTTAATTGAACAAAAGGCTTCGGATCTGGCTGAAACACTCACGCGCGAAGAAGGCAAGACACTGGCCGAGAGTACAGCGGAAGTCAAAAGAGCCGCTGCAAATTTCAGATTCTACGCGGGTCAGGCTTACCTGGTTGGCGGTGAGACGCTTCCCTCGGACGAACCATCCACCTCGCTTTATACGCTCAGAATGCCGGTCGGCGTTGTGTCTGTGATCACTCCCTGGAATTTTCCACTGACCATTCCGGCCCGAAAAATTGCCCCGGCGCTCGCTGCGGGCAACTCCGTAGTTTTCAAACCAGCCTCCCTTACCCCATTGATGGGAATAAGGCTGGGAGAGGTCCTTACCGAAGCAGGCCTCCCTGACGGCGTCATCAATGTCGTTACTGGTCCTGCGTCAATAGTTGGCGCGGAGATGGTTGGTCATGCTTGCATCAATGCTATCACGTTCACGGGATCGTACAGTGTTGGCGACAGCATTCAGCATCGAGCTTTGACGACGTGCCGCACACAACTCGAGATGGGAGGAAAGAATCCGATAATCATCCTTGCGGACGCAAACCTGGATCTCGCAGTAGCCTGCACGATTCAAGGAGCGTTTGGACTGAGCGGCCAGGCTTGCACTGGTACAAGTCGAGCTATAGTTATCAAAGAAGTGATTGAAGATTTTACTGAAAAGCTCATTCAGGCCACGCAGCGGATCACCATCGGCAACGGCCTAACTGAAGGGATAAAGATGGGCCCGGTCGCCGATGCGGAGCAAGAAAAAACCATTCTCGACTACCTGGAAATTGGTAAACAGGAGGGCGCAGAATTGATCTACGGTGGCCGTAAGCTTGACGGCAATGGCTATGACCGTGGTTTTTTTGTTGAGCCTGCCATTTTCGCTCGCGTGAGCCCCCAGATGCGGATCGCGCGGGAGGAGATTTTTGGACCGGTCCTAGCGATTATCGAAGCGAACGATTTTGACGAGGCGATAAAGACAGCGAATGACGTGGAATATGGTCTATCAGCGTCGATCTGTACGCGAGATCTGAGGTGTGCCGAGCGTTTTACTCGATTGATAGAGGCTGGAATGGTGAAGATCAACCAGCCAACAACGGGCGTCGCGCTCAATGCTCCTTTCGGAGGGATCAAGAGATCGAGCAGCGACACCTTTCGCGAGCAGGGTCAAATTGCTATGGAGTTTTTTACCCGCTTGAAAACCGTTTCTCTCAGGTACGACAGTTAAAAGACCGGAAACTCCTTGGTGTTCAGGATTGCCTGCCTGATACTTCCGCAAATAAATGATTACAGAATTATTAGACGCCGGCAGCCCAGCAAAAACGGCTGCCGTGGCTGCAGGAGGTGGGCCATCCCTCTCCTATGACCAATTGCGCCTTCAGGTAGAGTCCCTCGCTGCGACCCTTCGTAAGTTGGGCCTTGGACGTGGCGATCGAGTCGCTATTGCACTGCCCAACGGAATTGAGATGCTGGTCTCGTTTCTAGCCGCTTCCGTCGTCGGCACTGCAGCGCCCCTCAATCCCGCCTATAAGCTCGAAGAGTTTCGTTTTAATCTCGACGACACTGGTGCCCGCGCTTTGATTGTTCCCCCGCAAGGCGCTCATGAGGCAAGGGCAGCGGCAGGCGACAACATACTAATTATTGAAACTGACATGGACAGCTCTGGCAACGTTCGATTTCAAACTGCCGCGCCAGAGTTTTCCCCGGCGCCAGATTTCAATCCTGATCCTGCTGATATTGCCCTGATACTGCACACGAGCGGCACGACCAGCCGTCCCAAGCGAGTGCCACTCTCACACGGTAACCTCATGGTCTCTGCCAGGACCGTCGCAGCAACTTACGGGCTTTCGCCAACCGATATCTCCTTATGTGTGATGCCTCTCTTTCATGTGCACGGGTTGGTCGCTTCTACACTAGCAACTCTCTCCACAGGGGGTACTGTAGTTCTTGTTCCCCGCTTCAATCCGCTCTCTTTTTGGTCCATGGTTAGAGACCATCGTGCTACCTGGTATTCCGCTGTCCCTACTATTCATCAGTTGTTACTCTCCAGATCAAAGGGAACCGCGCGGCCATCTGGCGCGGAATTTCTCCGCTTCGTACGCTCCTGCAGTTCTGCGCTCTCACCGCAAACCATGGCTGAAATGGAGAATACATTTGGCGTGCCTGTGGTGGAGGCTTACGGTATGACGGAAGCGGCACATCAGATGGCCTCTAACCCGCTGCCGCCTGGCGCCCGTCAACCAGGCACTGTCGGTTTAGCGACGGGAGTTAAGATCGGCATTCTTAACGAGCAGGGTGAATTGTTACCTGCGGAGACAAAGGGTGAGGTGGCCATCAAGGGTTCAAGTGTCTTCGGTGGTTATGAGGAAAACCCGGAGGCCAATGCTGCCTCGTTCACAAATGGCTGGTTTCGCACAGGCGACGAGGGTTTTCTCGACTCAGCGGGATATCTCACACTCGTTGGCCGCATTAAGGAGCTAATCAACCGTGGAGGAGAAAAAGTCGCGCCGCGCGAAATTGATGAAGCGCTCGCTTCCCATCCGGCTGTTGCCGAAGCCGTATGCTTTGCAATTGCAGATCGCATCTACGGTGAGGAGGTGGCTGCTGCTGTGGTGCTTAAAGATGCCGTCACCGAAGCGGAGCTGATTAGACATTGCAGGGGATTGCTTGCTGACTTCAAATGTCCGAAGGTGGTCTACATTGTCGATGCGATTCCACGCTCTGCTACAGGCAAGATACAACGCCGCATTGTAGCCTCAGAAATGGCCAAGCTGAATAATTAGAGATCCTCTTGCTATGAGATTCGCCGTTGTTGGCGCAGGCGCTATAGGAGCATTTGTCGGCGCTCTGCTGGCGAAGGCCGGCAAAGACGTGACTTTGATCGCGCGCGGCGCCCATTTACAGGCCATGCGGGAACACGGCGTACGCGTGCGAGGTTCGCTCGGAGAATTCGAGTCGCGACCGGCAGTGACTGAAGATCCGAAGACTGTAGGTACAGTGGATGTCGTGCTCCTGACTCTCAAAGCACATAGTCTTCCCCAAGTCGCCCCCCTGCTTGCTCCGTTACTAGGACCGGACACTTCAATAATCAGCGCGCAGAACGGTATACCCTGGTGGTACTTCTTTAGCCATGGCGGCGAGTTGGAAGGGATGCAGTTGGAAACAGTTGATCCAGGTGGAGTCATCGCCCGAAGCCTTGATCCCCGGCGAGCCATTGGCTGCGTCATATACTGTTCTGCAATTGTTACGGAACCCGGTGTCATTGAGCACATCGAGGGGACGCGTTTTGCCATTGGCGAGCTCGACGGTACGAAAAGTGATCGTTGCCGGCAAATTTCCGAAGCCTTCATTCGGTCGGGTCTTAAGTGCCCGATTCGTAGCGACATCCGCCACGATATCTGGGTGAAACTCATGGGCAACGTCGCCTTCAACCCAATCAGCGCCCTTACCAGAGGGACGTTGCTTGATATTGTTCAATGCCCGGAAACACGAATGCTAACGGCCGAGATTATGGCGGAGACCGAAAAGCTAGCTGAGAGATTAGGAATTAAGGTGGGCATAACGATTGAGCAACGATTAGCCGGGGCAGAGAAAGTCGGACCTCACAAGACTTCTATGCTTCAAGATATTGAAGCGGGACGATCGTTAGAACTGGAGCCGATTGTGGGTGCGGTAGTCGAGTTGGCCGATCGGCTTGGTGTATCGGTACCTCACACCAGAGCTGTCTATGCTTGTGCGAAATTGCTTGCGCAAAGGTTAATTGGGTTAGCCCCGGGGAGGGGGTGACAGCGTTTATAGATCGAGGAGCTTGCCACGCTCCCCAGCTCCGTTCGAAGGAGCGGAATTACTCTTGAGTGCTGAGATGAATTAGAGCCGGGAAGGTAACGCAAGCTGTTAGCTTGCGCCGGACCGCAAACTAACAGTTTGCGTTACGCACGATTGGTGATCAAGTGAAATCAGGTAACCGTCTTTCGACTGTCAAGATATCACTTATAGGGTTATGCGTTTTGACCGGGCCCTGGTCGGCCAATCTGAGGTCTCAAGTCAGTTTTAAAGAACCTGATATTGCGCGTGTGACTGAAGGCAACCAGCTCACACCAGGCACAGCCCAATTTCTTATTAATCGTGAGGGCTTTGCTCGAGACGCAATCCAGATTGGCCGTAGCATGTTTCATCACGACTTTGCGCGTGATGACAAGAGCGGATGCAATGGCGTGCCCTGCAAATTGCGCGATGCGAAGGCGACCCGAGCTTGGCCGCAGTCTCAGTTTGAAGCAGGTAGCTGCGATACCTGTCATAGCACGCCACGAGGGTCTGCCGGCTTTGGGCCACAGGAGCAGAACACTTTCAAAGAAGGCAACACTATCCGCAGCAATGACATGTTTGGGGGTGGACTCATCCAGCAGCTCGCTACCGAAGCCACTGAGGATCTCCAGAGGGCGGAGGCTCATCACCTGCCGCACGTGACGGCTAACAACGTCAACTATGACGGTGGCCTAAGTATCAGAGACGGTGGCAGCGTCAACGCGGACCTCGTGGTGAGGCCATTTGGTCGAAAAGGAGTTGAATCCCACTTAAGAGCCTTCGGGAGTCGGGCGGCATTTGGCCGCCTCGGCCTCCAGGCACAGGACAGGTTTCAGTGCCCCGCAGGTGACAAAAACGGGGATGGACGCTGCGATGGAGACATTTCTGTTGGTCTTGATCCAGACAATGACGGGATCACTGATGAGCTGATGCAGGGTTCACTGTCCATTCTCGAACATTATCTGATCAACTATCCGGTGCCTGGTACGGGGCCGATAACCCGCGAGGTCACCCACGGAGAGCAGGTATTTAAAGCAATTGGCTGTTCCGAGTGTCATCGCCCGGAAATGCGCGTCAGACAAGATCCACGCATCGAGCACATCACCGTGTTCTGGAATGACAAAACTAATCGATTCGAAGCCGAAAGGTTGTTGCTCTATCGGCTGGTTGATGACGGTTATGTAGATCCAGACAGGCAGCGTCCCGTTCCGCTTGTGGTTCCAAATCGCCGGCCTTTTGTGGTTCCCCTATATGCAGATCTAAGAAGACATGAAATGGGACCTCGAATGGCCGACGCCCGGGACGAAAGTGGAGTTAAAAAAAGTGTCTTTCTCACTCGGCCGCTGTGGGGAGTGGGCAGCTACACGACGTTTTTGGACGACGGAAGCGCACCAACGCTCAAAGACGCCATTTTACGGCATGGCGGAGAAGCCCTCCGGTCGAGGAACAGATTTGCCAGGCTATCCAAACATGACCAGGACGCAATCCTGAAGTTTCTTAAGAGTCGCATTCTATTTAGCGTCGAGGACGTACTCACAGCGAAGATACCTATTACTCGAGGAGACTTACCATAGAAAGAGGGAGAGAGCGCGATGAAAAGGCATTGGATTCCAGTATGCGCTGCCCTGGCTTTTGGCGCGGCGTTCACTTTGTTGGTTCAGGTGTTCGCACACGGTGATTGGGCCACTACGCAAGCGGCCGAGGCCTCCGGACCGAAACGCATACTTGTGCCTTTCATGCATATGCGCGGTTTCGGTTCCGGCGCGGGTTATGATCCGCGCGGTAATGAGGAGCAGATTGGAGCAGGTAGTGAAATTGAGATTTGGAACGTCGATGCTGCGCGATCCCTGACAATTACCGAGATATATTTTACGGCGCCCGATGGAAAGACCCGATATGAGGGATCAAAATACGGACTGCCACTACCCCTTGAACTCAAGCCCAACACTCACTATCACTTCAACTCATACTACGAGCACTTCACACTGCCACCGCATGTGATCGAGAAGATTGAGAGGAGTCGGAAAAACTTCGTCCACGGCTACCTGGCAGATATCCGTTGGACTGGACCACCGCCGCATGTTCGTGGTTGGGACCTGGGCGTAAAAAACGGGCAATATTATATGGCGATGCCCATCACAGTTTGGGAGGAGTAGC
>DATEUF010000109.1:0-12338 GCA_035283325.1 Pyrinomonadaceae bacterium | reverse complement strand
GCCGATCTATAAACATTGCACTCCTGACGGAGCGACGGCTAGCAATTTTGTTGACTCGCACAACAATTGGTTGATGAGTATGAAAGATTTTTGGCCTCTAATAGAATCAACAACTTACAGCCACTTCCTAAGAAGGAGCGGAAGTCAACCAGAGTAATACCACTCAAGAGTAGTTCCGCTCCTTCGAACGGCTCCGGAAGATTAGGGGGCATTGGTCTATAAACATTTCAGCCCTTCGGGGTCCGAAAATAAATAGTAGAGAATTTCAGAGCCACCCAATACTCGTTCAAGTCCATACTCTTCTGCCCACTGCCAGTCACTCTAAGTTCAACTGAGGTCTCAGCCATCTGACAATCAGTGGCTGAAGGCTTTCGTCAATCTCAAAAATCTGGTATCCGACAGCGCCTCCTTCATACTCCACCAATTGGCTGCCATGACCCTTAGTAAGTTTGTAGAACGCTCGAAATGCTTCTGCAATCGGCGGCAGTCCAAGACTGGAAACCAGTAGAATTGGAAACCGCGATTTCTCAACATCAACCCGCTCCGGCATGCCACCAAGCATGACAAATGACCTTATGCGAGGGTCAGAGCTGGCGGCTTTCATCCCGTATTTCACTCCAATCGAAGTCGCTACAATCGACAACCGATCACTAATGCCCTGCTGGGTGGCGAGAAAATCTGCGGCAGCGCGAACATCGAGGTACGCCCTATCCCGCTCTTCCAGAGTTAATTCAAAATAAGTGCCTTTTGTAAGGCTCTTGCCCCTTCCGCGAAAATCAATATTGAGTACAGCAAAACCTTCGTTCACAAGCATGCGTTCGAGATCGTCAAAGATGTGCCGGTCAGTCAAGTAAGAATGAAGAAGAATAACACCAGGCACTTTTACGAGACCGTTTGCGGGTGGTGAATAGAGCTGACCATAAATGGTCCAGCCATCAGTTGTCTTAAAAGAGACTTCCTGCGGTGAGGCTAACAGCTTCGGGATGAACCAATCCGCAACGATAACTTCCAGTGGCTTCTCATTTGGAAACTTGTTTGCCCACATGATGAACATGGAGTTGCCAATGCCGACATCTTTCAGCATTAGGAGGTCGCTAGCGGGATTGCGCGACACTTTGTAGACCTCGGCCATGTCTATGAGTCCGACCCTGTCCTCATTAGTAGCCACAGTAAGAACGGCTACATCCTCACGCGCAGCGATCAACTGCTTAGCGGCATCTCCCAACCGACCCGAAAGCAGGACCAGAGCCCGCAACCGCCGATCTTTAAGCCCGCCCATGACAGCCGCTTCGGCGCTGGAACCTTCGGCGACGATACCGATCTGGCTGGCGTTAACCTGCGGCTGCTGACTTAAAAGTTCGATCGCTCCACTCACATCAAGCGCCACACGGGCACGTTGCTCCTCTGTAAAAGTGTGATATTCCTGTGGTGCAGAACTCTTGCCGCGTCCCCGAATGTCGATACGCAACGTTGCGGCATTTCCCAAAGCCATTCGCAAGTTCATCTTTGCGAAAGTACTGGGGCCAACCTGATGCCGTCCGAGATAGATGTCCTGATCATGAACAGGAGAGTGAACAAGCACAACACCAGGAATCTTTTTGCCTGGCGCCAAATTGGCTGGAATGCTCAAGGTTCCATAGATGGTCCATCCGTCAGTTGTCTTGAAGGAGACCTGCTTGTCACTGAGCCCCAGATCCTCCTCTTGAGCTGGCAAACCCAACGCCAGACAACATAGCTGCAGCAAAAGCAATCCAGAAACTATGAAGTGAAGCGTTTTCATATTGCGATCGGCTCTATCAGGCTGCTGAAAAAGTCTCAGTGGCTTCCAGATAATCCCACCAACGCAGTTGGTGGATTGTTCATACCCCAGCCTAACTACAACTCGGCCCCACTTTGCAGGCATGCCCAACAAGGTTCGATATGAACGATCCACCAACTGCGTTGGTGGGATTCCGCAGCAGAGCCTCGCGTCTGTATGTAGGCTGAGTATGAAACGATCCACCAACTGCGTTGGTGGGATTGCACTTGCACAATTCCGTCATCGACTTTATCAGCACCTACTAAATCGGTCGCCTGCATTGAGACTTCAGCCATCTGACGATTGTTACCCCGAGCCTTTCATCGATCTGAAAAAGTTGATAACCAACAGCTCCACCTTCATATTTCAGCAACTGGCTACGGGGGTTCCTGGCTACACCGTACGACTGGCGAAATGCCTCGGCGATCTGTGGCACACCCTGATTTGACACAAACAAGATCGGAAACGCTGCCTTTTTGATCTCGTTGTGGTCGGGCAAGCCGCCAAGAACCACTAACGAAACCACTCTCGGATCAGAGCAGGCCGCCTGCACGCCGTATTTCACCCCAACTGAGGTCGCGATGATGGCGATCTCGTCGCCCTTAACCCCACTTTGGTGCGCGAGAAAGTCCATCGCTGCACGAACATCCAGATACCCCTTGTCGCGCTCTGCCGCCGGCAATGCAAAATAGGAGCCTCGATTACGGCTCTTGCCCCTGCCCCGAAAGTCGATGTTGAGGACGGCGAAACCAGCTTCTGCCAGGCTTAGCTCGAGCTCGTCGAAAATGTGTCGATCACTGAGATTCGAGTGTACGAGCACGACGCCCGGACTTTCTCTCAAGTTGGTGCGGGGCGCCAGTCGGAGACTACCAAATATTTTCCAACCGTCTTCTGTATCAAACGAGATCTCTTGCAACTGGGGCGCCCGCACCTGGGCGGCAACCCATTCGGCTACAGTCTGTTCAAGCGGCTTCTCTTTCGGGTATTTCGCTGCCCACATAGAGAACATAGGGTTACCGATGCCAAGATCGCGATGAATTAGAATGTCGCTGGCAGCGGCTCGTGAATTCCTATAAATGCGAGTCAAATCACTGAAACTAATCTTGTCTTCGCGGCTGACGACACCAAGTACCGGCAAGTCAGTGCGACGACTAAGAGCTTCTATTGCGTCCGGACCCAGCCGGCCCGAGAGCATCACAAAGGCACAAACACGCTGATCCTCGGCAACACCCAACGCAGTGGCATGAGCGCTCGATCCTTCAGCTATCAGTGCGACTCGACTTTGATCAATCTCTTCTTGCTGGCACAGGAACTCCACTGCCCCTCTCACATCCTGTGATACGTGTTCGTGCTGCTCGGCGTTGAGAGTGTGGTACTCCTGAGGTTCTGAGCTTTTGCCGCGCCCGCGGATGTCAATCCTGAGTGTGGTAATGTTTTGCGCTTCGATAGCGGCTCGCAAGCTTGGATAGCCATTCTGTCCATAGACGTCCATATCATGAGATGGTGATGGAACCAAAACAGCGCCGGCGACTGGTTCAGCAGAGAGAGCTGGAACAGTCATTATGCCGTGAATGAGCCACCCGTCGGCGGTTCGAAACGACACTTCCGTCTCTCTAATCTTTTCTGTTCCTTCTGATGCCGTACTCACTTAGTCGATCTACATCAAAGAAAATTGGGGCTTCAACCATCTCACTATCAGCGGTTCGAGGCTATCATCCAGCTCGAAGATGTGATAACCGACGCCGCCAACATCGAATTCCACCAGGTAACTACCTCGATCTTTGGTGAGGTTGTAGAATTCCCTAAAAGCATTGGCGATCTGAGGAATTCGCAAACTCGACACGAACAGTATTGGGAAGCGAGCCTGCTGCACCTGAGCACGCTCAGGCAGACCACCCAGCATGACGAAAGACTTCACTCGCGCATCAGCTAGAGCCGCCTTCAGCCCATATCGCACCCCTACAGACGTTGCCACGACGGCGAGCTGATTTTTATCTACCCCTTTTTGTCGGCTAAGAAACTCCAGGGCTGCCCGAACATCGAGGTAGCCTTTGTCTCGTTCTTCCTGCGAGAGATCAAAGTAAGAACCCTTACTGCGGCTCTTGCCTCTGCCGCGAAAGTCGAAATTGAGTACGGCAAAGCCACCAGCCGCTAGCGCTTGCTCGAGATGCGTGAAGATGTAACGATCACTTAGATTGGAATGGACCAGGACCACTCCAGGCGCGCCTGACGGAGCGCCTTGCGCTGGCATGCGAAGACTGCCAGACAAGGACCAGCCATCCTCGCTTTGAAACGTCACTTCCTGCGAGTCGGCCGAGAGTTGCAGTCGCGCAATCAGCCATTCCCCAACTGACATTTCCAGCGGTTTATCATTGGGAAACTTGGCAGCGTTCATGATAAACATGGCATTGCCGAGACCAACGCCAGGCAGGACCATCAGGCTGCTGGCAGGGTGGGGCGACAATTTGTAAACGTCGGTCATGTCGCCGAAGCTGATCTTGTCTTCCTTGCTTACGACGCAGAGGATGGGCAGATCGCTCCTGTTACCAATTTTATCTTTGGCTGCCTGCCCCAACCGGCCTGAAAGCAATACCACTGCACGCACGCGGGCGTCCTTTGAAGCGGCCACTACTGCCGCTTGCGCGCTTTGTGCTTCCGCCACAATCCCAATCCTATTTTCGTCGAGTTGCTTCTGCCGGCTAAGAAACTCAATCGCCGCACTAACGTCGAAAGCTACGCGGGCCTTCTGCTCCTCAGTGAAGTAGCGATAATCTCGTGGCTCCGCGCTCGTACCCCGTCCACGAATGTCAATCCTCAGGGTAGCGATATTCTCTTTCTCAAGTACCGCTCTCACGCTTGGGTAGCCATTGTGTCCATAGATGTCGCGATCATGATCGGGTGAGGGAATTAGCACTGCTCCCGCGATGCGCTGTCCGGGCGCAAGCGTGGCTGGGGTGCTCAGGACTGCGTGTATGGTCCATCCATCCTCCGTGTTGAAAGAGACTTCCTTTTCGGTAAAGGCTGGCTTTGGTCCAGTTGGTTCCTGCGCCGTGGCGCCAAACGATATGGAGCACAATAACAGGAATAAGGTCGCCGGCGCGCTGGAGCTGCTTTTATGGTGATTCATTGTGTAAAGAAGCTTTTCCAACAGGCGGTCACCGTGATGACAGTTGGTTCGAAAGCCAGTCAACGATTAGCGCCTCCAGGCTCTTGTCCAGTAAGCGTTCCGTGAAGTACCCACCCGTCCTTTGCCTGAAACGATATCTCACTCTCGACGGAAGCGGGCTTAACCAAATGTTGATCTTGAACAGTTGCAGAGTAGGAGGTCGAAGCGCAAAGGCCGCCGAGCATTAACAAGGTCGCGAATACCAGACGAAGAGAAGCGATGTTCTGCCCGGAAGGAATGATCAAGATTTACTCCGCTTTCTTTTCCGCGGTCATGTGCTTAATTAAATAGTTGACAACAATTTCAGCCTCTTGTGTTGTCAGCTGGGCGCCCCGCGAAATCATATCGTTCACGGTTCGACGCCAGGCCTGGGGAGCCTTTCGTTGCCCTGACACATAACTGATGTTGGCATGGCACTGAAAACAGGTGGCCAGAATCAGTCCCTTGCCCTCGTCGTCGGGAAGTAGATGCCCCAGGCTTTGCCTGGTGTTCGTGCCGGCCATCCCACCCATGCCGTATGAACTCTGCGACTCCGTGCTGGTAGGTGTTGCTGGTGCGATAGCCCCTTGAAGCCCAAAGTGTTTAGAAAGATAAGCGACAAGTACACTTTCTTCTTTCGAGTTGAGATCCGCCCCAAGCCTGATCATGTCTTTCACGTTGCCACGCCAACCCGTCTCGCTCTTGCGTACATCCGTTGTTTTGCTGAGTTCGTGGCAGCTCGTACAGGAATTCAAAAGAATAGCTTTGCCCGCGCCTTCCGGTAATCTCTCTGCAGTCATCATGGGGTTCTGTGTCGCCGCGCCTGGGTGTGGGCCAGTTTGGACGTTCATTACGAGCGGCGCAGCATTGGGCCCGAAGTTCTTCGCGAGGTATGCAGTTATAGGATCAATTTCCGGTACCTGGATCTGCGCGCCGCGCGAGATCATGTCGCGCACCAACAGCTCCCAAGATTTCGCAGACTTGCGCTGCAGGGCTATTGGACTAAGGCTGTGACATTGCGGACACGTTCCAAGGACAAGTCCTTTGCCTTCGCCATCGGGCATTGCGCTGGCCCAGTCGCGCCGGCCAACTTCCAACGGCACTTGTGCGCGCAGAATCAGGCCACTAAGGCCCATGCTGAAGATGACAAGAAATACAATCTGAGCTGTAGACTTTCGCGACCCCATCTCCCGCCTCCCGCCGTCTGTCTCCTGCTCCTGCCTCCTGCCTCCCGGTCTACACCCGCCGCTCGCGTTGCCGAGCAACAGAATAAGCCGGATACCAAGTCGACTCGGCTCCTATACCACTGCGCTCAACCACCACGTCCAGTAGGTAGGGCTTACCGTCACGGGTCGTCTTGATCGCCCTGTCAAGTGCGGGCCCAATCTGGGCTGGGTTTGTAACTGTTTCACCGGCGATTCCAAACCCTGACGCGACCTTTGCAAAGTCGACATCCGGGCTGCCGAGATAGCACGCCATATCTTTTCCCATCTGCCCCTGTTTTCCCATCTTACCCATGATTCTCTGGCGCGGCTCGTTATAGCTGCGATTGTTAAAGACCACAGTAATGACGGGCACTTCATATCGCGCCATGCTCCACAGGGCCTCACACTGTCCAAACAAAAAGGCACCATCACCTATCACCGAAACCACCTGTTGATTAGGCTTGGCCATCTTTGTGCCAATTGATAGTCCGATGCCCCACCCGAGAGCCTGCTGAATACTGCGGCCAATCCGCGTGCGGCCCCCATCACTAGTCCTCAGATAACTAAATACTTTGGTCTTTTCCGTGCTTAACTCATCTACGATCAGCGCATCCTTATCTAAAGCCTTGTCTAGTTCCATCGCCAGCCGTGGCCAGGAGATCGGATTGTTCTCCCAATCGGCTTTCGCAACTGCAGCCAGGGATTCGTGCATCGATTGATTGAAGGCCCGGATTGCGTCGATGCGCGGCTTGGCGATACCCGCAAGTCGTTCTTTGGTTGCCCTGCTCTTGATTGCGTCGATGATGTCCTGCAATGCGTACCGGGCGTCGGCCAGGATCGGCAGGTCTTCGGGATGTGCCTTGCCAATCTCCTTACCGGCCGTGGTGATGTGAATCGTTTTTGCCGCGCCAGGATTTGGCATATAACCGCCAACCACCAGGAGCACATCGACGCCGCGCGGGAAGCGAACGTTAGGAGTGTATTCTGCGTTTATGAAGAGCGGGTGGGAGGTGGGAAAACAATCAACCCATGAGTCGATCAATACTCGCATAGCCGGGATGCCCAGCAGTTCAGCAAGTTCTACACAGGCGCGACGCGCCCCGCTGGTCCAACCTTCCGGCCCTATGTACATGGCCGGGCTTTTTGCTTCCAGCAACATCTGGGCCGCCATATTAATAGCCTCCGGAGAAGCTTTCACAGCAGTCGGAACATTGAATTTCTCTTGTGGGATGATGGTTGCCTTTACGTTGTTGCGCGCGAGCACGTCTTCAGGATAAGTAATCAAAACCGGCCCGCCAGGGGCAGTTGTTGCCACTTTTATCGCGCGCCGCGTGACGTCGGGAATGAGGTCTGACTGTCCCACGTACCACTTCCACTTCGACGTGGAATCAGCCGCTCCAATCAAATTTCGCCCTTCGTAAATGCCCTCGCGATCCTCGAACTCAGCCGGTACCATATCTGTTGTGACCATGAGTGGCAGTTGGGCCATCATCGCGTTGTACATGTTTGAGGAAGCATGGGGCGCACCGGCGACAGATACCGCCACTACACCGAGCTTGCCAGAGGCCATTGTATACCCGGAAGCAATTGCCACGGCCTGACCTTCTTCGACTGCGAGGATCGGATGCATGCCCGGTCGATCAACCAGGGCGTCGTAGATATTTCGCAGATGCGACGAGTTGCCAATAACAATAAACTCTACTCCGGCGGCACTCCACTGTTCGACTAGAATCTCTCCGCCGGTCCCCTGAATTGTTTTCGCGTCAGTGACTGGGTTGTTATATGGCTTGCTTGTTGCGGCGCTCGTAATCGGACTCAGGGATTGCAAGACCTCCTTGGCCGCTGTCGCGCTGAATCCGGCGGCGGCCATCTGCCTGAGGAAGCCGCGCCGCGACAGGTCATTTCTGAGATAGCCCATCACAAGTTCTCGCATGACGTTCCCTCCCTGGATGATCTATTTGGTTTTTGTTGGGCCAATTATAATTGCTTCCTAAGGAAGTGCTTTTTTCTTATTAGTGAGACCTTGTGCCGCGAGCCGCCCTGCTTGATACGCCGGCTCCCTGCAACTCCTTCTCAAGCCACACTGGCCGCGTAATTTTCGGCTTGGGAGTCGGAATCGAATAATCGGCATGGTAGCTTAGGTCCAGTACCTGCCCGTCCTTAAGGACCATTGCGACTTGTTTAATGTTGCGTATGTCAGCGAGTGGGTTAGCGTTCAGGACGACGATATCAGCCCACTTACCAGGGCCAATGGTACCCAAGTCTGCACCCTTCCCGAGAAACTCTGCATTGTCATGGGTGGCCATCATAATCGCTTGCATCGGTGTAAAGCCCGCATCAACCATCAGAATCAACTCCCGCTGCAAGCTGAGTCCGGGCACCGAATTGAAAGTGTCGGAGGCTGCCAGAACCTTTCCTCCAGTTCTGTAGTGTCGCAGCAATAGATCCTGAAGTTTCTTGAAGCCCGATTTTATTGTCGCGAGGTCGTCGGCGTTTTTGACATTATAAATGGCCGAAGAAGCCCACCATTTGCGCACATCGTCGGGTACATAGGCAAGCGACTGGTTTTTCGAATATTCGGCATCCTCGCCTGCAAAGTCATCACGACGGTCCGTCGCCATGCGCCACCAGTTGACCATTGTCGGTATGAGCACGACTTTCCTGCTGGCCAACAGGGTTATTAACTTTGCAGTTTGTGCCGGCTCGAGCTGCGCAAAAGATTTCAGGTCCGCGACAAAGGTCTGAAGTTCATTTTCGCCGGGTTGAGTTTCTCTTGGGCGATTGGCGATTGCCTGCACGATCCCACTTGCGTGTTCCAGCCCATCAATTCTGGCAAGCGCAGCCTCATGCGCATCGGTTCGTCTTAAATGGCCGGTCACCTTTATTCCGAGTCGATGAGCCTCTTCAGTTATTGCTTGCAGAAGTTCAGGAGTGATCTTCTCCCGGATCTTAATGGCGCAGGCACCTCTACTGTGCAGCAACTGAACCGCGCGCCTGGTCATTGCGGGGCTATCAACGCCGACATGGGTTTCTCTCGCTGGCGGTGGTGCATCCAGCCCATTGCCTACATAGAAGATGCGCGGACCACGCATCTTTCCCTGTGCGACGTCGGTACTCACCGCCGAGATCCACTCAACGACATTGCCCAGATCTTTAACGGTGGTTACTCCATGTGCCAGGAACAGCTCGCCCATCCAGTCGTGATAGTGGATGTGCATGTCAATCAGACCGGGGAGGATATACTTCCCGGTCACATCAATGACTTTCGCAGCCTTTGGAACCTTTGTCCTGTTTTTGCTTGCGACGCTGGTAATCTTGTTACCTTGGATCACTACAACGGAATTCTCTATCAGTGGTCCCCCATTGCCGTCAATCACGGTGCCGCCCACGAGGGCAATCACCTGTTCAGAGTGAGACGGTGAGCCGGTGGAGCTTTGGCCGGCAATTGCGCAGAAAAGCGCCAGGCACAAAAGTCCGTAATGGAGTCTATGGCCAAGCAGTCTGCTGCAATTCCGTCCGAACATTGAGACTTGCCTAGATGAAGTTATTGAGTGCGGGACGACTTCCTTCCCGAAAAGCGATCGTTCTCTTCACTCCGGAGGAGTAACATGTTTATAGACCCAGAGCATCCACAACATTCCAACTCAGTTCGGAGGAGCGGAATTCAACCAGAACTTTAGCCTCGGACGATCCCTTCCGCTTCTCCGAACTTAGTTGCAAGGGAGGTACCTGCTTCAAGTCTATAAACATCTCACTCCTCCGGAGTGAAACCAGGGCTCGTGCGCACTCTGAACCCCCGACCGTGCAGGACCAACAGCCTCAATCGCGGTCCGCATTTAATAGCGGCGGGGTAGTCTGAGACGAGCTCTTTAACTTCCCGCTCCATCTCTTGCGATCGCTTAGGCTACTTCGCACCTGTAGGCCACCTTCTAAACGTTGCAGCCACTGGTTGATGGAAGTAGTTAGTATGTTAGTGACCGACCGGTCGGTTAGTTCCTAGTATCAAAGAAAATCGCCGCCTGTCAAGCCGGAAACTCTAATCCTTACTTGGAGATCTGTAGGGGCGAGTTCACCAGCCAGCGCGGTACTGGCAGATGTCAAAGGAAACCCATTGCTCGTGGTTACGGCTGTGCCGCCTGATGTGCCGCGGTGGCTTGCCTCGCGGTTAAGCTGCTTCTAGCGCTTGGGCTACGCCCTCCTTTGCGGTTCTTGCAATTCGCTACCGAAGTGGGGAAAAGCAGCCCCTTGGTTCAACTAGCCGTGAGATGAGCATAAGCGAAAGGGCGCAGCCCAAGTCGGTTCTTGGCAACTACCGCGAGGCAAGCCATCGCGGCACATCAGGCGGCACAGCCGTAATGAATCTAGCTTGGTGCTTCATAGTGGTTTCTTGGGAGCTCTCCAGCTCGCCCTAAAACGGCGAGCCCATACAAGTAAGAAACATTTTTTCCTCTGTAATAGAATCAACAACTTACAGGCATGTTTCTAATGAGTGCCGCCCCTACAGAACTTCGGTCGCTTGCATCTGTTTTTCGAGCCAAAGCGGTCGTGTGAGTTTGGGCCTGGGCGTTGCCGAATAACTGGCGTGATAACTCGTGTCCAACAACTCACCGTCCTTAATAACTAGCTCCACACTCCGGATATTGTGGATGTCCTTGAGTGGGTTGGCACCGACGAGGATCATGTCAGCTAACTTACCTGGCGCAACTGTCCCGAGTTCATGACCCCGTTGGAGGAATTCAGCGTTATCACGGGTGGCCATCGAAATCGCCTCCAGTGGCGAAAAGCCCGCCTCAACTAAAACTATCACCTCTCGTTGCAACGTTAATCCGGGCACTGAAAAGAAAGTATCTGTTCCAGCCAAAACTCTTCCACCGGCCTTACGGTATTGGACCAGCAACTCCTGATGTCTCTTGTACCCGGTGTGACCTTGTTCAAGTTCATCACAATACTTGGCTTTGAAAAAAGACGAAGTTGCCCACATCTTGCGCACACCTTCAGGAACATATGCTAATAAAGGATTGCTCGCATACTCGGCGTCTTCACTAGCGAAATCATCTCCATGTTCCAGGAGTAAACGCGTCAAGTCGGCTAACGTGGGTATTAGCGCCACTCGATGTTCTGCCAGGAGCTTTAGCAACTCATCGATCTTTGTTGAATCAACGCGGGAATAGGCTTTGAAGTCAGAGATAAAGGTTTGCACTGCGTTTTCGCCGGGCTGAGGTTGTCTGGGTCGATTGGCTACTACTTGAACGATGCCGGTTGCGTGTTCAAGTCCATCGATACCCGCTAGCGCGGCTTCCTGCGCGTCGGTACGAATCAAATGCCCGGTCACAGGAATCCCCAAGTGATGAGCTTCTTTGCTTACGACTTGCAGAATGGCCGGTGTGATTTTCTCACGCACCTTGATTGCCGATGCCCCTCTGCCATGCAGGAGGCGGACCGCGCGCCGCGCCATTTCCGGACTGTCGACTCCTACGTGGTGTTCCATGGCAGGAGGCGCCGCATCCAGTGCGTTGCCCACATAGAAAATTCGTGGCCCGCGTACTTTTCCCTCATCGATATCGGCGCTGATCCTGGAGATCCATTCGATGTCATTCCCCATATCCTTAACCGTGGTCACGCCGTGTGCTAAAAACAGCTCACCCATCCAATTGTTATAGTGCACGTGTATATCGATGAGACCGGGAAGAATATACTTGCCGGTTGCGTCGACAACTCTCGCCTGATTTGGAACTTCAATGTCACCCTTGCTTCCCACTTCAATGATTTGATTGCCTTTGATTAAAACAATTGCATCTTGAAGCGGCGCTCCGCCGTCACCAGCGATCAGCGTCCCGCCGGCGAGAGCAGTAGGCTTTTCAGACTCTGGCCCAGAGCCATGGGTTGACCTATTCACTGGAGTCTCCTTTCAGAAGGGAAGATGGCGAGGTTCTGGTTAGTCCCATAAGCATAAACCTGACTCTAATGGAGTGAAGTGGAGGATGGAGTTCTTAGATACATCGGGGCTTTAGCTGCGTGAAAAAGCGCGAATACCACCGACGCAGTCGGTGGATTCGTTCATACCCAGCCTAACAAATGGGCCAGGAAATGAACCAAGCAAATCCCACCAACGCAGTTGGTGGATGCTTTCATACCCGGCCTAACAATGGGCCAGGAAGTGAACCAAACAAATCCCACCAACGCAGTTGGT
>DATEUF010000108.1:0-6329 GCA_035283325.1 Pyrinomonadaceae bacterium | reverse complement strand
TCAAGCCAGGCTTATCCAACGACTAATTATAACGCGTATTCCTGTGCTCCTCGGTGATGGAATCCCGCTATTTGGGACACTAGATCACGACATCATCCTCAAGCACGTCACGACGCGTTCGTTCACCAGCGGACTTGTTCAGAGTGAGTATATTGTTGCCGCCTAGAGGACAGGCCCCAAAGACTTAGTAACAGTGTGATTGACCCGGTGTTTTGAGCCAGAGAGTAAACTTGAAGTAGATCCAAGCAAATTCCATGAGCGAAGAACAGTGGTTGAGGTGAGACGAACATTAATAGCGCCAAAAAGACCCACCGAGCACCTTTGGTGCTGAGCAGCGACTTTGCCTCAACGGAATAAGCCAGCATCATGCGCGGGACGTCATGATCGATCCACTTAAGAATACTTTTCATCTGGCGCTTGAGATTGCCATCTTTGTCGCAGTCGTCGTTGCCGACGCTTATGGCGTGGTTCCCATTACACAGACGATTTTCTTGCTTCCTTTGATCTGGGTAATGCTTCGACTGAGACGCGAGCGCTGGTCATCGATTGGATTCGCCCGGCCGGATCGTTTTGGCTGGACGATCGATCTGCTTTCGAGGCTTCCTGATGAACAGATTATCCCGGGTATTCGGTGGGAGTCGGGTCGCTTGGGTTGTCAGTTTGCTGTTATCCAGTCTTCTATTCGGATGGGGTCATACAGAGCAAGGTGTGGCTGGCTGGATTCAAGAGGGCTTGAGCGGGCTCTTGCTTGGAATTCTGTTTCTGGGCTCCAAAAAGAATCTCGTTGTTCCTATCCTCGCCCATGGAGTTTCAAACACAGTGGCCTTAGTCCTGATCTATTTAGGGCGGTATCCGGGACGGGGTTAACCCGCTGGGACGATACGATGCCGGCGCAAAAACGCGGTTCTTACCTTCATGATCCGGAATGTTAGATTGCACTTCGATGTGCCGCGTCGGTGCTGCTCGTGTGAGACTGACACAAAAACCAATTTAGGAATTAACCCGGTTTAGGGGCGAGGCGTATGGCTCATATTACAAACGTAATGAGAGATGTAACTCATGTCGTTGCCTAGAATAAGTAAAGGTTTTAGTTTGCTACTGATTGTAGGGAGCAATGTCATCCGATGATGCCAAGTGGTTTGAAGAACTGGGGCAAATTGTTCAGACAAACCCGGAGTTTACCGAGGAGTATATGAGAGTGCTAGGCACCGGCATGAGCTACTCTGGACGCACCACGTTTGGGCGCTATGCTGACCACCGAATTGCCAACAACAGCAAACATATTAAAGGTTCCTTTTTTTGTGATTCAAGGCAAGGAGGACATGGTCACGCCCACATCAGTTGCAGTGAAGTACTTTAGCGTCGTGAAAGCGCCCAGGAAGAAACTGATTATTATCAACAATGCCGGTCATCTTGCGCTTGTCACTCATCGCGAGGAATTCTTAGCGGCTCTTGTTAATTATGTGCGACCCCTGGCAATGTTGACAGATCCTTAGCTGAGCCAGGCAGTATTTTTCTTCAGCTGATGGCAGTGGAGAAAATGTGCCGCGGTCTAGACTTAGGCTGACGCTGAGATTTAAGCTTCCTGCACAATGTGCGCGTGCTTCCGCTTGACTACGGACGCGGGAAAGGCATTTCACCATCATTGGAAAAGGTAATGATCTTGTGAACAAGTGACGTATTGATCTTATGACCATGCGTAAACGACTGATAGATTCTACGGTCTAACTAAAATAGACCGACCTCCTTGGCTTTCAGGGCAGCTTGCGTCCGGTCACGGACGCCCAGCTTGCCAAGAATGTTAGTCACATGGTTCTTCACCGTGCCTTCAGCGAGATACAGATGTTTAGCGATCTCCCGATTGCTTTCGCCGCCTGCAATGAGGCGGAGGATTTCACCCTCGCGTTCGGAGAGTGGTTCAATCAAGCCCTGCGTCTTCGCGATTCCAACAGAGGACAGACGCGCGAATTCCGCCACCACTTTTGCCGCGACAGACGGTTGTAGAAAGGATTCGCCGCGTGCGGCCAGTCGAATTGCTTCTGCCAGCTTTTCGGAAGGAGCGTCTTTCAACAAATAACCGAGAGCTCCTGCTCGAAGACCATCAAAGACCATCTCGTCGTCGTCGAACGTGGTTAAAACAATTACAGGACAATTTGGGTGCTCTTCATGTAGGCGGCGAGTGGCGGCGACACCATCAAGCACGGGCATCTGTAAGTCCATTAACACCACTGAGGGCTGATGAAGACGCACTAATCTCATCGCTTCTGCTCCGTTGCCAGCTTCTGCTACAACTTCGAAATCGCTATGCACGGAAAGGAGCGTGCGCAGTCCTTCACGAAAAAGTGGTTGATCATCGACCAGGATGATTTTGATTACTTTCATTGCGGCAACTCTACCTCAAGTTCGAATCCGCCGGCATTGCGTTGGATTCGAACTTCCCCTCCGAGTTGTTGCGCTCTTTCTCTTACGCCGAGCAGACCAAATCCTGCCTCTGAGCCATCGCTGCCACGGCCATTGTCTCGTACTTGCAAAAGAACCGACTCAGAACTGGCATAATTCAACACAAGATTGACCTGACTCGCGCGCGCGTGTTTGCTCACATTGGTCAAAGCCTCCTGAGCAGCACGGTACAGCGTGAGTTCTGCCTGACGGCTGAGAGGGCGGACGCTGCCGATTATGGATAAGTCCGCAGTCATCCTGGTAGTGTTCCATTGGGTTACTAACTTTGCCAATGCCTCCGGCAGCGGCCGACTTTCAATCGGCGAAGCTCGCAACGCTGCCACTGACCTGCGCACTTCTGTGAGTCCTTCCTGTGTCAACGTCTGGGCTTTCGAGAGATGATGCAACGCCCGTTCACTATCCTGCCGGAAGACGGCCTGCGCCGCTCCGATTTGGACATTCACAACTGTCAGATAGTGACCCAGATTATCGTGAATCTCTCTGGCTAGACGGTTACGCTCCTGAGTAACTGCTAACTCTTCCACCTGCGCTGCATTTTCGCACAACAGGCGATTGGCCTGGCTCAATTCTGCGCGCGCCTCTCGCTCGCTCGCTGCGATTCGCGTGAAGACAACCACAAACACGATGCCTGTGCCGTATACCAAAGCAATCGCTACCGCATCAATCCATCGATTAACCAAAATCAGAGGCATCACGAGCAGTACATAGATCGTAGCGCAGATTACGATCATCCATCGGAGTTTTAGCAGCAACGCACTCTGGCCAGCGAGCGGAAGCAAGATGAATGAAAGCTCTCCGGTGTGTCCCGGTAGTCTGATCAACAGGGCGGCAAGTGAAAGTTGAACAAAGAAATAAGTGACGGCTGTGACTCGTGTCCTGGACCTGCGGGCCAAGGCAAAGCCGTAAGTCCCTACTATTAGATAAGCAACCGCACTGCCAATCAATACAATTGCTTGCCACGTGGGCACTTGCCGTTGCGAGTACACGAACGCGGTGATCGCTGATAGATATGACGCTGCAACTACAATCACAAAGGCTAAGTTCCCGCTACTAATAAGACTGGGCTTCTTCATAGTCTCGAGATCCACTCTAGTACGTTCGCTGCATCGCACTCATGCGTCGTCGCATGAATTCGGTTTCAAAGTGGCGGCGTGAATCAGCATGATGGGCATGCACGACTTGCTCCGCTGCTAATCAGTCGTGACTCTAGTATGACCGCTGCTCTGCGAACAGTGACTTTTGTCACGTTTTGGAATGACAGTCATGACGCAAATAGTGACCTTTCAACGTGACCAACGACACTTCCCCCATCATCTCGATACTTGTATCCATAGTGCCAGGAACTTATGTGGATAGCTTTGCCGCGGCAACCCAAAATCGTTTATGCGTCCGCACAAACGTGTGAAAGGAGTTGATTATATGAGTTTTCTCAGCCGACCTTTAATACTTGTCCTCTTAATTTGCTTGTCGAATTCTACCTGCTGTCAGCCGATCTTATTCGCTCAGCAATCGAACACTGTACCGACAGTCGAAGCCGAATTCTTCGAGGCCATCAAAAAGGGGGACGCACAAAGAGTTGTTCTTCTTATTAATCAAAAGCCTGAACTTCTCACGGTCAATACAAAGAACGGCACAACTGCCGTGCTTTTCGCTGTCTTTACTAACCATAAGGACATTGCCGAGCTATTGCTTGCTCGAGGGATACAGCCCAACATTTTCGAGGCGGCAGCGACGGGACGAACCGACCTTGTCCGAGAACTTCTCACGCAGGATCCTCAGTCCGCCAAAGCATCTTCGGCAGACGGATGGACCGCCCTCCATCTAAATTGGGGCAATCCGCGAATCGCCGAGTTGCTGCTCAAAAGTGGCGCTGATATCGAGGCTGTCTCAAAGAACAGATTCATGGCTACGCCGCTCCAAAGTGCAGTGGCGGCAAAGTGGTCGGAGGTAGCGCGGTTTCTAATCAGTCACGGGGCAAATGTGAATTGCCGAGGTGATGCAGGCTTCAGTCCTTTGCATGAAGCCGCTAGTAGTGGTCAATTAGAAATCGCCAGGTTGCTTCTCGATCATGGGGCAAAGACTGACGCCAGGACGGAGGACGGCAAGACGCCTTTAGCTATTGCTATGGAGTTTAAGCAGCAAGCCATCGTAAGTTTGTTGCACGGACGCAAGGTCACTCAATAAGGCCCCCTGCTATTGCTTATCGCCTTCAAATGCAAGTAACCGGCTTGACCTACAGTAAAGAATTGAAGAGCCAAAATGAATGACAAGACCCTTAGGTCCACTCCGTCCTTGTCGGACCACACCACGAATGAAATCGAAGTATTTCCGGGCGTGATGGAACGTCGTTACTTCCTGCGGTCTTCGGTAACCACTGTAGCAGCGGTCTTGGCGCTCCATATGACGGGTTGGAACGCCAGTGCGCAAGAAGTATCTCGGGCCAGAATCGCATTGGGCGCGGAGAAGTTGAACTGGGAAGACTTCCTGAAGGAGTCAATTCCCGTAGCGCAGCAGTTAGTCGCCGACTCCACTTTCAGCATTGATGAATACCTCTACCGCATCGGGTCTTTGGCGACGCGCTTAGAGGAGATACCTGATACCCAACTCTTTCCCTACACGGCGGTTGATCCTCGCGTGTTCTTTGCCCCGAGTTTTCGAGGTTCCCCTTTTTTTATTATCCAGTGGCGCATGGAGGCGGGCGCGGTACTACCGCCACACAATCACCCGAACGCGAGCGTTTGCACATTAGGTTATGAAGGTGAAGTGTGGCTGCGTAACTTCGAAATCGTAGGCGAAGCGCCACCTTATGCTTCGAAGAAAACATTTCGTGTGCGGGAAACACATAACGAATTAATGACGCGCGGCAGGATCAACACTCTTTCATCGTCTCGGGATAATATTCATCACTTTCGGGTCGGTAGAAAAGGCGCACGAGGAATCGATATCACCACGCTCCACGGTAAGCCGGCTCCTTTCAGCTTTCTCGATATTAGCGAAGAACCTGCGGATGCTGAGAACCGAATCTTCGAGGCGACGTGGAACGATCTTGGCCGTAAGTCTCCAGTCGGGTTTTGAAAATGCTAAAAGATGGCTCGTCAATAAAACGACAAACCCGCACACCCTAGCGTGAACCTCTAACGATTTCCATGCCTGGTTGAACGCCGCTCGTAACCTCGATATCCGCTTTCGCCAGCAATGCCGGTGGTGACTTCGATAAACCGCACCTTGTTCCCCTCGATTAGGTAAAAAACCTTGACACTCTTTGGTCTTTCGCTAGCCGGGTCCGCCGGTGTATTGCCGGCAACTGTTGCCACAGGCGACGGCGTAGGCGCAGCCTTTTCCACGATGGCCTCCAACCGGACGACAACTACGTTGTTTTTCGTTTTACTGGTAATGGTTGCAGTAGCACTCATGCCTGGCCGCAAACCGTTGCGAACCTCCTCTGGCATGTCTCGCAACTCAACCGTTACTTTGAATTCCTTCGCTTCCTGCTAGGGCTTAATCACCTGTTCTCGCCCCTCCCTGCTTACAACTTTCAGGAAGTTCCCCTTCTCCAGGTTCGCATGAAGCTCAACCCTGCCGTTAGCATCGTCCGAAAGTCCAAGCGCTGACCCTTTCTCAGAGGCACTCAGTTTCACAACAGGACCGCCCTTCGGATCGGCCATACGAAAAAGAACTGTATCAGGATACGTTTTCGAGTTCACGGTATCCGCCTCATATACTAAAATTTCGGCCCTAATCCGGTCCTGAGTATCTACAATTTGAAGCGCGCGTCCTCGAAGCACGGGAGCGACACCTTGCGCGTCGGCTCGACGGATTTGCGCCAAAAGAAATACCAGCAGGAATAAATTGATCACGGTAAGACCAAT
>DATEUF010000107.1:0-6734 GCA_035283325.1 Pyrinomonadaceae bacterium | reverse complement strand
GATTGAATTGGCTTCCCTGGATCCTGCCTCAATCACCCAGGGCTATCGTGCCCGGTTTACTTACTGCATCCATGGCAATCCTCTGAGAAGTGGAATCTACCCTGCCGTCACAGTCCTATACCGTAAAGCTAACGCTCTTTATACCCAGGACGGCCATACCCAAAAGCTCTTACTGCCGGAACATATCGAGGATCTAAGAATGGCAATACGCCATGATGATCGGAAGTCGCTCAAGAGCTGGTTTGATAGTCAGGCACGATATGCCGAGCTGGAGGCAAGGAAGCTTCTTACAACGATGCCAACCGAACTTAGCCGGGTAGACCGTCTGCGGCGCTGGCGCATAGTTGCGCCTGTAATCGTAGTCTTCTACTGCTTGATAATTCGCGGAGGCGTGCTGGATGGCTGGGCCGGATTTTATTATGCCTTTCAACGACTACTGGCTGAGTTGATGCTGTCGCTGACACTTTTTGAGGAAGAAGAAAGGGCGAAGAGCAAAGGGCAGAGAGCAAAGGGCAAAGGGCAAAGGGCAAAGAGCAAAGGGCAAAGGGCAGAGAGCAAAGGGCAGACTTTCGAGGAGGTTAGGGCAATCAGTAGCGCGACCAGCAGAAGTTTGCCGGCAAAATGACGTCAAAAACTTTGAACCTCCATCTTGAATATCCCACTGCGCCCTTTGCTCTTCGCCCTTTGCGCTTTGCCCTTCGCCGCTCGCTCTTGGCTTTTGCGCTTTGCCCTTTGCCCTTTGCTCTTTGCCCTTTGCTCTGGCCCTTTGCTCTTCGCCTTTCTGGTAATTGACGATGTGCGGGATCTGCGGAGTAGTTGAATGGAACGAAACAGGCAGGGCCGCTGAGCTCGTCCGGCGCATGACTCCCACAATGTTGCACCGTGGCCCTGATGAAGAAGGGTACTTTTTCAATGGTCCAGTTGCTCTGGGAGTGAGGCGGTTAAGCATCATCGATCCCGAGGGGGGCCATCAACCCGTTTTCAATGAAGACCGCATGGTTGCCGCCGTTGTCAATGGCGAGATCTACAATTTCCGTGAACTGAGAGACCGGCTTTGGGATCGGGGCCACACCTTTAGCACGCGCTCTGACTCCGAAGTCGTCGCGCACGCCTTTGAAGAGTGGGGACCTGACTGTGTCCATTATCTAGAGGGGATGTTTGCCCTGGCCGTTCATGACCGGCGCCCGGCGGTGGATCACCCTAGTTTCTTCCTGGCGCGCGACCCGCTCGGTATCAAGCCTTGCTATTACTATGTCGGAATTGCGGATTGCGGATTGCCGATTGCGAATCTAGGGACTGACAGCCCAGTGGACTCGATTGAATCGTCTGGCCAAGATTCACTGTCCGGCAACCGATCGACTTATCCACAATCCGCAATCCCCAATTCGCAATCCGCATTGCCGGTTTTCGTCTTTGCCTCTGAAGTGAGAACCCTACTTGCAAGCGGCATCATCCCACGTCAGCTTTCAGGTAGCGGCCTGCAGAGCTACCTGTCGTTTGGATCTGTCAGTGAGCCTCAAACGCTGGTTAAGGGCGTTCTTTCCTTGCCCCCAGGCCACCGCATCATTATCAGACTTGATGGGACCAGAACTGCAACCGTTAAACCAGAGTGTTATTGGAACTTGAGTGGACAACGTCCAAGGACACACCAAAATGGCGGCAACGGCAGGACAAAACTCGTAGCCGCCGACGGTAAGAGAGGTGAAGATCAAGGGAAGAGGACCAGGGAGGATAGTACCAGCGCAGCAACACGGGTGCGCACTCTCCTGGAACACAGCGTTCGCGAGCATTTGGTTGCAGATGTGCCGCTTGGCGTGTTTCTAAGCAGCGGCATTGATTCGACCTCATTGGCAGCCCTCGCCAGTCGCGAACTCTCAGGAGTGCATACCTTCACCCTGGACTTTGCGGAAGCGGAGTTTAGCGAAGCCGCCATCGCCCGGCGCACGGCACGGCAGTTCGGCACAAATCACAGGGAGTTGTTGCTCTCCGCTGAGGAGATGTTGAATCGTCTGGACGAGGCAGTCGGGGCGATGGATCAACCCACAATGGACGGCATTAACACCTACTTTGTGTCCTGGGCTGCAAGGGAGGCAGGGTTAAAGGTTGCGCTTTCAGGGGTAGGAGGTGATGAAGTGTTTGGCGGTTACAGCAGTTTCCGCCGCACACCTCATTATGAGCGAATCGCCGCTATCGGCAGCCGCATGCCATCGGATCTGAGAAAGACAGTGGCCGCGGTTGTGTCAAGCGCAGCACTATTCACGCATGGCGACGCAGCTCGCAAAATCGCGGCGCTTTGGAGCGAGCCTCAGTCGTTTCCTCATCCCTATTTTTTTGGGCGCGCTCTCTTCACTCCGCCGCAGGTGTCACAGCTAATGACCAAAGGTGCTGATTGTCGTGGAGCCCTTTGGTGGGGGTGGTTATCGGCAGCGGCGAGAGACGCCGGAAATCGCGACGCGTTCGGCGCCGTTTCCTGTCTGGAGACCCGATCATATCTGGTAAACACCTTGCTCAGAGACACTGACTCGATGAGTATGGCCAACTCGCTCGAAGTGCGCGTGCCTTTTCTGGATCGTGAGCTGGTGGACTTTGTTACTCGTGTGCCGGAGCACTTCAAGTTGCGAAGAGGGAGGCCTAAGGCTCTGCTCGTTGCTGCTCTGAAAGATCTGTTGCCTGCAGAGGTGGTGAATCATCATAAGCGAGGCTTTACACTACCGTGGACCTACTGGTTGCGTGGCCCTCTGCGCCGAAGAGTAGAGGAAGGTCTTTCTGAGATCGCGCCGGCGTTCCGCGAAGTACTGAACCAGAAGCGCGTGAGTCGAGTATGGAAAAGTCATTTGCGCGGACATACTAGCTGGTCCCGGCCGTGGAGCCTGTATGTATTGAATGAGTGGGCGAAGCGGCACTTAGAGTCTGGAGTCTAGAGTCTAGAGTCTAGAGTCCGGAGTCGAGGGTCTCGGCAAAACCCAATTGACATTTGACGTTTGACATTTACCATTTGCCATTACAAAGGCCGGGTTATGGGCCAAGTGCTGGTTAGAGCAACGGCCAAGAACTGGGCCAGAGCAAGTGCCAAGAGTTGGACCAGCGCCGTGGAGTGCCTACACACTCAGCGCGCAGTGTAGTGCCTTACGCACTCAGCGATTGTACCGCAACAATGGCAAATGCTAAATGTCAAACGTCAAATGTCAATTGGGTTTTGCCGAGACTCCAGACTCTAGACTCCAGACTGCAGACTCCAGACTCTAGACTCTAGACTCTAGACTCCAGACTCCAATGTACATTCTTGGCATTAATGCTTATCACGGTGATGCGGCAGCAGCGCTCGTGTGCGACGGTCAACTGATTGCCGCCGTTGAAGAGGAGCGTTTCAATCGTTGCAAACACTCTGCCGGGTTTCCCACAGAGTCAATTCGTTACTGCCTGGCGGTGGCAGGCATCCAGATCGATGAGGTGGAACACATTGGGATCTCACGCGATCCCTCGGCACACTTGCATCGAAAAATCCTCTATGCCGCGACGAGGCTTGCCAGTGGCCGGGTGGCAAGAGACAGAGAAGTTCGCCGAGATCCTGCACCGACTATTGTTGGGACTGAACCTGATGAGAGCGCGATATTGGGTTCAGTTGATCATCCACCCGTTCTGCAATCGAATGGGGATAGCTACAGGCGGCGGATACTTCGCCAGGTCAGAAACCGATTGGGAAATGCCGCGCGGGTCCGTGATCTTAAAGACGACATTCGTCGCGCGCTGGGAGTTCCCAAAAACAGGCTTCTGGCACGGGTTCATCATGTCGAACACCACCGCGCGCATCTTGCCAGCTCTTTCTATGTTTCGCCCTTTGAACGAGCCGCACTGCTATCGATCGACGGTTTTGGCGATTTTGTTTCGACAATGTGGGCGACGGGTGAAGGCAACTCAATTAATGTCCTGGGCCAGGTTGAGTATCCTCACTCGCTCGGCATCGCTTATACCGCCACCACACAGTTTCTCGGGTTTCCACACTATGGCGACGAAGGCAAAATTATGGGTCTCGCCGCTTATGGGAAGCCCCGCTACATTGAAGAGTTTCGCGACATAGTTCGCACTGACGACGCGGGACGCTTTCGCCTCAACCTGGATTACTTTCGCCATCATGCCGAAGGTGTCGACATGATTTGGGACCAAGGCTCGCCGGTGATCGGACGCATATTTTCCGGTGAATTTTCGCGCTTGTTTGGCCGGCCGAGAGAAGAAGGAGCAGATCTCACTCATCGGGATCGCGACATTGCCGCGAGCTTGCAGTTAAGGCTGGAAGAAGTTGGTTTTCATGTTTTGAATCACTTACACGATCGAACAGGGCTTACCGATCTCGGCCTCTCGGGCGGCGTTGCCTACAACTCCGTGTTGAATGGAAAGATTCTTCTTAATACTCCGTTTCAGCGCGTGTTTGTACAACCAGCAGCCGGAGACAGCGGCACGGCCCTGGGCGTCTGCTTCCAGATTAATAATGGGATTCTTGGCCAGGAGCGCCAAACCATAATGAAGGCCGCCAATACAGGGCCGGAGTTTACGCAGCTGGAAATTGCCGGAGAGCTGGACGCCAGCGGCCTGGAATATGAAGTCTGTGATGATGTGGAACTAACCAGGCGAGCAGCCCACGACGTAGCTGAGGGACTCATTGTCGGTTGGTTCCAGGGCCGTATGGAGTTTGGTCCACGGGCTTTGGGCAATCGTTCGATAATTGTGGATGCACGCCGCGAGGGAATGAAACAGATCCTCAACGAACGCATCAAAAAGCGAGAATCATTTCGCCCGTTTGCGCCGTCGATCCTGGAAGAGTACGTGGACCAGTACTTCGAACAAAGCCATCTCTCGCCCACGATGTTGATGGTCTATCAGATCCGGCCAGAACGGCGCCGTGACATTCCAGCTGTTACCCACATCGATGGCTCAGGACGTTTGCAGACGGTGTCCCGCAACGACAATCCCAGGTTTTACGAGCTCATCCGGAAATTCTATGAATTAACAGGCGTGCCAGTGGTCCTTAATACATCCTTCAATGAGAATGAACCAATCGTCTGCACTCCGCGCGATGCGCTGCGCTGCTTTCAGCAAACGCGCATGGATGTGCTGTATTTGGGGAATTGTGTGGTAAAAAGATAGGTGTTAATAAAGTCGGTGATAAGTCATAAGTGATGAGTGATGAGGTTGGTGAAAAACTTCTCACAGATGAAAGGACAACTAACATGAGACCTCACGAAAAACTGAAATTGTGGAAAAAGGCGATAGATTTTGTCGTCAGACTCTACGCTCTAACCAACTCTTTTCCGAAGGAAGAAAAATTTGGCTTGACCTCACAATTACGGCGAGCAGCCGTTTCAGTTCCGGCGAATATCGCGGAAGGTGCCGGTCGCCAATCGGACAAAGAGTTTCTCTACTTTCTTTCCAACGCACAGGGGTCCGCGAGCGAATTGGCAACAGAATTGTTGATAGCTCGACGCCTCGGATACCTAACTCGACGAGAGTTCGCAGAAGCTAACGAGGAGCTGGACCACATAGGTCGAATGATCGTCGGGCTTGCCCAGTCGGTGAAAATAAGAGTAGGCGATCGACGCTAGTTCTCTATACACCTTATCACTCATCACTTATAACTTATCACTGACCAAATAGGCATCTGCATGCGCATCCTAATAACCGGCGGGGCGGGATTTATTGGCTCACACCTGTGCGAGCGCCTCTTGAGTGAGAGCCATGATGTGCTCTGCCTTGACAACTTTTTTACCGGCCGGCGCGAAAATATTTTCCACCTTCTGGAAGAACCCCGGTTTGAACTCTTGCGCCATGACGTGATCGAACCGATTCTGCTGGAGGTCGATCAAATCTACAGCTTAGCTTGTCCGGCATCCCCAATTCACTATCAGTACAATCCAGTGAAAACGGTGAAGACCAGTGTGATGGGAACAATAAACATGCTGGGCCTGTCGAAGCGTGTGCATGCCCGCATTTTGCAGGCTTCGACATCCGAGATCTACGGCGATCCACTGGTGCACCCGCAGACAGAAGAGTATTGGGGCAATGTCAATCCCATCGGGCTTCGCTCCTGCTATGACGAAGGCAAACGCATCGCGGAGACTTTAATGATGGACTACCACCGGCAGAACCAGGTGGACACGCGCATCGCCAGGATTTTCAATACCTATGGGCCACGAATGCTGGAAAACGATGGACGTGTGGTTTCAAATTTTATCGTGCAGGCGCTGCGTGGTGAGCCGCTGACCATTTATGGCTCGGGTCAACAGACAAGGTCCTTCTGTTATGTTGATGATCTTGTCGAGGGTCTTATCCGCCTGATGAATACAGACGACCTGCACCAACCAGTAAATATCGGTAATCCAAGTGAGTTCACCATAAGAGAACTCGCCGAGGAGGTTGTGCGAGCTTGTGGTTCCGACTCGACCGTGAAATACCTGCCCTTACCAGAGGACGATCCAAAACAGAGAAAGCCAGACATCAGCCGGGCCCAAAAGTTGCTGGGTTGGAATCCAACTGTTCCATTGCGTGAAGGCCTGGAGAAGACTGTGTCGTACTTCAGGGATACCCTGAGCAAGTGAGGATTCATGAGGATCCTCTTTCTGAATCAGTGTTTCCATCCTGACTTGATGGCCAGCGGTCAGCAGTTAACCAGCCTGGCAAAAGAACTCGCTGAACGAGGTCATCAGGTCACTGTGCTTACGAGCAATCGCGGCTACGACAAT
>DATEUF010000106.1:0-5719 GCA_035283325.1 Pyrinomonadaceae bacterium | reverse complement strand
GGCTGGTCGAAGTCTATGTCGACGGAGTTGAGCTAAGTTACCGGTCTATAGGTATTGAGGCTCCTGACGACGCTCTCCTTATTCACTAAATCCCGATAAAAAGTGATAGTTCAAAGCGCTCGATTCGAGAGCAGAGGCCTGTAGCTCTCCGTGTGGCTCTTTGGACTTTGGGCTTCTCTTGCCTGTATAATGCGCGACTTTGCTGGACTATCACTGGCAACGACGGACCTATTACCGGAATCCAACAATTCCTCGTTGCCGAAAGACTGGTCGAAGATAGAAGCGACAGTTTTGTTTTTTGCCTTTATTTTCTCGAAAAAGATAGCTTAGCACCCAAAGCTCCCCGAAGTATGCAAGGTTTTAGTAAGAACCACTAAGGGATTTGGCGCCTATGCACTTTTACCGCGGGTTTTTGCTCACCTTTTTGAGCGGACTAATCCTGTCAATTTCCATCTCAGGGCCCGGAGCCGTTCAGGCACAAGAAAGTCAGCGACTTGTTGAAAATGTAGACATCACTGGTAATCGACGTCTCAGAAAGGACGACGTCCTCTATTACGTCCAGACTCGACCAGGTGATGTCTTTAACGAGCAGCAGGTCCAAAGAGACTTGCAAGCCATTCTTGCCCTGGGATTTTTCGACAAGACTGCGACGCGGGTCTTGACTGAAGAAGGTGCGCGCGGCGGGGTCAATGTTATTTTTGAGGTCAAGGAACTCCCGATAATTCGCGACCTTCAATTTGAGGGCCTCAAAAGTGTCGCAGAGTCGGATGTGCTCAAGGCGTTTCGTGAGCGCCGCGTCGGTGTTTCCAAAGAGAGCATCTACGATCCCGTTAAAGCGCGAAACGGGATCCGCGTGCTAAAGGAACTTCTGGCCGCGCGCGGCCACCCAAACGCCACAATAACGGAACGCCGCGATGAGGTATCTGCTACCTCAATTGCTGTAACCTTCGACGTTGACGAAGGCGACCGGGTTCGTGTGGTCGATATTCAGTTTGAGGGCAACACAGTCTTCAGCGACGGCAAACTTCGCAGTCAGATGAAGTACGTTAAAGAAGCCGGTTTGCTGTCGCGCATTCGCGGGCAGGACATACTCGATCGCGAAAAGCTGGAGTTTGACCTCAGAGGTGTCGATAACTACATGCGGTCTAAGGGTTACTTACAGGCGCGGCATGGTGAAGCCCGCGTCGAAGGTGTTGGGCCGCGGCGCACTGGTTTCCCGATTCTGCCCTTACCGTTTCTGTCGTCCGTTGATGAGGGGCTGCGCGTGACGGTGCCGATCGTCGAGGGAAAGCTCTACCGCATCGGCGAGATGAAGATTGAAGGCAACTCAATCTTTTCGGAAGTGCAGATACGGGCGGTCATCGGTCTCAACAAGGGAGACATTGCGAACGGTGAGAAGATTGGTAAGGCACTGTTTGAGAATCTAAAGAAGATCTACGGCGGGCAAGGGTTCATCGAGTACACGGCGGAACCGACTCCCAGCTTCAAAGACAACCCTCAGAATCCTGAGGAAGGAATCGTGGATTTCACTATCACGATTGAGGAAGGCAAGCAGTTCTCACTAAGAAGACTGGAGTTTATTGGTAATACTTTTACTCGCGACAACGTCCTGCGTCGAGAAGTGCTACTCAATGAAGGTGACATTTACAACCAGACAGCCTGGGAATATTCGATCATAAAGCTCAACCAGCTCGGCTACTTTGATCCGATCGATAAAGACAAAGACGCCGACTTCCGCACGAATGAGGAGGAGGCGACGGTCGACATAAATCTCAAAGTGGCGGAAAAAGGCAGGCAACAGATATCTTTCAATGGTGGCGTTTCTGGCATTGGCGGTTCGTTCTTCGGACTTGAATATTCAACCAATAATCTCCTTGGGCGTGGCGAAATACTTTCGGTAAACGTCTCTGCCGGCAATCGTCAGCGCTACTTTCAATTCTCATTTACGGAACCCTACATCAGAAACCGTCCCATCACGGCCGGCTTCTCCCTCTTCGTTTTTAGCCAGAAATTCTTTGGAGAAGGAACGTTTCTTTCGCAGAATGCCCAAGCCCAACAGGGGCTTTCAGGTTCGATACTCGACTTCTTCAACGTCAGTGAGGAAAACCTGTTCACTCGCGACTCTTATGGCGGGTCGATCTTTGCCAGCGCCCCCTTATCGGAGTTCTATCGCAAGCGTCGCTTCACGCAGTTTTCGCGTATAGGTGCTTCGTACCAGTTTTCGACATCTAGCGTCAAAGACCCGCAGGTAAACGTGGCCGGAAGCGCGAATCAGTTCATCCCGGTGGTCTATAGTCAGCCAAACATTATCACGAGCCGTGGCACGCTGACTTTCACTTACGACACGCGTAATGCGAGCATCGATCCCACCAGCGGCCGCGAACTCTCAGTAGCCATGGCGATAGCGGGTTTGGGTGGTGACGTACGCACGTATCAGCCAACAATCTCTTATACACAGTTCTTCCCTGTAAGACGAAAGAGATCCGAGCGACCCGAGGTCTTTGGGTTCAGATTGATCGCGGGCACGGTAGGCAGCTTTGCTACCTCCGCTACAGTCCGCAACTCAAACTCGCTCGCTTTCGTCGATGGGATCCCGATTTTTGAGCGCTACTTCCTGGGGGATGAATTCACGATTCGTGGCTACAATGTTCGTTCAATTAGCCCGATCGCGCCACTCGACACCTTTGTAACATCACGCAACGTGGTGCTAGCCTCCAATGCCGCCGGCACTCCAGTTCCCGTTCCCGGACTTCCTGCGTCTCTTGCCGACATCGGGGTGTTTACAGGACCGACCGGAAACAATGTTGTGCAACTGCCGCGGTCGTTCACTTCTGTAGGGGGAGACACGCAGTTGCTCGGCAATTTTGAGTATCGCGTGCCATTGATCGGAGACGCGGTCAGTTTAGCGGGCTTTGCGGATATCGGGTCCGCCTTCAACCTGCGCTCCAAGCGCGACCAGACATTCTCCAGCAATTTCCTTGACGACCAGCCCTTTCTTTCGACCGTCGGTGCGATCCGTTGTCCCCGATTCGCCGCTGGCATCGCCCCCGTAAGCCTGAGCACCCTGGTCTTATGCAATCAAACGCAGTTTGCGACCTCGCCTTTCTTGAGCCTTGTCGCCCGCGATAACCGGCTTGTGACTCAAGCCGAGCTTGACTCTGCCCAGGGGGGACAGGTGGATCCCCTCACTCAGTTACCGTTTGGTTTTCAGCCTGTATTTTTGCGGGGTCAGGCCCAGACAAACACGACTGTGCGGCTTTCGCAGAGCCTGTTTAACAAGCTCGGCGACTTTCGCTCCAGCCTGGGGATGGAGGTTCGGGTCCAGGTGCCCGTCCTAAACGTGCCTTTTCGCCTGATCTTTGCGTATAATCCCAACGCCCGGCAGAACCAGATCATTGACGGGTTCCCATTCTTCTTCAACGAAAAGAAGAAAGTCATTCGTTTCAGCGTTGGGCGTACGTTTTGAGGCCAACCATTGCGGCGGGTCTGAACAACTAAGTTAGCACCCCTTTTCGACTAAGGAGCATTACAGGAAGGTTATGAAGACATATCGATTGATTGCGACGGCTTTCGTTACAGCCCTCGCCGTTTCCCCCAGTTTCGCCCAGCAGCAGAGACCGGCGTCGCAGACCGCCGCTCCAGCCCCGGCGACGGCCTCGCAGGCGAACATACCAGAGAGCAAGGTCGCGCTGATCAATACCGAAGCCTTTGCTGATGAGAAGCTCGGCATCATTCGGATTGTTACTGCTATGAAGCGCGTAGAGAGCGAATTCCAGCCGCGTAGAACCGAGCTGCAGCAGTTGCAAGTGAAAGTGAAACAGCTTACTGACGACATCGAAAAGACAATACCCCTTGCCGCGGCTAAAGACATCCAAACAAAGCAGGAGACGCTCGACCAGCTGAAGAAGGACGCCCAAAGGAAGGGGGAAGATGCGCAAGCCGCCTACAACAAGCGCATGCAGGAAGTCCTGAGCCCTATCTATGAGGATCTTGGTAAGGCACTTGATACGTTCGCTAAGTCGCGTGGCATTACACTCTTACTCGATGTCTCCAAAATTGGGCCAGCTATCCTGAATAATCCCCCGGAGGCTATGGACGTCACACGAGCTTTTATTGCCGAATTCAATACAAAGTTTCCAGCTACGGCGTCCGTGACTCCTCCACAGTGAGGTTCCTGATTAAAGTGGCGCAGACCAGGGAGATGCGGTGAACGGGTTCTCTCGTCGCCGCGTCTCTTGTTTTGACTATGGAAATCCTTCTCGATTCCCAGGCCATTCAAAAGCTCCTGCCGCATCGTTATCCATTTCTTCTAGTCGACAGGATCATCGAATTAGTACCTCGCGAACGTATCGTCGGTATAAAGCAAGTCAGTATTAATGAGCCATTCTTCCAGGGGCATTTCCCGGGCGCGCCTGTCATGCCCGGCGTGTTGGTTGTGGAGGCCCTCGCTCAGGTTGGCGCCGTGCTGGCCCTGCGCGAGATCGAAAATCGCGAGCAGAAGCTGGTTCTCTTTACAGGGATAAAAGAAGCCCGCTTTCGCCGGCCCGTCATACCAGGTGACACTCTGATTCTGGAAGTGACGGCGCTGCGTATAGGTTCGCGCGTGCAGCGGATGCGCGGTGAAGCAAAAGTCGATGGTCAGCTTGCTGCAGATGCCGACATCATGAGCATCATTGCTGATCGCGGTGCTGCTTTGAACGAAGGTGATTAGGTCCGCTGGGGTCGCGGTACGATAGTTTCTAGAAGCAGAAGCCCGGAACCAACAGATGGCTGCCGCCACGTATTCAACGAACATCCACCCGACCGCGATTGTCAGTCCTCGAGCCCGGCTGGGCACTGGTTGCTACATCGGGCCATATACAGTTATTGGCGAAGAAGTCGAACTAGGCAATGGCGTTCGGATTGAATCACACTGCGTGATAGACGGTCGCACAACAATTGGCGAAGGTACGCACGTGTATCCCTTCGTCTCAATAGGCCTGGCCGCCCAGGATCTGAAATATCGCGGCGAACCTTCAGGGACGCGCATTGGGCGGCGCAACCGCATCCGCGAGTTTGTGACGATTCACCGGGGAACGGCAGGTGGCGGCATGCTTACACAAACTGGTGACGACTGCTTACTGATGGCCCAGGCCCACGTAGCGCACGACTGCCGGCTCGGCGATGGGGTCATTATGGCCAACGCCGCCACTCTTGCCGGCCATGTCCTGATTGAAGAAGGTGCGAATATTGGAGCCTATTCAGGGGTCCACCAGTTTTGCCGCATTGGACGAGAAGCCTATATCGGCGGCTATTCGGTGCTGGTAAAAGATGCGTTGCCATTTGCCTTAACGGTAGGAAACCACGCGCGTTGTTATGGACTGAACGTTACTGGAATGAAACGCCGTGGCTATTCTAAAGAAGTGATCAAAACGCTGCACCATGCTTTCCATCTGCTACTCTCCTCAAAGCTGAATACCACTCAAGCGCTCACGCGTATTCGGGAAGAGATGAACAGCTCGCCGGAAGTTGAACTGCTGGTCCAATTCATTGAAACGTCAAAACGCGGCGTTACAAAATGAGATACGGATTAATCGCGGGTAACGGTAGATTTCCGTTCCTGGTAATCGAAGGCGCCAAACGGGCGGGGGCGTCGGTTTCGGTGGCCGCAATCCATGAGGAAACTGCCCCGGAAATCGAGCGACTTGCGGATCGCTTAAGGTGGGTTGGGATTGGCCAG
>DATEUF010000105.1:0-19582 GCA_035283325.1 Pyrinomonadaceae bacterium | reverse complement strand
AAGTCGTCTGTAGGGCAGCTAACGTTCTGCGCTAGTGCGCGTGCCGACGCGCTGGCGAACCGAGGAACCGGATGCACGAATTGTGCACGTCCGGATCTGTGGGGGGCCTGGTTGGGTAACCGCTGGGCCTACCCGGACACTGCCAATACCAAACGGTATTGACATGTAACATCCTACAGAAATATCCTGAGTGTGGCTCTTTCGCCGTTCTCATTTCAACCAGCCTCAGCAAATTCAACTTCTTCTCAGGAAACACAATGAATTCATCGTCCCCCCTGCAATGGCGGTTTAGTAAGATTGCCGTTTGTACTCTTGCTCTGTTCACAAGTTTCGCATCAGCGCAAACACCGAGCGCAACTACAGAAACAGTGGCCAATTCGCGTCAACTCCAACAGATCGAGCCGCAAAAAACGCTGCCCGCCAAGGCCAAAAGATGGGCCCTGGTAATCGGTGTCGACCAGTACACGGACTCTCAGATAAGTCCCTTGAAGGGCGCAGCAAACGACGCGCGTATGCTGGCGGATTCACTCGTTCATTACGCCGGCTTTCCTCAGGACCAAGTCGTTCTTCTTGCTACTGACCAGCCCGCGGAGCGTCAGCCAACACGAGTAAATATTTTAAGGCGGCTGGCAAATCTGTCCTCCGCAGTTCCGAAAGACGGATTGCTCCTTTTCTCGTTCGCCGGACACGGAATGGAGCGAAGTAATCAAGCGTATTTGCTTCCAAGTGATGCCCAGATTGCTGATGAGATCTCTTTTCTCGAGGATACCGCGCTAAGCATCACCAGAATTAAGGAGCGTATTAGAACAATGGCCCTACAGCAGGTAATGATCCTGTTGGACGCCTGTCGCAACGATCCCGGCGGACGTGCCGATGCGCCAAACAATCTCACTCAGAATTTTGTGAATGCACTTAGCTTCGATCGACGAAACCATGAAGTGGAAGCTTTCGCGGTCTTGTATGCAACTGCTATCGGCCAGAGGGCATATGAGTATGGCGAAAAGAGACAGGGTTATTTCACCTGGGCGATAGTCGAAGGGCTCAAGGGCGAAGCCGCTAATGAACGCGGTGAAGTCACACTTGCTCAACTCGTGAAATACGTTCAGGAGGCCGTTCCAAAAAGAATCGCAATTGATCTCGGCGCTTCAAAACAGCAACGACCATTTGCGACGATAGAGGGTTACCTGGCTGATCAACTTGTTCTTTCGGTCACTGACCCACGACGCGTGGAATCCAATGCAGTCGTAACCAGCATCAACGATGCCGGTGCGGCTGAAGTGGCATACTGGGATACGATCAAGAACAGTTCCAATCCCGGCGATTTCAAAGCCTATCTAAGAGACTACCCACAGGGTCAGTTTTCAGAAATCGCCAGAAATCGCCTAAACACTCTCGCGACCCCAGGCAATTCTGAGACTCGCGCAGAAACTGACCGCGCAACAGAGCTTGCGTTCTGGGATTCCATAAAAAACAGCACCAGTGCTGCCGACTTCAGCGCATACATAAAGAAATTTCCGAATGGGCAATTTGTCGAGCTTGCGAATAACCGTTTGAAGCTTGCGGAGGTCGAAGCAAAAAAGGAACGAGATAAAGTTGCGGCAACTAAGCTAGCTCAGATGATTCAAGAGCAAAGCAAGACATTTAAGATTTCGTGGGGTTACCGAGGAGGTCTAGCGGAGCGCTTCTGGCCGGCCCAGCTTGTGGTCAGTCCAGGCAAGTTTAAGATTGTTGACGACGAAGGTCGAGACGTTCAGTGGAGCTGCGCTAGTTTTGCGCAAGCTGTTGTTGATGGCAGCTACATTCGTGAGATCGGATGCGGAGTTGGCAAGTGTCGGCTCAAAACTGAGTCTCGCGCGGCAGCCGACAAGATATTCGAGGCGATCAATACAACCTGCAAAGGGAGTGTGGGGATACGCCTCGAAGTTTTGACTCCCGAATACGCACGGCAATTTGGATTGGACAGCGACGGCGCTGGTATTGTCGTCGCAGCGGTTCTTCCGGGCAGCATCGCTGAGAGGAGTGGAATCAAGCAGGGAGACATCATCGAGGAGGTACTACATCTTCCAGTTAAGACTCTGCAGGAGACCGTCGCGGCAATTAGATCGGGAGGCTCACAAGGCGTTGAATTGCTGCTCAATCGGCGCGGAGAAAAGATCGTCGTAAGAATTGGGATTTGAGTCTCGTCGGAAGATTCGACAACCAACGCTACCGCTGTGCCGCTTGATGTGCCGCGTCTGTCTCTGTCTCGCGCGCCAGCGCCTCGCGGTTGAGCAGCAACGAACGTTCCGGCTACGCCGCCTGTTGTGAGGATGGGCTCCGCCCTTCGGTAATCATGTCCATTATCGTCACGGCTTTGCCGCCTGATGTGCTGCGGTGCTCAGCTTCGCGGTTGAGCAGCAACGAACGTTCCGGCTACGCCGCCTGTTGTGAGGATGGGCTCCGCCCTTCCGCAGGCCGCCTAAAAAAATGAGGGGCTACGCCCCAAGCTTTGCTCTTCCGCAAACATGTTCACTATCGTCACGGCTACGCCGCCTGTTGTGAGGATGGGCTCCGCCCTTCCGTAATCATGTCCATTATCGTCACGGCTTTGCCGCCCGTTGTGCCGCGCTGGCTCCGCCTCGCGGGTAATGAGCCCCAAGCATTACGGCTACGCCGCCATGTCTCCTGCGCTGTCAGAGGCGAGCGACGCGACGCTCATTGTCAGTACAGGGAGCGGTAGCGACCTGGTAAGTCTTTGAAACACACACACACGTTGAGTTTTTTTGGCAGGCTACCCGCGAGGCAAGCCATCGCAGCACATCAAACTTTTGGGATCATGAGGATTCTCGCTGTGAGAAAGCGCGAATGTTGTCAGGTCTTGAAGGTCTTGGTCACTCCAAGAATCGCTAAAGTCTATGCGCTCATCCGAGTCTGTGAAGTCATTGAGGATCATTACTGTGAGCCGCAAGCGCTCTTTGGGTGAGAGGCTTCGAACAGTTTCAGCATAAAACTCTTTTGCATTTATTGCCATTGATCGTCGTGACCGAGTTCATGATATTACATCTAAATTAGTAGTTGCAGGGGCGGCCGTCCGCGGCCGCCCCCCCTTCTTGGCTTCCACTCAACTACTATAAACTTGCCACCAACGCACCAAGGGCTGGCCACGGTGTGCCCTCACTCACCGCAGTGCTGGCAGATGTCAATGGAAACTGTGCTCGAAGAGCCACTCAACATCAGAACCGAGGAGCGTTAGAAGCGTGAATAGATTGCTCAACTCTTTGGAGTGCGGGGACTTGTCACCGCTTTTCGTTAAAATTGTCTCACCTGAGCAAGCGGTGACAAGTCCCCGCACTCCAAAGAGTTGACTGTTCATCAAGGAGCTGTTTGTTAGGACGATCTTATTCACAGCTTCCTAACGACCGGGTCCGCTGCGTATTTCGGCTAACGTACGTCATTGAGCCCTATGAACGTTCTAAAGAAACCATGTTGCTGCCGCAGAAGGGTGGACGGTGGTTGCCTGTAATATCTTTCAGATCGTTAACCGTTGGTGGGGTTCACGATGGTTGTCTGGGTGACATGTACGTTCGTTACTTCATCTCATGAGCTCACGCGAAATCACGATAGAAGTCGTGAGTCGGCTCGAAGCAGGTGAAATCCTCTGCTCCCCGGGTTTGTGTGCTGAGATCACGTGCCTGGTGTCGATTGGCGACGCTAATGATTCTCTTCCGACGGGCTACGAAAATGTAGATCACAGATTGCGGCTGCTGATCGCTGATGTAGTGACGGAAGATGGGGCAACTGAAGAAGATGTCCAAATGATAATTCAATTGGCCGAGCACTTGCAGTCACACCGCGGCAAGGTGCTTATTCACTGTGAGGCTGGAGTGAGTCGCTCAACGGCTGCAGCGCTGATCATCTATGCCTGCTGGTTTGGGCGGGGTCGTGAACACGAAGCAATGGAACGTGTGATCGCTCAGCGTCCTATTGCGATACCGAATCGCCGAATGGTGAAGTTGGCGGACAGTTTGTTGCAGTTAGATGGTAGGTTGGTAGAAGCTCGCGACGACTTGTCGTTTTATGTAGATTAGAGATGCGTGAACACCACGCGCTTCAGCGGAATGGTGCTTCTTCAACTCGGAGGGGTGACTGCTTATGAACAGACTCAAAACTCCGAGACTACCGTCATCGCTGACTGTTCTCGTAAGGCAATGCCGGTCATTGCGCGAGGGAGAGGCGGAATGCCGCCATCTCGTGGTCATTGCGAACCAATACGACGTCGCCGACCAGCACCGGATGGTTCCAAGTCTTGCCCTCGATCACCGGGAACCGCGCGAGCTCAGTGAACTGGTCGGGATCCGCCTTTACCAGGGCTAACTCACCCTTCTCCGACAGCACGAGCAGCACGTCCTGGTCGGGCAAAAGCACCAGCTGGCCGTAGCCGTGCCGCGCGGCCCTCCACTTGCGCTTCCCGTCATTGAGGTCGATGCACGCCAAGGTGCCCCAGTCGTAGCCAAAGGCATGGCCTTTGTGAATGACGAAGTCGGTGAAGTTACAATTCAGGTCCTCCGATGTCCAGCGCTCTTCGATGGTCCATCCGCTGGATCCCTGCTTGACCGCGATCCGGCGCACGCCGCTTCCACCCATTCCGTCGCCGACACTAATCATAAGGTCCCCATCGGCAGCCACGGCCGGTTGCATGATGCGAGTGTCAGATGGCCACGCGTGGTTCCAGAGTACCTTGCCGTCCGCAAGTGCAACACTAGTTGCGCCAGTTGAGCTCATCAGTAGGATCTGCTGGACTCCATTGATGTTCAAAAGCTGTGGGGAGCTGTAGCTATTGCCCGCCTTAGGCCCGAACCAACGCGGATGGCCAGTAGCGAGGTCGTAGGCGACGAGGTTGCCCGATGCGGCAACAACGACCAAGCGCTCGCACGCGATCACGTCCAGAACGAACTAATGCAAGGTCGACAGGTGCGCAAGGGAGAAGCTCGCAGTAAAGTGAGAGCATTCATTCAGCCTGTTCACGAATTCCGCGACGAAGGTATCAGAGATGCTAAACCGCCAATCGAACATGTTGCGCTATTTGATGAGGCGCAACGCGCATGGCACCACGCTAAGACCGCCGACTTTCTTAAACGTCGAAAGGGCGTGCTCGAATTTGCTTACTCTGAACCTGAGTTCCTGATCTCCTGTATGGACCGTCATGAGGATTGGGCGGTGATCGTATGCCTTGTTGGCGGTGGCCAGGAGATTCATACCGGTGAGGCTGGCATCGGTGAATGGATTGAATCGCTAAATCGATCCTTCCCCGGTTGGCACATCTACATCTCTTCACGTCTGACGGACAGCGAGTATGGAGCCGGCAGAATTCTGGATCAAATTCGTTCACGCCCGCATGTTTTCATGAAGGACGAACTACATCTCTCCGTCTCGATGCGGTCGTTCCGCGCCGAAAATCTCTCTCGTTTAGTTAAAGAGCTGCTTGACCTTGAAGCATCGGCAGCCGTTCGAACACTACACGAACTGCGGGAGAAATATCCAATCGTCATTACGCGAGACTTGATGAAGGCAAAGCACTGGTTGAGGAGTCATGCGCGAGGCTCAGAGCGTTATGGCCTTGTTGCCTCGTCGCATGCCGAACGTCTGAAGCCATACGCAATCGACGTCAAATCGCCCGTCAATCCGATCCATTGGTTTTTAGACGGCAAAGAAGACGTGCGCTCTTCGTATTACCTTGAAGATGTGGCGACTGAATTTCACATCCAGGGGCTCGAACTCGATTGGGCATGCGTGACTTGGGACGCAGACTTTCGTCACACAGGCGATGGTTGGCAACACTGGTCATTTACCGGCGATCGCTGGAATAGAATCAATAAACCAGAACGTCGGCTCTATCAGAAGAATGCTTACCGCGTCCTACTCACCCGCGCACGCCAAGGTATGGTGATTGTCGTCCCTTCCGGAGACTCCGACGATCCAACCCGCAAACCCGAGTTCTACGATCCCACCTTTGACTATTTGCGAGAAGTTGGCTTTGCCACAATCTGACCGGACCTGGGCTCAAAGAAATCGATCCCATGACGCTCGTGCTGCTTTGTGATAATGAAGCCACTCAATACTTGGCATTCAACGTCGATGAAATGACTCAATGCCTTGGATTCAACGTCGATGAGATATTCTCATTCTAAGGGCAGGCGTACGCTCCCGCCAGTAATGGGAGTTGCAGCGCGACAAAGCTAGTCGCCAGTACTCTCGCAGCCTTATTCTCGCTGCCAGTCTCAGGAGAACGCGCAATAGACTTCTATTGAAGCCATTACTCCGCCAAGTATTATTGTTCGTTAATCCTGTCTACAGGAGGGTCCGGCGGTGCCGACATAATATTGCTCGTAGATCCCGCCGAACCCCAGAGTAACAGGACGAGTGAGCGAGGTAAATTTGACTAGATCCGTCTTGAGTTCACTAGCCAACGAGTTTCCGGACGCGATACCAGTGTTTCCGATAAAATCCGGCTGATAGTCTGGTCCTGTATTAGCGAGATCTCCTAAGATCATTTCAATGGCGCCATTTTTATTGATAATGACTTGAATGGTATTCGGCGCACCGTTAGCTGCACCGGTGTAAACTGGCACCGCATCCCATGTCACAATTACGCGCTTATTTTCGATCTTTGCATATATCCCACCACCTGCCGTTGGGTCCAGATCAACCATGAGGGGTGCAATGGTTGTTTGACCGTTCAACAACATTTCGCCTCTCAATATCCACGGAGAACCAAACGCCTCAAAACCAGGCCTCTGAGTTAGCGCACTGATGGTTATAGCGCCGTTGGAGGTAACATTGATCTTGTTGACCATCCCCACGTTGGGCATTGAAAAGGAGAATGGTAAAGAAACCGATACTTGGTCATCATCACCAAGGTTGAGATTATTGACGCCTTGATCAAGCAGCAGGTGTCCGGAACTGAATTCCACCTTGTACTTGTTCTTAACGGGCGTAAAAGTGATTTTGTCGCCATTTCTCAAATCCAGGAGATGATCGGGTACCTGGCGACAATCTTTGGCAAAATCAATGAGCGGGTTCAACTTTTGATTGCTTTTCGAATCTTTCAAATAGCGCGCATACGCGTCCTGGTGCTTCAACTCTTTATTGAAGAATGAAACCACATACCATTTTGACAAGCGATACAGCTCCTTTAGTGACACTTCCTTGCGCAGAGGCATGAAAGGCTTCATCGCCTGCACTTCCGTCGGATCGGCACCAATACTAGTGATCGTTTGATCGCTGATACGATTGAAAATCGACGCATCGCACTCAGCGAAAATGTCTGACGGATCGCTTGAATAAACAAGCTTTAATTCAGCCAAAGTAACATCGTCATCAGGTGTTGACTCGAGTCTAACGAGATTCCTACGGATTGCATCACACAGGTTCGGATAAGCTGCGGAGATATGAAGAGCAGCTGACACATCAGCATAGTATTTAGGGTGACTATTCACTAGCTGAGGGAATACGGCCTGGTTCTGCCCGTCGCCATCCTGGTATAACATGAGCGGAACGTTCACAGTGGCATAGTCAGTCGCACTAAAGCCAACATAGTCAGTGCCGTCCATCGCAACGGCCGCCTTCACACGAGGATCAGGAAAGACTCCCGCGAGGCCGAAACCAGCCACGGTAACCATCGTAGTGCCGCCACCAAAGGAGTAGCCAAACAAGCCAATTTCATCGGGATTGATATGCGGGCTAAATAGTGGGCCGCTGTGAAATCTAGCAACTGGGTAATGACAAAGCGGACATCCTGGGATCGTCGAATCAGTCGAGTAGCTCCAACAGACATTCCTGGATTTGGTGACAAGCCCAGGATATTCGCTATAGCGCGCTGCGGTTATTACCCGTATGTTCGACTGCCGCCACAATGTATCCATGACTGGCCAGGGTTTCGAGCAACCCGCCGGCTGCTGATAATCCAGCCGAGCCTTCACTGCCGTGAGAATAGATCAATAGCGGAAATGTTCCTTCGGCAACCGGAACGTCCTCTAAAGCGCGATTGGTGGACGGCAAGGAGACGCTGAATATCACCTGAGGATAGCCAGGGTGTGTTCCATCATAGATTGGGTTGTTTTCCGAGTACTTTGTGCGGACTCCTCGCCGGCTCTCACTCGGGTACAAGACGTGTACGAACAGGGGCCGACCTTGTGGCGTGCTACTCGACGATTCGTGTAACCTCTTGAAGCACAGGGAATATTTGGTAGCGGGGGGGAGGCTCGAACTCCCGACCTTGGGGTTATGAAGACCAGAGAAACACCTGCACCAGCTTAATACCTCAGTTCCTCAAAGCGACGGCGCGCCGCTTCAAAATCGAGGTTGTACGTCGCATCAATGCCTTGCGTGAATGAATCATCGAACAGCATTCGGTCGACGACGCTGGCATGTGAGGTTGACGCTTGCTGCGCGCGCGCAGTGATGGACAGGGCAAATATCAGGAGCGCAAGGAGAATATGAGTCTGGTGTTTCATCTCATTGCCGGCAACGGTTCAGTGCAATTATCTAAAAGAAAAGACAGCTTAAGGGATATTGGCCCTTAACAACGTGTTGAGGGCCCCGCTAAACATGTGCATCAGAGGTTGTATGGGACTATAGTTTCATCTAAAAGCTCCATACAAGAGCGACACCATAGTCGCGCCGCGCTCGCTCATAACGCGGGATAATCGATGGTAGTAACTTTGATGGCCCACGCGGTGTCTTCTGGCAGGTGGATCCTAAAGCCGGGTCGCGATGCGTGCGATAGACGTAGTGGCCAATGCCATAGCCCATCGCGCTCCCAACGACCACGTCAGAAAGAAAATGGTTGCGCCCGGTGAAACGCGACACTCCCACCAAAGTAGCAAGCCCGTAAGCGGCGACCTGCACCATCGGGCGATCGTGATATTCGTTAGCCACAATGGTCGCCAGTGACCAGGCAGCCATCGGATGTCCTGACGGGAAAGAAAGTCCTCCATGGAAGAAGCGTCCGCGTCCCTGGTCCTTTCGCGGACGAGGCCGCGCTGTAGCGAGTTTGAGCGCTGACAGCACGATGGCGCCGTCAATCAGTGCTTCCGCCCCCAGCAATCCCGTCTCTCTCAACCTCGGATTGTTCTCTTTCCTTCCGATCAGATAGAAGGCGGCGGCCACTGCACCAGCACCGTAGCCGGAACCCAGATAGCCAATGTCACGACTTATATTCAAGCGGAGCCTATTGTCATGGAGCGCGCCTGCTGTGCGCCGGTCAGTGGCAATCAGAGCAGCCGTTGCGAGGCCGAGTGGCGCAAGCCAGGTTGCGTCATCTTTCTGAAGACGTAATGGTGAAGTCCAGATGACGCGCTGGTCGCGCAAAATGTTTTTCAGGAACTGCCGTTCGGCCGATGGAGTCGGCGATGGACTAGGTGATGGCGTTGTCTGCAACTGCGCCGCAGATGGTGTGTTGGCTGTCGACGTCTGCGCAGATGCGCTCGCAGTGATTGTGAAAAGCAGCAATACATGCAGCACTGCATCTCTATAGAGAGATCGCAACACAAAGTGCGACTTCATTTTAAGTTCCCCCTGATCCTCCTTCACCGCCCCGTTTTATACTCATTTGCGTCCCAAGAAACGTATGCGTCCTGTAAACGCACGGTGCTGTGTGCCGCTGAAAGTGAGAAATAGTGGCGAGTCGATGTTGTTGTTGACTGCAGTGGGGTTCTTCCGGTTCGTTATGTCGTTGAAACCTGCGCGCAAGGCTAGGTAATAACCGAACAGGCTAAAGCGCCGCTCAACGTGGGTGTTCAACGTAAAGTAAGTCGGAAAGCGGCGCGCACCCGGCGCGCCAACAAGCTGTTGCTCTTGATTGACCACGTTGAAGGGAAAGCCACTACGCCAGTCGAGTGAGTAAGCGAAGGCAAACTTCTTGACCAGCGGCAGCCAGCCCCACGAGATGAGATGGTACGGTGCGTCCCACGGAAGCGGCCCGGCCGCCTGTTGGCCGAAGACCGGATTGTCGATGTCGGGGTCGAGCACAGCGCTTGCTCGCGACCGCGAGCGAGTGTAAGAAGCGAGTATCGGGTAGTTTCCCTTAAACTCGTGGCGCACAGTAATTTGTACACCGTCGTAGCTATCGCTCCGGTCATTGCGCAATTCAAATACGCCACCGGGCTGTCCCGACTGGCCGGGATTGAAAAACGCCAGCAAGTCGTGCCCGCGCTTCTGCAAGAACTCGATATCGAGGTAAACATCGGCGGGCAGTTTCTGTTCAACTCCGACACTCCAGTTAGTAAAGCGCGGGACTCTTAGGCTGCTCTCGTTAACCTGAAAAGCCGTAGCCACTGCTGGCCCAACGGGCGTTCTGCCATCACTGGCGTACGACTGCTCAGAGCGCAATCCAGCAAGCGAACGAGTCACAAGATTGAGGTTGGTTGCGTCGTAATAGAGGCCGATACCACCCGACAACTTGGTACTGCCGTCGCGGGTTAGGAGATAGGTGGCAGCTACGCGAGGTGAAACTGAGGCGCGTCGAATGATGCTGTCGCGATCAAATCTTAGTCCGGCCTCCAATAGCATTCGAGCCGAGATTGACCAACGGTCTTGCGCAAAGCCGCTGGCTTCGAAGTTGTCTCGACTGAATTGTGAGTTGCCGCTGAAAGTGATCTGGCGCGAAAGAGTGCCAATCTGGCGCAAGATGAAAATCGGCCGACGCGACGCGGATTGATCGAGGGTAATTCGGTCGAAATCAATCCCAAACTTAAACTCATGCGGGCCATGCCAACGCACCTCCGGCAATGTGAGGCCACTGATCAGTTGCAGACGTCGGGCTGTTGCGTCCGATGTTTTGAAAAAGTTTCCACGGGCGCCTTCTGGACTGATTCGATATGGCAAGGTTCCCATCGGCTGCTCCTCTTCATGAAACTGATTAACTGCGAGGCCGATTTCCAGCAGCGCCTTGTTGGAAGCGTAATACTGATCTTTGACCGAGGCGAGATACGCGGACTCCTGCAGTTCCGCGGTTGTTTCCAGAGGGTTGAGCGTTGACAGACCATCATGCGGTGAGTGAAAGCGGTTGATAAGAAACCCCACCGTCAGAATGTTTCTTTCGTTTAAGTTGACCTGCGTCTTCAATAGATTGTCCGCGCGCCATGACGTGTTTCGATCAGCGCCGTTGGGAAGTTCGGGAATGATGTTCAGATCAACAATGGCGTCCGCAGCCTCAAGGAACCAGGCCTTCTTCTTGCGCAGCGGTCCCGAAAACGTCGCGCGCGGAGTCCACTGACTGAAATCCACCCCCTTGCGATTTTGAAACGACGGAACGAAGTTAGTCGCCGAGAAGCGATAGTGATCGTCGCCCATGCCGGTTGTTAGATCGAGACTGCCGCCCGAGCCCTTACCATATTGCGCCGATAAGCGGCTCGACTGTGCGTCGATGGCCCGCAATGCGTCAGGACTCACGCGCATCACAAGCAAGCCGCTCACCGGCTGCGTGATATTGAAGCCGTCGAGTTGATCCAAAATTTGAGAAGTGGCCGAGCCCCCAAGATGGATCTGGTCACTTGCATCCGCCACCACGCTGGGAATGAACGGCAATGCTTTGCGGTAATCGCGCGTCGAAGGGTATGGCAGCGTAAGAACTTCGCGACTGGTCAGCGTAGCAGTGACTGCGGTTTTTGCAGGATCGATAGCGTGTGGCGAAGCGTAGACGTTCACCGTCTCGGCGATCTCCTGTTGGTGGTAGATCGTGATTTCCAGACTTGAAGCTTCGCCTACGCGCACATTGTCACTAGTAGAAGCGTAAAAACCTTCCTTCTCGGTCTTGAGCTGATACACCCCGCCGGTTGGTAGGCTGAAGTCATGGCGACCGGCCGCGTCAGTTGTGGCCCTCGCAGCCGTCTGGGTTGGACTTTGGAAGAGAACGAGTAGCGCGTCGGGTACAGCGACGCCATTCTCGTCAGTAACCCTCACGAGGAGTCTGTAATTGGATTCCCCCTGAGACGTTTTTTGGCCAGCCAGCACTGTTCCCGAAGGGTTTGCTGAGATCCAAACGACGACAGCGAGAAATGCCAGGCGATGAAAGAGGCAACGGCATACCATGGTGCCTGAATTCATTGAGCCCTCTCGAAATCTTTCGCAGTTGCCTAAGGCTTTACGTTAATTGCTAACTACTATGGAGGGAGACAGCTAGCAAATGATTCCGCTCTGCCTCGCTTCGCAGTCAACTTCCGACCGCGCTGATCACCACAACTTTTGTCCTGGGCCGCCTGTTTGTCAATTTGAGAGCGTGCGGCCTCGTCGGCTCATCATTCGCGATGCTTATCCTAGTCTGTTAAGGGTGCCACTTCTAACTGCTTCCTTCGCGAGGCTGAATATCAAGCCACTCTTCCTCAAAAGTCTTACTCCCGACACTCGACTCGCTCTCCGGAACGAGATTGTTGGTCTTCTCCAAAAGCTCGTGAACATCAGGGCCTCTTTCGCATACTCATTCGTCGGAAGAAATAATTGTAAAAACTTACAGTCGACTTGACTAGCAGGGTAACTGGGCGCTTTTTGGATTATTGGAGCTCGTCAACTACCAATGATGGTTTTTCTCCCTCAGAATTCCCTTGAACCTGAACCATTGCAGTATTATTATACGGCCCCATCAGGGAGATTATTTCTGCAAGGCGCGGATTGTTGAACAAGGGGTAAATCCGTAGCAGACCCACCACGCAAGCTGACGGAGAAAGAGAGATGTCCTTCCCCGTTTTGATTGAAGAGTTCGTCGGCCCAAACGGCAGAGGCCACGCGATGATCCTAATGCGCGAGGACGGTACTTTCGAAGGACTCATCCTTCGGAGGGAGCGGGCGCTACAACTAGAGCACGCCTGTTGGGAGCACAGAATCGAGGATTACGAGGTTTGTACCGTCTCAGAGACACTACCGCCGGTTGAGGAAATGATTAGCGAGGAACTGGGTCTTTGATTTCCATCAGATTGTGGAGTAATCAAGCCCAAGCGATCGCTGTCCGCCCAATCATGAGGCGAACTGCGTCATTTACATGAACTCTTCAACAAGTTCATCGAATGTCTCTTTATTTAGTCCGAGCTTTTGCTTCACCAGAGGGCCATTACTGAGCGCCACTTCCTGATCCTCATATGTTGGCTGTTGGTTTTCGTAGAAGACACCGATCGGGATGCGGTCACCCCACTCGAAGGATTTCTGTAATGCGAGCTCGACCTTCGTTGCGTCGTAGCCTGACTCGACGTCAAGCTTGTAGTTGCGCTTGCGGAAGTATTCATACGTGTTTATTTTGTTGTAAGTGACGCAGGGGCTGAAAACGTCCACGAGCGAAAACCCCTTATGTGCGATGGCTCCCGCAAACAGATCCGCCAGATGTTTGTTCTCGCCTGAAAAACCGCGCGCGACATAGGTTGCGCCGGAGACAAGCGCCAGGGCGATTGGGTTAATGGGCAGTTCAAAATTGCCCAAAGGCGTGGACTTGGTGCGCACCTCTTTCATCGTTGTGGGGGAGGCCTGACCGGTGGTCAATCCGTAGATCTGGTTGTTCATTACAATGTAAGTCAAATCCAGATTGCGCCGCATAGCGTGAATGAAATGTCCCAGTCCGATTCCATAACCATCCCCGTCTCCGCCAGTAATTACTACGTTCAAGTCATGATTAGCTAGTTTGATTCCGGTAGCGACAGCCACAGCGCGCCCATGCAGACTGTGGACCCCGTAGGCATGGATGAAACCAGGCAGGTTGGATGAACAGCCAATGCCCGAGACGATCATCAGATCTTCGGGCTTGATGCCCAGCCTTCCAGCAGCGATTTCAAGCGCTCGCAGCACTCCGAAATCTCCACACCCAGGGCACCAGTCTGGTTCAACCTCGCTTGCATAGGTTTCTATGGGCAACTCAATTACTGTAGCCATGTCCGCATCTCCTTTTGAGTCGGGAGTCTGGAGTCAAAGACAATCGCCTTGACTCACGACTCTAGACTCTAGACTCACGACTCTTCATCCTGCATCTGCTGTCAGAGCTTTAACAGCTTGCCATGAGTAAGTTGAGCCAGTGGCCGCCCCGATCGACAAATTGCCGCGCTTTTCTCCGCCGTCGCGGGATACCATCTCAATTTGCCACAATGGCTCGCCATATTCACTCTCGTCAATCTTCTCAATCTTCCCGGGTCGGACTTTATCCGCTAGATGCACACGAACGTAGTGATAGCCCATCTCTCGCGCCTCTTCCAGCGTGACATCAGTCGAACGCGGCCGGTCTTCAAGAATCCCGCGTAGTTGTTCAACAATATGATGTGGTTCGAATGGTTCCCCATCGTACTTTAAGATCAGATCGTTAACACCGAAGCCGGTTTCGGCACGCAGATGACGCGCGAACTGCCCGGTATAGTTGCACTCGACACAGAAAGTGCGTTTCATACCGCGAAGCATTTCGCTCACCTCCTTTGAGTGAAAAGGATGGAGGTATTTCACCTGAAGATGATTGGCGGTGATGCCCTGCGCAGCAAGTAAAGCTATGGCTTCACCAATGACACCCTTCGTCGAGCCCCAGCCGATCAGAGTGACCTCAGCATCGGGTGGACCTTCCAATTTAGGCGGAGTTAGCTCCTGCAAGACCTTGTCAAGCTTACGCATGCGCTTCTCTTGAATCTTGCGCCGCACGGGTGGGGTGGTGAAGACATCGCTGATCACAACGCCTTCTTCGTCGTGTTCGTCAGTTGCCGCCACATACATCGCTCCCACCGTGCCAGGCAAGGCGCGTGGCGAGACTCCCGAGCGAGTGAATGCGTATCGCTTGAACTGCCCCTTCTCCGGAGACCAGTCGGAAATGATTTCACCACGCTCAATCGGCACATCGTGGCGTAAAGCATCAGCCTCGATGGTTTCCGGATGCTCCGAGAGCAGCAAATCGGAAATGATTGTGACCGGGAGCTGATACTTCTCCGCGAGGTTGTGTGCCTCAACCGCTGTGTAGTAACAGTCGGTTGTATCGGTTGGCGCAATAATAACGCGAGGGTAATCGCCCTGAGACGCGCCGAAAACCTGATTGAGATCAGCTTGCTCCGTTTTGGTAGGGATACCGGTAGATGGCCCGCCTCGCTGGACTTCGATAATCACTACTGGCGCTTCGATCATTCCTGCCTCTCCGATGGCCTCCGTCATCAAAGCAAATCCTCCGCCTGAGGTGCCGCACATCGCACGTACGCCAGCGTGCCCCGCCCCTATAGCTATGTTGACAACGGCCAACTCATCCTCGCATTGCTTGACTACCACGCCGCACTTGGCTCCATGCGCAGCCATCCAATGGAGGACCGATGAAGCGGGCGTCATAGGATATGCTGAGTAGAACTTACAACCGGCTGCCACTGCGCCCAAGGCGAAAGCCTCATTACCAGTGATGAAAGGTCTCCTGATGCGCGTGTAATCCCATTCGTAACCAAGAGGAACAGAAATATCTCTTGCGTAATCGTATCCGGCTCGCACGACCCGTACATTCTGCTCCACAACTGCTTCGCCTTTGTGCTTGAACGTATCAGCCAACACGCTCGCTGCCATGTCAAAATCCAGTCCTAGCAGATAGAGAAGGGCGCCCAGTGCTACCGTGTTTTGCATTATGGGCTGAAGGCGACCAAAAGACTTGGTTATCGCTTTAACGGGCAAGGGGACAGGCAGAACCTGATTGCCAATTAGCACGGAATCGCAGGTGAGTTTGTCTGAGTTGTAGATGACGGCACCACCGGGCTCGACCTCGCGGGCGTGGCGTTCGATCGTATCCTGATTCAGTGCGATCAACACATTCAGATGATCGCCGTGCGAGGAGACCTTTTTCTCGGCTATGCGCACTCGCAGCCAAATATGGCCGCCGCGAATCACGGATTGGTAACTATTGTACGCAGATACATAGAGCCCAAGTCGACTACAAGTTTTCGCTATCGTGTCGCCAGACTTGTCTAACCCATCTCCAGCGGCTCCCCCAATACCAATAGTGACGTCTCTTTTTTTCTCCATGGGTAGGCTCCTGTGAATAGACATTGCCACTCCCATCAAGGCGGGGAGGGCTCTTGAAGCATCAGCTAAACGTCTGTTGCAACTCGCGGATGCAAACTCCCCTTCGCCGCTCACGTTCGTTCTCGAGATTCGGCGATGAGACCCAGGAGTAGACGCCGCCGAAAAAAATAATCAACAGACGATGGTCGAATGAAAAAGAGCTTCGGTTGTGGCGGTTAATATATCAATGTTGAGCTGCTAGCTCAACAGTGCGGCTTCTTGGCTGGCCATGATTGTCCCTCCACGTCTCACAGATGACAGTGAGAAGAGACGGCGGTTGCGAGTGCGCTAAAAAAGATATCGTGCGGGAAGCGGAATTGAGACAATGCAAGCGCCGGCTGAAAAATATCCTCCGATATCATTAGTACCCTGTCAACGCCACGCTGAGCCGTGTAGTATTAAGCGTCCTTTGCGAAGCGTGCCGTGTCGCGCTTGTGTAAACTATATTAACTATTAACGACGGAAAGGAGATAGAGATGTCCAGAATGGTCGCAGTCCTCAGTGCTCTCGGCGTGCTCGTCATGGTCAGCGCCCATGCGACTGGCCAGGAGAAAAGTATGGCGTCGCCGGCGGACGGTCACACGATCCACGTGACGGCCCCGCACGTCGTAGGCGGCAAAGTAATGGGTCCGTACCACCATTACTGCAAGGTCCTCTCACCCGAACCCGTGATTGAGTGCCTTTGCTATGACTCCAGTGATCCAGCCGCCCGGCTTCAACAGGTCGAGTACATCGTCGCTAAGTCCATAACCCGGGCAGGGGCCGTGACGCTCGCAAACTGGAATGAGAACTGGCACGACCACCGGCAGGAGATCTCGACCGGCCGTGTGCAGGTGCATGATCTGCCACCCGACAAGGCAAAGGAAGTAGCCGACTTGGTAGCGACCACCGACGGCATCATCTTCCACCTGTGGTCGCATGACGAGACGGTGCCAAGCGGCAAGGTCATCATCGCCCAGTCGGTGGGGCATGTGAATCTGACTCAATCGGAGTTTAAGAAGGGGGCCGCGGACAAGCCGGCGGCGAAGCCCTCCGGCAATTAACGCCCACGGTCTATGTAACACGCGGGGTGGGGTGGTCTAACCAGGCGCTGCAGCTGACGAGCCGCGGGCGAAAAAGGCAGGAAGCCGAGCCAACGATCTGGGGCGGCTCGCGGCTGAGCGCCAGGGCGTTATGCCGCTCAGAGGAAAAGTGATGCGCGATGTTCTTGTCAGGGTCTGCCGCTCAACGGGTTAACCAAGCTTGCCACACTGTTCGCAGCAGTCTGTATTGTGGCTGTCAGAGAACCATTAATCTCTCGAACAACATTTCGAAGAAACGCAACTGCTCCACCTTAAACCCTGACAAAAAGCGAAGCCGCCGTGAGTTGCACTTTACTCATAGCGGCCTCAGATCAAACGAGAACCCTATCTGCTTCAGACTGTTTTCGCGGCAGCTTTAGCAGTAAGTTTGTGGAGCGTTGAATTAGCCACCTCAAAGGTTTCCACTGTTGGTTTTCCCTTCAGCACTTTCGTTAGGGCCTTCAAGACCTCTGGATATCCCGTGCCCTTGTACGCCACCGCGTCCTCTTTCGTATTCCAGAGGCTAATTCCTACGGCGCGCGCGCGATCTGGGCTGACAAAGGCGATCTCATCACGAAATCCTTTCTGCTTGCGCAGCAGTGGCAGAATTTCATTGTCGATCAGGCGTGAAAACTCTTCGGTAGAATTGACCTTGAGTTTCATTGTGACAATACGTGCAAACATCTCTAGCTCCTTAACTGTAGAGCTGTTACTTTCAACTGCTCTGGCGAACTCCAGAACAGTTGAGAAGGGAGTTAAGCTGGACTCGATTCGCCCGGCATCTTACGCTTGACGAGTGGCTGTGTAAAGCGAACGACTGGATAAACTGGATAAATGAGATCAACGACTGATCCGGGGGGCCCTGCGGGCCTCTTAGCCAAAACAGACGGCACCTAAATTTACAATTGACTCTGGACCGGCTCAAAACATGCCACTTGTAATAGTGTTCTCCCACTTCACTCTCTTCAGCAGATCAAAGTCGGAAAGCATCTTGCCGGTTCCCAGTACGACGGAGGCCAACGGATCGTCAGCCAGTGAAACCGGAAGTCCTGTTTCAATTGACAAACGCTTGTCGAGGTTCTTGAGCAGCGCCCCACCGCCCGTCAGGACAATGCCACGCTCAAAGATATCGGCGGACAGCTCGGGCGGAGTACGCTCCAGCGCTACGCGTACCGCATTTATAATGGTCGAGACCGAATCGGCAAGTGCTTCGCGTACTTCTTCGTCCGTAATGGTAATCGTTTTCGGAATTCCTTCGATCAGATTTCGCCCGCGCACCTCGAAGGAAAGAGGTTCATCAAGCGGATAGGCCGAGCCGAGTTCGATCTTGATCGCCTCCGCAGTTCGTTCACCGATCAAAAGATTGTACTTTCGCTTTATATATTGGATGATGGCTTCATCCATCTCGTTCCCGGCAACACGCACTACGCGCGAGCAAACGATACTGCTTAGACTGATGACAGCGATGTCCGTTGTGCCCCCGCCTACATCGACCACCATGTTGCCGTGAGGCTCAGTGATCGGAAGCCCCGCGCCGATTGCCGCGGCCATCGCTTCTTCGACCATATAAACTTCGGAGGCCTTCGCGCGGTACAAAGAGTCTTCAACTGCACGCCTTTCAACCTGGGTAATCTCGGAGGGAATACCGATGACGACCCGCGGGCTGACCCAGGTCTTGCCGTTGTGGGCTTGGCGAATGAAGTGCTGCAGCATCTTCTCGGTGACCTCAAAGTTTGCAATGACGCCGTCCTTCATCGGACGAATGGCGACGATGTTTCCAGGCGTTCGCCCAAGCATGTCTTTGGCGTCGCGGCCTACTGCCTCAACTGCATTAGTGACTCTGTTAATTGCGACAATGGATGGTTCAGAAACGACGATGCCGCGCCCCTTAGCGTAAACCAGCGTATTCGCAGTGCCCAGGTCTATAGCGAGGTCACTAGAAAATAGACTGAAAATGGATTTAAAGGCCATCTATTTCGTTAGGTACGTCCAGAACACGGACTCCTCGCGTCCCAGGGCGGTTAATAGGGTGTTGTCTTAACCACTCCTCAATATTCCCAACTCAGCACGTTTGTCTCGCCATCCTCGCTTGCGTCAATATCGACAATTTAAGTTCTAAAAAGTGCCTTATGTTTCGGGTAAAGCCAAATGAAACGTGCTCCCGGATTTCTGAATCTTACCCAACCCTTTTGACTCTCATTGTTTAATTCGCCTTTAACGAGCGTTGTTTATCCAATCCAATTCGGTGGCACTTGTTTGGGAGTACGACGACTGACCGAAGCCAGATCCTTCGGATGACAAGGCGAACCCGTCCACGCCGTTTCATGTTTTAGGGCCTCGTTGCTTAGACAAATTGTCCACGCTACGAGAAACGGCCCTGAGCAGAATGCTTTCTCGCGAAATTCAGTTTCCACCGCCTTTCGTTTTTGGACCGCGGCACTTCGTGTTGTGCCCGCCGAACTTCCGTTGACCAGCTTGGGAGACTTCACTATTTCCAC
>DATEUF010000104.1:0-4133 GCA_035283325.1 Pyrinomonadaceae bacterium | reverse complement strand
CAGGGCCTTTCTTTCTTTCCAGGGTCTTTCTTTAGGGCGGGCCGACGCTACGGGATAACGGCCCGCCTCAATTCTGTATTTTGCACACAGCCTCTCACGCCTCCAGACTGGTTCCTTCGCAGCCCGCTAACGCCACGTAAGCTAATAGTTTGCCTTACGTAAATCGCAAGCTCCACCACCAACGACACCAACGACACCAACGGCACCAACGACACCAACGACACCAACGACACCAACGACACCAACGACACCAACGACACCAACGAGATTCTTCTGGCTTCTCGGTTGGCTAATCTGTTAGGATGTTTAAGCCCGTTCAGGCGGCCCTGCCCGTTAACCGGCCCTGCCCGTTAACCTCAAGTTTAAATCCCCCAGACACCACCTGATGTCCGACGAAAACTTTCATAGCTTGTACCCACTTGTCAGTGACGAGGTGCCGGCAACCCTCTTTTCTCAGTCACTGCTGGCAGTCTTTGACGCCCTTCCTGATGCGCTCTATCTATTTGATGAGGCAAGAGTGCTAACAAAATCAAACCTAGCTGGTGCGCAGTTGCAAAGTTGCACCCGTGAGGACCTGCTGGGAAGGCGTTGTTGCGAGATGTTCTGGCGGACAGAAGATACTGACACTTGCGTCGTTGATCGCGCTCTTGAATCTGGTGACAAAGTTGAAGTTGAGATCCACACAGAGGATGGAAATCGGCCCACTGCCATTATTGTCCAACCACTGGAATACCCAGGCGGCCATCGACGGACTGAAGCTCTCGTCATCGCCCGAGACATCTCCGATCTGCGTAGGGCCGAGGCTGATGCCATCGCGCAAAGATCGTTCATGGCCAGCATCGCCGATCTAACCCCCGACGAAATTTATGCCCTGGATAACAATGGCCGTATCACCTGGATGAATCAGCGAGCGGAGGCTGATGGTCTCCTCATGTTGGCTGGGCGCTTTTTCATAGAGTTCATCGCCGAAGACTTTCGCGAGATAGCGCAAGACAATGTGAAGCGAGCTTTGGCTGGGCAGGAGAGCGAATGCGAAATGCGTGCGCTGCGCAGCGATGGCAGCATGCGAGATGTTGAGTCACACACTTCTCCCTTGTGGAAGGACGGGGAAGTTAGTGGCGTGCTCGTGTTTCTGCGTGATGTCACCGAGCGTAAGCGAGCCCAGGAACTCCTGGTTCAATCAGATAAGTTGCGGGCTGTCGGTGAGTTGGCCGCCGGCGTCGCCCATAACTTGAACAACTCTTTGACCGTAATTCAAAGTCGCGCGCAGCTCCTCTTGATGCGCTCGGCTGACGATTCTGCCGTGAAGAGTCTGAAGGTAATCACCCGGGCCGTAGACGAGGGAACCAAAACTCTGAGGCGAATACTGGAGTTTGCCCGGAGAGATTCGGAACAGGAGTTTAAACCGGTAGAGCTTGGCGATCTGATCACGTCGAGTGTCGAGATTGCCCGACCTAAGTGGCAGAGCAAGAGCTCGCCAGCGCAAGTCGATGTAAAGATCGAGTGTAACGAACCAGTCTATGTGATGGGAGAGTTGGCCGAGTTGCGTGAGGTTGTCTTGAATCTGATTTTCAATGCTGTAGATGCTATGCCTGAAGGCGGAACGATGGAGTTAGGCACGCGCGCCGAGATTGAGAGTGGTTGTTTCTGGGTCGCGGACACCGGTTGCGGTATGCCGCCCGAAACCGCGGCGCGAATCTTCGAACCGTTCTATACGACTAAAGGCAAGCGCGGAACTGGACTCGGTCTCTCTGCATCGCATGGAATTATCACTCGCCATGGTGGCGAAATCTTCCTCGTTAGTGAACCGGGAGAGGGAACACGATTCGAAGTACGGCTCCCGATTTGTGACAAGCGATCCCGTTTCCTGAAGAATTCCAGCACTGAGACTGCCAGCGCTGAAGACGAACACAGCGCCCCTGAAGAGGCCAGCGTGCTTGCGTAGTGCGGCAAGGCGGCAAGGCGGCAAAGAGCAAAGAGCGAAGAGCAAAGGGCGCGCCATTTTCCCATTTGTCATTGTCAAATGCCAAATGGAAAATCTTGTTACTCTTCGCCCTTCGCCCTTCGCTCTTTGCCCTCTTCGCCCTTTGCTTCCTGCTCTGCCCGCCGTTCGAAGATCGCCAATCTTAGTTCCCGAAGCGTACACAGCCGAATCTTTACCTGAAGCAGCCTTATTCTGTTAACTCTCTCAAGCCATTTATCAATAAGGCTTTGAGCCACCAACTCCGTTGGTGGGATTGCACCTGTATACTTCCGTGCATCGACTTTTTCAGCAGCCTGCTAGAGCAAGTTCAGGCTATTCAGTGCGCACATGTTCGGCGCCGACTGCTTCCAGTAACTCCTCGAGCTTGTCGATCTCTTCTTCCGATTTGGCTTCGATGCCCAGCAGAATTCCGCCTCCTCGTAATCCTGCTTCATAAACCTTAGCGCGATATTCTGGAATGCCGGCTCCGATCAGGGCGCCAATTACCCCTCCCGTGGCTCCGCCCGCGCCTGCTCCGGCTAAAGCCGCGGCTATCGGCCCAGCTATTACTAGACCCGGCAGCAGAACCGTGCTCCCGACAGCCACTATCGCGGCCAGCACCGCGCCAACAGCACCTCCAACCGCCCCTCCAATGCCTGCCCCTTCTGCGGCATGCGTGCGAGCCTGGAGTGCAAATTCTTTGCTGCGGGTCGCGTCTGACATCATCACACTAATGTCTTCACGTGAATAGCCGCGCTTCATAATCGCATCAACTGCAGATTCGGCGGCAATGCGATTTTTCAAAAGACCGGTTACGAGTTTGGCGTCTTTCATCGAACATATCCTCCTTCAAAAATTCAAAATCCATTGATTACCTCCTAGAAATAGGGCAACAGACGTGCCGGTCTCTTTGGGAGCCTTTTGCCAACCAGCAGCCGCAGCTGGTAGCCGGTAACCAAACACGGTTCGAATTGCCTGTTTTGCTTCAATACGGCCGGCTATCGTCGTCTCAGTGGAGATTGGGATGCGACCGTGTTCTAATTTCCTTCCGGAAATCTGTGCAATTGGTTCGGGATCATCATTTTGAAAATCCTTCACGTTAGCTCAGCACAATATCTCGGGGGTGGCGAGCGCTATCTGGCCGACCTGGCAAATGCTCTTGCTGCCCGCGGCCATGATGTGTATGCGGCCTTGAGACCAGGCTCGCCAGTCTTAGGAGAACTTTCGGCTGTGCCGGCCGCAAATGTCACGATGATGCCTCTGCGAAATGCGATTGACCTAAAGAGCGCACGCGCCCTGCAACGGTTCGTCGAACAACATCAGATCGATATTGTCCACGCCCATATGGCCCGAGATTATCCCCTGGCGTCCTATGCCGTTGACCGCCATGGCCCAGCCCGCCTGATCGTGACGCGCCATGTCCTCTTTCCTCTGAGCCGTTTTCACAAAATCACTTTGGCCCAGGCCGCGCGCGTCATTGCTGTTTCCGAGGCAGTGGCGCTCCATCTTCGGTCTCAACGAATAGTGCCCGAACGAAAGATCATCGTGGTAAAGAACGGAATCGACGTCGTGCGATTTGAGCGCATCAGGAGTGTCTTTGATCGACAGCAATTCTTTCAGAACTGGAATTTACCCGGAGAAGCATTACTGGTGGGAACGGTCGGCGAACTCAGACCTTTGAAGGGCCAGGAGGAGTTTTTGCGGGCAGCGGCACAAATACTTCAGTCGGTGCCGAATGCATTTTTTATTATTGCGGGTGTTGACGCTTCTCATGATGGTCGGAACCGCCGTCATATTGAGCGCGTAATCGCAGACCTTGGCCTCGAGCGGCGGGTGCGGCTGATTGGCTGGCTCGGTGATGTTGTCCCATTGCACTGTGCACTGGACGTGTTTGTGTCGGCCTCACGCGCCGAGTCGTTTGGACTGGCAATCGCTGAAGCGATGGCCAGCGGTACTGCCGTCGTAGCCACCAGAACGGAAGGCGCCAAGGAGATAATTGCTGATGGTGAAACGGGACTACTTGTTCCCGTGGACGACGTGCAGAAAATCGCGCAAGCGGTTGCTAATCTGCTTCAGCACGGACAGGAAAGAGAACGGCTTGGCTTACGTGCCCGTGAATCGGTGCGCACTAATTTCAGCCTTGATCGAATGGTTGAGGAAACTCTGGAGG
>DATEUF010000103.1:0-12867 GCA_035283325.1 Pyrinomonadaceae bacterium | reverse complement strand
GTGCCACAATGTTCAGCAAGGTCAGTCTCCCTGGATTTAGAGGATTGCCGTTCTCATCTATTTTGACTCCAGCCTCCACCACAAAGTATGTGTCTGCGGTCAATCCCGTCACAACTATCTTTTCCGCGAATCTCTTGATTCGGAAACCATGGGGAAAGCCGGTGGCCGGGTTGGGGTTATTTGTCACCGGAAACGTCGCGACGAGTTGCCCGTTGGCATAAATTCGTATCTCCTCGACTGGGATCCAGGGAGCCGCCGACACTTCAAGATCGAGCGTCACGCGATTTTTTCTGATTTTTGTTGTCTCACCCAGTTCGGCTCTTCCTTCGCCCTTAATCGTAAAATCGATGAAAGGACCGGAGCTGCCGATCACTTGCATCCCTTTAATGCTTTTCACGAACTTATCTTCCTTAAACCGGGGAACTGAATCGCGCTTCATGCGGACAAAGCTTCTGGATGTGCCGACCGACTGGATGGCGATCTGGTGCGAGTCGGAAACTCCAGTACCTGTCGGAGATACGCCCTGATTCAACAAACTAAACCAGTCTCTTCTCACCGCCAGGTAATCCCTAAGATCTATTGGCCTCGCTCCGTTCAAAAGTTCCATTGCGTCAAAGCTCAAAGGTGTGGTGCCTGTTCCATACGGCGAAGTAAGATTCAGAAGCAGGTTGTTGGGAAAGGAAGTTAGCGGAAGAGTGGGGTCATATCCGGTCCCCGCCAGAGTTCTAAACAGACCGATAACCGTGAGCCCAGCAACCCCTCTACGCGGGTGGTTTAACTGGACAATCTCCATGTCCTCTTGATCCTGAGCGGCAAACGCAATCTGGGCGGCACTCGCAAAATCCGGCGCTACCGGAAGAGAATCGAGCGCCCGGAGCCTGTCAATCGCTATCGCCGGAGTAATAAATTCATCGCTTGGCGCTCCGTTTCTTCTGGACCCTGGGCGCGCATTCAGAGGAAAAGCATTCCAGTGACCGATGCCCTGCGGAAACGCATTGATGTTTCCGGTGAGTGGGCTGGCTGGCACGGGAAGGTTTCCGGTTAATTCAATCCCGCCCAACGCAACCAGTTGTTTAGCCAATCCCATCCGGGCGATGACCGGTGCAAAATCCGAAATGTAGTCGTGATCGCTGGGAACGAAAACTTCGATTCCCTCGGCCAGCAGGCTAACAACTCGATCTTCCATTGGCGTGGAACTGTCCGGACTCTTGACCGAGTGGACATGAAAATCAGCTGAAATGAAATCTTTGGTGTCTACTGCTCGCGCTATTGAAAGCTTCACGTTTGTTGTGTTGGCCGCGTGCACTTCGATAGTCTTCACATCCATCGTGTATTCAATGCCTTTCGAGGCGTAAACCCTGTAACGGCCCGGCGCCACTTTCACTCTACCGCGCCCGTCTTGATCGACTACAACGTTGTGCGTTGGGCTTCCTCCGAACACTTCTGAGAGGTGACTGACTGTTGAAGCGGTAATTGGGGTTTTGCCGAGCGCCACTTCGGCGGGACTTCTAGCCAGACCGGGGAAGTCGTCTCGATCAACCACGGTAGCGCCGAAATTTGGGTTGGGTGTTCCGTCTATACCAATGAACGTCAGCTTGGCAGCCACCCGATGATTTTCGTGGTCATCTTCCATCGACGAAGACTGGTGTTGCTCCGAGTTGCTTTGCTCGACACTGAAGCGAACGGTTCCCTGTTCAGCAACTGTGATCGTCAAGTTTGAAGGAAGTGAGTTTGTCGCAAAGGGCGCGGTGGTGACACGGTTCCTCCCTTCCGCGCGTACCTCGAGTTTGTATTGATTGACGGGAGCAAAGAAAGGCAACGCGATGGTGAATTCACCGTTCACATCGGTGAGCGTCTGGTTAATTGGATACGGCTCGCCTCCGGCAAATGGACCCAGGAGACCATCAGGCACGCCGTCAGCATTGGCGTCGAGTTGGGTTACAAATCCGCTGACGAACGGAGCAAGCGCGCCCGGCGCAACGTTGATCGCGGTGACACTGGCGCGATGCACTGGCCTGCCCCCAGAGTCGACAACTCTACCTGAAAGTGGTGCCGCCGGAAGACCGAGTAACGGAAAAGCTCTTGTGGCGCCAGCGTTGACATCGTTCTCAGTGCCGACGAGTAATCTACGAGTGAAAGTGCGAGTCGCGCCTGCCGCTAAGGGTTGAAACGACGAGCCGACGCCTGACAGCAGCGGGTGATTGGCTCCGACGAGCGGTGAAGCGAGCGAGCCGCCCAATAGCGAATAGGAGATCGGGCTAACCTGACCGCTCTGCCCCGAAGCCAGTAAATTCGGATCGACCACCCCGTCGCTCTCATCAAGCGCTCCAGGGAATCCCACGAACGGAAAGACGCCGAGTGCTGGGAGGGGATTCAAAAGACTCAGCGGTGGTTGAACGAATCCGCGCCCGGGGAAGGGCGCAAACGGCAGCGAGTTTCTTGCGACAAGCAGGTTCACGTCGCTGATTTGAAAGAGGGGCACCTGCGCTGGAGAAATGTTCCTGACATTGGTAGTGATGGTGATGAAGTCGTCAGCGCTGCTGAGCGCATAAGTTGTTTCGGCGAGGAGTTTCGGACTGGAAGGAGTCGAAAACCCGCTGAGCAGCACTATGCCAGAAACCTTGATCCACGCAGGATCAGAGCCGGCTGCAGAGATCGTCTTGTTTACGTAGATGAAGGCATTATTCCCGTCCAGATTAGCGACCTGAAAAATCTCATTCATCTGATCGTTATTCTGACCACGCCGACCGAGGTCAATGATCACTCCCCCTGACGGAGCCTGAAATGCGGTGAGGGGCACAGGCAGATCGCTGGTCGTCCCAACGTCCATGATGATCGCTTCCACGTGGTCGTTCCTGAGCAGCAAATCTCCAGCGCCACCTTTAGCATCGGTTCCCCCAAATAGATCCGCCGCCGTGGCAACCCTCGCTTCTGGTAACGAGCTTAACGTGGAGGTCGCAGTGAGTGGAACCACCAGAAAGCAGAAGGAGGCCACGATTAGGGATGTCAGCAGAAACTTGCTGCCAGGAATTCGCGCTCTCTTTTTGACAATTCGTTTGCAAGTTTGGGGGTAACTTCTTGTGATCATGGATTCCTCCTGATTGATTGTGGGACCCGGAAAAAACTGGCCGGTAGGTCGCGGTGATTATTCCTACCGCTTTTCAGGCTTGGGCTGGGAGAGCCCAGCACCGATTTCGCGCCAATCTCTCAACGAAAGGTGACATCTAAAAAAGAGGCAGTCTTGTGTGCCAGTTGTCGCAAACCTTTCACGAAGGCTCACCTCTAAAAAGGAGGGCGCAAGTTTTCGGAGTAGCGGATAATGTAGCGACTACCTGCACACATGGAGTGCTACTGAGTTCCTGCCGCAAGTCGAAAGGCCAATATTTATGCGTCTATGATACTCGGTGGTATTCAGTGCGAAGTGGCCCGAATGGTCTGCAAAACTATTCGTCAGTTCGATTCTGACCGCCGCCTCCAGATACTCAATAGATTCAATGGGTTGCAAGCGACCCGTTAGCTGCCAGTTTTCACGAGTATCACTCCTGTATCACTACCTTGCGAGTTGCCTCTGCGGAGTCACCCTGGTCAAGCTCGGGGGCGGGTACTCCGCACCGGCCAGTACCCAAATCCTCTGGATCACGGAATAAAGGCCAGGTCCTCAGGTAGAGGACCATTAATTGGTGTCTCAAACAACGGCCCTGGACCGTCCGGATCAATGGTCAAAGCCCCATCGGAAGCAAAGAACACGGCAATCTGTGTCTGGGCTTGAATCGCCGTAAAAAACGCAGCGGGCGAGCCCAAAAGGTTGACTAGGAATATGTGCGGGTCCTTATCAAAACCAACCCCTAGGGCAAAAGCCAGGTCATTGCGGAACAAGGTTGTCCGATCAGCCAGATCACCCGAGCGAATCAGTGCCGTGGTGGTCGGATTGGGAACGACTTGATCCCCGCGAGCAAACTGAATAATAACGTTCTTGGCCGTTCCGCCAGGCAGTGGCGACTTTCGTATGAACGACGCCCAGGCCACCGGATCGCCAGCCTGCTCCAGCCAATTACCCCGGTCCTCAACAATCTGGATGTCAATGGCGCCCGGCACGGTATTGATCACCGGCGGCTGGTTACGCAACGGCATGTTGTCATTAAAGTTGATCCCGCCAATATTGATCAAAGACGGTATGCGCAAGGCCAAAGCTACACCGAGTCCTAGGCGGCCTCCGGGGCTGAGGCGCGAGAGATCTAGACGAGAGCCGCCGGGAACATTGGGAACGCCCGCATGAATATCCGGCTCAATGCCAAGAAGAATGGTGCCGTAAAACCCACCGAAAGATTGTCCAAAATAGTACATGCGGCTGGCATCAAGTGCCACGGAGCCATTGCCCTCAACGTCCACTCCGCCCTGGATGGCGCGAACCACCTGCATCACGTCGGCCACAGTCTGCTGGAGTCCGTCGCGCCAACCGATAGCGGCGTGGGCGCCGGTGGCGTACACGCCCTCGACTGAGTCAATCACGCCATCGCCATTCTGATCTACACTGCGTCCTCCAGCAGGCAGCTGCACGACAGCACCCGTACTCTGGAACACGGTCAGAGTGCCAGCCGCGCCAAAACCATGTCCGACTGTATTGATGGCCAGCGTGGCAATCCCATACATCGCGAGAGTGGAAGCCATACCCAGCGGGCTGTTGTTTTTGTTATCAGAAAAGCCGTTCCCGAAGATAGCCACCGGCCATCCGTTTGCCGGCCGAGGCCCGACGGGAAGAAACAGATTGAAGTAAATGTCCTGGGTGCTTTGGACCGCGGGTACTCCTGTGCGTGTGGGAACTGCTGGAATAAAAGCGCCTGAAGTCTCAAAGTTCATGGCATTAAATTTCCCAAAAGCGATTGAGCCTACCCCCGGGAGAATCTGTAGCGCAATCGTCGGTACCGGAACGGTGTTAAGCGGGCCAATTGTGCTCACCTGTTGCCCAAAAAGGATTCCCAGAACAGAACTCACAGGAAACACCGTGCGCTCGCCGTTTGAACCTAGATTAAAGTTGACGCCTGGCGCCGGCGCGGCCTTGATCCGATCGCGGATCTTTTCCAGCGTGGAGGTCACGCTTCCGGTCGTAAAGAGGCTGGCCGCCGCAATATGCCGGCGAGAAACACCAGCCGCAATTTCCTCCAGTTCACCTTCACTAAGTGCACGGGACAAAAGCTTGCTATATCGCCGCGCCGCGGAATCTCTCCCATCGTCGGAATCTCCGCCCTCGTGGGAATCCCCTCGATGACGCAACTCTCGAAACTCTTCAGAAGCCCTAATCGGATCGCCTGCCGCGTCACGGACACCTTTGGTGACGATCAGCAGATAACGGGTGTGCTGGTCCAGATGCTGATCGGAACTAACAAAGAGGGTCAGCGTGGAAGGGTCCCATACGACTTGATTGATACCAATGATCTGCGCGGGGAAATCATCGGGATCGGAAAGGGAGCCGACCCGGACAAGAAAAACAGTCTCGCTGGTGACTGTAAATGGGTCAATGGCGCCGTCAAAAGGAATCGAAATTCGCGGCTGCGTGTTGAAGCCATCGAGCTGATTCAGAAGCGCGACATCAAGACAATCGGATGGATGCGTGGTGCAATCCGGCAGCGGCAGATTGACGCGCAACTTGGTGTTCTGCCGGGAATCCCGCCGGGTGAAGCGGTCACTGGGAAAGGGTGACCGCGTGGTGGATTGCAGGTTGAATAATGGATGAACACCACTGGCTGCGGCCACAGTCGGCGCAAACAGAATCGCTGCCAACAAGGATGCAAACAAAATCCGTTTTGAAAGGGTGACTCTGCCTCCTGTGCCAAAGTCGTCGTCAACCTCGCCGCAGTCTCCCATGACTCCGTGCGGCACGACAGAAGCAGAATGGGACCCGACAATAGTCGTCACAAAACCAACGTGCAACAGCCTTCTTGTTGAAGCGGTATTTAGTCTCTCTGAGGGGGATTGGTTTTTCATAACCGTCGATTCTCCTTGTATCTTGCTATAACCCTCTTTGCGGTTCTTGAATAGAGCGCAAGAAGGAATGTTGAAATTGGTTTAGAGGTGGTACCGGAGGAATGCCGCACCTAACTGGGGGACCAACCTGTAAGTTTTGTGAGACAGGATGCTATCCCAGGTTTTGTCCTACAGTCAATCGGAGCAGGAAGATCCTTTCCTGGAGTTGCGTAAAGGTTGGGTTGTACGGCGGCTCGGCCCGAACTGTAGTCGCGTTGAACTAACGATGCTGCCGAAGGGTCGCAACGAGTACAAGCTGCTTGAAGCCATAGGTCGAGAGACTGCGAACGTGCATCTCGGCAGCAAGCGTGTTGTCGCAAGGGTGAAGCGTGATTTGAGTAACAAACCCCAGGATGGTTTACCCGCCGCCGCCAAGGCGATCTTCCAAGCAACGACCGAGGACTGGCATCAGTGGTGTCGTCAAGTTTCTTCTTAGTGATGATCAAGCGAAAGCACCACCGGATCACCGTTAACATTTTGTCCCGTGCTTCTGATCTCGCCTTCCTTGTTTGAACCATTGCTCGGGTTTCTAGGCTGATGAGATCGTGTATCACTCTTGTTACACAACAAGGCGCGGCAGCAGCGAAATTGGGTAAACGCACCCTAACTAGAGTACATGAAAAGCCCAACAAAAAGGCACAACTCGGCACGGCGGTGATCTCGGGAGAACAGGCCTTCCGAGACTGCAAAACCTTTATTCATCGGTTCGATTCCGATCGCCGCCTCCAGCAAGCCCCTCTCTTGCCAGCTCTTACACTCGGCCAAGGAACCACCGAAGCCTACCATTTTCAGAAGCAGCCATTTTTCGATTGATCGCCGGAAACGCCCGGAATCGTTCTTGCGCGATTAACTCCATAATTCCCTGTGACTTCTGGGAGTGGAACTCTTCGTTTTCCTGTCGCTTAAGCGGAATGGACCTGGCACATTTCCCCTCTAAACACCGCGATCCCTCCCGAGCAGCCCGAGCAGCCTACGCGTTGTCTTAAACGAAAGAACCATGTATAGTTAAGTTGAGCCAAATCCCGGCTCGGCAGAGCTTCCCAGCTTTGCAAGACTTCCATAACAACCGGATTTCCCTCACTGCGGAGTGCCTCAATTCTCCGAGTTCCGAGAGATCCAGTATTCCCGGCCGAATCACCCCGTTGCGAGATGCAAGTACATTTCAGGCCTGATCTATCGGCAAATCCCAACGAAGAGACCTTACAAATTCAAGGAAAATACCCTTCATGACTGCCAATTCCCTGCAACTTCCCGATAATCCGCGGAAGACTACGTGGACCGGCCTGACGCTTCTAGCCGCTATCTACGTCGTGGCCTACCTAAGCTGGACATTTTTTCACTGGGGAGGCGAAACAACCCGGCAAGTTGTTAATAGTATCGCCCTGCTTCCGCTTCGAGCTCTCACCGTCTTATTGGCCTGGCAGATATCAAATCAGCCTAACTTTGACACCCGATCCCGACGTGCCTGGAGACTGCTCGCTTTTGCTTTCCTGGCCCTCTTTCTTGGCGACTGTCTGCGGCCCGCTTCGGGAGGTGTAATAGAGGCGTCCTTTCTAACGTTTTTGGCCACTGCTCTGTCGGCTGCCTTCTACCTGCTACTGCTTTTCAGTCTGCTGTCATTCCCGACGATATTAAGATCACGCAATGAGCGGGAGAGATTTTGGCTGGATCTTGGCATAGTTATGATCAGCGGTGGTATTGCCATCTGGTACTTCCTGGTCCATCCCGCTCCGATTGAAATCAATAACGGATTGTTGCCAACCGCAGCGTCTTTGATCAAACCCACCGGGGACCTCGCCATATTGTTTGGCTCCGCCAGCGTCTTATTAGCCACGCCTGAGGAGAAAAACCGATTACCCTTTGGCTTTCTGATACTGGGTCTGCTGCTTTTCTTCGCAGCGGACCTCACTTATGGGCACGTCAGCTTATACGATAAACAGCACAGCAGTTTCCTCGTGGATACGCTCTGGGCAATGTCCACACTGGTCCTCTTCGTGAGTTGTCAGTTAGCGCGTCGCACCTTGAGCGACCCCTCGAAGCCACAACCTGTAACCATCGTTGGAAACTTTCGCTTGCTGCCATACCTCTCAATTGGATTTGTTTACGGGCTCTTACTCTTTTCAACTTACAACTATTGGACTGAACCACTTGGCGGACTGATTGTAGGCGCCGTAGCCCTAACCGCGATGGCCGTCGCCAGACAAATTAGCGCCATTCGATCCGGTGACCGAGCGCACGAGACGATTAAGAGCAACGAAATAAGGTTTCAGTCTCTGGCGCAAAGATCCTCCGACGTCATCACCATCCTCAACCGGGATCTCTCCATTCAGTTTACCAGTCCCTCTATCAACCACGTTTTTGGCTACTCTTCGGACCAGCTAAACGGAAATAAGTTGATAGATTTAATTCATCCGGAAGACCAAACCAGGGCAATCGCCTTCTTTACCGACCTGCTCAGAGTGCCGGATTCAACTGCAAACATTGAGTGGCGCCTGCTGCGCGCCGATAACTCCTGGCGCTACGTGGAAAACATTTGCACGAATCTGATGGCTGAACCGACGATCGAAGGGATTGTGCTCAATTCCCTGGACATCACCAAACGAAAAGATGCAGAAGATAAGCTACAGCACGATGCCTTCCACGATTCGCTCACAGGATTGCCCAATCGTTCGCTCTTCAAAGAGTATTTGAAGACTGCGATCAGCCGGTCTAAACGCTCGAAGGGTCATCTCTACGCGGTGCTCTTCTGTGATCTCGATCGGTTCAAGAACATCAATGACAGCCTGGGCCATAATGTGGGCGACGAGCTGCTGATTAGCATCGCCCGGCGCCTGGAACAGTCAGTCAGACAAAACATCGATATCGTAGCCAGACTTGGCGGTGACGAGTTTGCGATTCTGCTCGATGGCATGGCGGAAACTAATGTGGCCATACACATTACCCGAAGAATTCAGGAGAGCCTGCGAACAGCGGTAGACGTGGGCGGTCACGAGATCTTCGCCACGACCAGCGTCGGCATAGCTCTTTCGAGTACTGGCTACTCTAATCCTGAGGACATCTTAAGGGATGCTGACACGGCCATGTATCGTGCCAAAGCTCGAGGCCGGGCCTGCTACGAGATATTTGATAAGTTTATGCATGCTCGGGCGGTAGCACTCCTGCAACTGGAGAATGACTTGCGCCGAGCCATCGAACGGAAGGAATTCGAGGTCTATTACCAACCTATTGTCTCCCTGAGGGACGAAAGCAAGATCACAGGCTTTGAGGCTCTCGTCCGCTGGCATCACCCTGAGCGGGGGCTCGTTTCACCAGCAGATTTCATCTCAGTGGCCGAAGATACTGGCCAGATAATTCATCTAGGCAAGTGGGTCCTGGAGCGTGCTTGCCGGCAGATGAGGCAATGGCAGGATCAGCATCCGGCCTATCGCAATCTGACTCTGAGTGTAAATCTATCCGGCAAGCAGTTTTTGCAGCCGAATCTTGTTGAGCAGATCAAAAGCACATTGGATCAGACGGGATTTGATCCCCACAATCTACAACTTGAGATCACCGAAAGCGTCGTGATTGAAAATACGGAGATTGTGACTGGAATGCTCATGCGTCTCCATGAACTCGGTATTCAACTTTCCATGGACGACTTTGGTACTGGCTACTCATCTCTCTCATACCTGCACAATTTCCCAATCGATGTTTTGAAGATTGATCGCTCTTTCATCGCCCGCAAGTCTGGTTGTGAAAAGAATCAGATAGTCAGTACGATTATTGCCCTGGCCATGAATATGGGGCTAAAGGTGGTGGCTGAAGGCGTGGAAACTGAGGAGCAGTTGGAGCATCTGAAGGATATGGATTGTGGTTACGGTCAGGGTTTCCTGTTCTCCTATCCCATGACCGCTGGAGAAACGGAAGCGCTAATGGGGCAGATAGGCGTTGCGCAGACTAGTGATCAGACTGAGACTGCTGCTTAGCTGTTGCAGAGAGTTTCCGCCCGATGCAGTCAGGAGGAAGGGTTGCTTGCACCCGCTGTCTTAAGTAAATCGCAGTCAGGAAGGGTTGCTTGCACCCGCTGATCTCGCAGCGCACTGGTTCTGTATCAGCGGGTGCAAGCAACCCTTCCTGACTGCGATTATCGAGAGTTGACTGTTTGCTCTGATTGGTTCTCATTCCTACGGCACGGTCGGTTGCAAGGGCCAGAAGACCGGAAGCAACCACAGCACTACAGCGAATACTGCTATCGTCAGGATTGAGCCAATTCTCAAGAAATCCAGGAAGCGATAACGTCCCGGTGTGTACACCAGCACGCAAGCTGGCTCGAGAGGCGTCAGAAAGGAACAAGACGCCGCGTAGGTAACTCCAATAGCGAATGCCCTCGGATTGAGTCCCAGCGCCAAGGCAGTTTTCACTGCTATCGGCAGCATCACGAGAGCGGCGGCCTGGTTGGACATTGGTTGCGTAAGCGCAACCGTCATGATGAAGAATCCAGCCAGTATAGCAAGTGGGCCGTACTGAGCAGCACTCCTTACGATTAGCTCTGCAAGATATTGATCAGCTCGTGTCTTTTCCATTGCCACCCCAAAACTGATCATGCAGGCTATTAGAACAATTAATCGCCACTCGATCATTTCATAAATTTCCGACGTTCGCACCGACCGGCTAGCGAGAAGAATCAGGATTCCTGAAAGTACGGCAATCGGCAAAGGGACAATGTGAGTAACCGAAAAGAACAGAAACACTCCGAAGGCCAGTAGCGCCCAAGGTCTTCTTCCCGTCCGCGTTTGACGTTCAGAAATCTCCTCCAGCAGCAATATTTGGCCGTCGCGTGCGAGACCCTCGACATGTTCGCGGTTCCCTTGTACCAGGAGTACATCACCAAACCTCAGTCTTACTCTACTCACCTTCGATAGCAGATTTACCCCATGGCGATTGATCGCCAACACCACGAGTTGGTAACGCTGGCGAAACTGGAGTCGCTTTAACGTGCTCCCTATGAATTCGGAGCTGCGCGGCACCATAGCCTCAAAGAGCTCCACGTCGCTTCCCTCCAGGTAAGCATCGCTCAGGGTAAAATCCGCCTTAATCTCGATCCCTGCTTCGGACTTCACTCTTAATATGTCTTCTACTCGGCCTTGAACAAGCAACAAGTCACCGGCTTTGATTTTCTCCATCTTGTGCGGCGCAATCCTGTACTGTTGGGCTCCACGAAGAATCCCCAATACTGTGAGATCGAGTTCGTCGCTAATCCGCGCCTCAGCCAGGGTCTTATCGATGAGCGGTGAGTTGTCTAACACTATCACCTCGGTCATGTATTGTCGTACGTGATATTGCTCGGTGAGAGACGATGGCGACTCCCGAACGGGCAAGAGGCGTAACCCCAAAAGCAACATGTAAAGAATTCCCACACCAACAATTGGCACACCCACTTTTGTCAATTCGAACATTGAAAACGGCTCGATACCGTAGCGGGGTAAGGCGCCACTGACAGCCAGGTTGGTGGAGGTGCCTATGAGAGTGCAGGTGCCACCCAGAATGGCCCCAAAGGCGAGCGGCATCAGGAGTTTTGAAGGACTGATATTTCTCCGTGTGCCAATTCCCAAAACTACGGGAAGAAACATCGCCGTCGTCGTAGTGTTTTTCATCAGGCCGGCGCAGACTGCCGCGGCGAGCATAATAAGAGCGGAAATACGAAACTCACTATCGCCTGCGATGCGATGCAAACGTCTTCCCACCACATCTATTACGCCAGTCTTGGCAAGTCCGCCGGTAAGCACGAATAGACCAGCAATTGTGATGACCACATCATTCCCGAAGCCAGCAAAGGCGTCGCTTGCGGAAAGAGTATTGGTAACGACAAGGGCCATCACCAACAAGATGGAGACAATTTCGATCGGGATTCGCTCGGTGGAAAAGAGTACGAGCGCAACCAGAAGCAATATGAGAACGATGGCAATCTGACTAGTCATCATGAACCATCATAAGGTATGCGCGTAAAACACCTCAGTCTAAAGCAGCACAAAAACTTAACGTTTCTCTCGCCAGACTTTCGCGCCTGCACGGACTAAGCTGGAGGAGAGGCTGACGCGTTACGACGCAGCCTTTGACAGACGGCGAATGGCGAGTCGCGCAGCGTGAAAACCGCACATGCCATGCACTCCTCCGCCAGGCGGGGTCGATGAGGAGCAGATGTAGACGTCCTTAAGAGGGGTTCTATAAAGCAACGCCGTGGGTCTGAGAAAAAGCTGCCCCAGATCTTGCGCCCCACCATTAATATCACCGCCAATAAGATTTTCATTGTACTGCTCGAGTTGGGCTGGGGTTGTAACTTTGCGCGCCAGCACATGTTTTCTAAATCCGGGCGCGAATCGTTCAATCTGAGTTTCAATTGCTTCAGTCATGTCGACATTTGAGCCGTTCGGAACATGACAGTACGCCCAAAGCGTCTGCTTTCCTACAGGCACACGAGTGGGATCAAACAGGCTTGGTTGGGCAACCAGGACGAAAGGTTTGCCTGCATGCTGGCCGCGCCAGGGCGCGCGCTCAGACTCGGCAATCTCTTCAAGCGTTCCCCCCAGATGAACCGTGGCCGCTTGGAAACAACCCTGGGCCGCCCAGGGAACCGGCGCGTCAAGTGCCCAATCAATTTTGAATGCCGCTGGTCCATAACGATAGCTGCGTAGTTTTTGCTGAAACCGCGCGGGGAGTCGATGGCCGGCGATACGTAAGAGCTGTCGCGGTGTGATATCGCAGAGCACCACCCGGTGCTCAGGAAATTCCTCGAGCTTGCTTATGCGTCTGTCAGTTATGATTTCCCCGCCGAAAGATTGAAGGAGACTGATGAGAGCGGCTGTTAAC
>DATEUF010000102.1:0-7600 GCA_035283325.1 Pyrinomonadaceae bacterium | reverse complement strand
TATGTTCAAATAGATGAGCGAAGCCTGTGCGACCCTCCTTCTCGTTACGCGAACCGACATCATAATAAACTGCAACCGAGACAACCGGTACCGATTGATCTCGATTCAAGATCACTCGCAGGCCGTTGGCTAGCGTAAACTGCTGGAGTGGAGTTGATGGTAGTTGGAAGCTTTCGGCCACTTGGTTCTCGATTCGTCTTAGGTGTTTTCCGGGCGTGCTTGTCCCAATCGGTGGGCGCACGCAACTAACACTCATTGGAGGCTGTTTTCAGGGGGGAAAAGTTTACGTCGGCCTCTCGTTAATTAACCCGCGCAGCTCTGCCCGCAGACGCTCTATCTCGGCGAGCTTCTGGCGTACGCGTTCGAATAACGCCGACTGTGTTTTGATACCCTCATCGATCAGGAAACCGGCAGCCTCAGCGCGGTTACGAAAGACGCCGGCCTGAACTAGTTGTTCCAGTTTTTCCTGGGCCTCGGGGGAGATCTTGACAGCCACGACGTAATCGTCCTTGGCGGATATAGCCCGTTCAATCGTGCGGCTGATGTCGCGGCCGATAGCGCTCAGCGATTCGGGAATGCGTGAGGCGATGTCGCGCACCGAAGAAGCGGTCCTGGCCCGCTCGTCGGGTTCCGCTTCCCCATCGTCATCGCGAATCATCAGGTCGTCAATGGTCTCGGTAGGACCCTGCTCTTCCCTCTGGTATGGACTACTCATGGATGAAATACTCCTTCACGGCAGACGGCTGTTATCAAATACGTTTGGCGCAGTTTGTAAGTTCATTCTACGGAGCCGTTCTGAGAACCGTCAAGCCACAGAGTCCTCTAGCTCCACCATCCATTTGCATGGAAATTCCGTAGCATTGTTAGTTTCTCTTCTTATTGGCGAATCCTTCACGCGAACGTGAAGAGGCGGCTCCGGCGCAACCTTGCTCCCCGAAACTGCATCCGTTAGTATCAGCCCCGGGGAGCTAGTCCAAACACGCGCTCACCAGCGGCAATTATTCAACAGACGTTTTTCGAGGCTTTAGTAGTGAAAAGAACACTCTTGCTCGCATTAACCACTCTCCTCACTCTAACATTAGTCATCCCGAATTTCATTTTCGCCCAGCAGCGGTCGCAATCACCGGTTGGCAGCAGCAGCTCGCCCAGTAAGCCTTCCACCAGTTCCGGTAATGGCGGACGACGTATTAGCCGTGGCAGCAATAATGCAATTCCACTGATAGAGCGAGACTTCGATGAAGCACTACAAATGATCGAAGACAATTACATTGACAACAAGCTGGATTTTAATTCGGTCTTCAAGTCTTCAATAATCGGTATGCTGCGGTCTCTCGATCCCCATTCGAATTATTACGACCGTGAAGAATTCGACGAACTGAAAACTGATCAAAGGTCAGAATATTTTGGGATTGGCGCGTCTATTCAGAACTATGCAATTGGTGAGGATAACGACACTTTTATAACAGCAACCTTTGCCGGCTCGCCTGCTGCCCGAGCAGGTCTGCGATTTGGCGACCGCATTCTCGAGGTCGATGGCCTTAAGATGCGCGGCAAGCCTTCGCTCGAAGTGCGCGACAAAATTCGCGGCCCGCGCGGCTCCGTTGTGAAAATAACCGTGGAACGCGCCTCAGACAAGCGCGGTCAGACTGTCGAGATCACACGCGACGCGGTCCCTCAACCCTCCATTCCCGATACTTATATGGTGCGACCCGGAGTCGCCTATATAGACATGACCCGCGGCTTTAACTACACGACTACAGACGAACTCCAGGAAGCGCTTGAGCGCTTGCAGAAGAAAGGCATGACTTCACTAGTACTCGACCTCCGTAATAATCCCGGCGGGTTCCTCGATCAGGCTATTCATGTTGCCGAAGTTTTTCTGCCAAGCGGCCAGCTTATTCTCACGCAAAAAGGCAGAAACGGACTGCGCGATAACACTTATCGATCAACGAATACCACGCCAAATCTCACGCCGTTGGTAATTCTTATCAATGAGAATACCGCCTCAGCCTCGGAGATTGTTGCGGGCGCCATGCAGGACCATGACCGGGCTCTGATAGTGGGTAAGACAAGTTTCGGCAAAGGACTCGTGCAAAGCATCATTCCGCTCGAATATGGCGCCGGGTTAACGTTAACCTCCGCGAAGTATTACACACCCTCCGGCCGACTGATTCAGCGTGACTACTCCGACGGCGGCTTCTACGATTACTACACGCATGGTGGGTCAAATCGTCTTGACCAAAAGGACGAACCCACAAAACCCGCCGGTCCCGAGAAGAAGACCGATACGGGAAGGGCGGTTTATGGAGGCGGTGGCATCTCTCCAGATGAAAACGTTGGTGCGCGAACCATTACGCCGGCCCAGCGCCGTTTATTAAATCCGCTTTTTGGATTCTGCCGGGAGTTGGTCAATGGTCGAGTAGCTGGTTTCGAGAGCTTTAAGGTTGCCGGTCCCATAGATTTCGACCACGAGTTGCAGTCATCCGATTATGTGGTGACCGATTCGCTATTCAGAGCATTCAAGGAGTTCGTAGCTGGCGATGCTCAGTTTAAGCCACTCCTTCCTCTCGTTGATCACAACCGGTCCTTTGTCGAATTGCAGTTGAGATACAATGTCGTGACGGCCGCCTATGGTCGTGTGTCGGCTGATCGAGTGTTTATTACCTCCGATGACCCACAAGTCGCGCGGGCACTAGACGTACTGCCGCGGGCCAGGGACTTAGCCATGTCCGCTTGGCGCCGGCGCATCCAAAACTAATTCTCAGTTTCAGCCAGCAGTTTTCAGCCGAGCGCGCAATTACTGCGTTGTCGTCTGTTTCATAAATAAAACAACATGTTGCCTCTAAAACTACGGCGTGGTATCTTCTATAGCCGGTAGAAAAACTTGTTCGCTGGAGGCAGGGACCAGATGGCCCGAGCAACAAAGACGCTCGTCAACACCGAAGAGCTTGGTCGGGCAGTGCGCAGGCGGCGGGAAGAGTTGGGGCTGAGTTTGCGAGATGTCGCCGAAACGACAGGGGTTTCCGCGTCTACATTATCACGCATTGAGAACGGAACTGGAAAACCAGATGCCGATAACATTGCGCGACTCACTGGCTGGCTTGATGTTCCCGTGGAGCGGATCCTTGGCCGGCGTGAGGAGAACGAGGAAGCTAAAGCGGTTATCTATTATCCGCATGAATCTACGCCCGAAATCGTGGAAGCCCATCTGCGGGCCGACCGGAACCTTAGCCCCGAAACCGCCTCGGCTCTCTCGGAACTATTTCGCGTTGCTTACGCACAGTTTAGTCGGCCCGGACAAAACAGACCCGCTCGCAAAAAGCGCTGACAATCGGCAGTGACTCCGTGAAGCGACCCTTTCCAACGCGCGGCCGTGAATCCTTAGGATTGCCGTATGTTCTCTTACGATTTGCCGCCGGGGCAAAAGTGGCGCCAGTATGAACTAAAGGCTCAGGGCCTTCGCGATTTTGCTGGTGTTCGTTCGGACGCACCGCTTGATCCGTTCGCATTGGCACGTTTTGCCAACCTGCTAATTGTTGATTTCGGTCAGATTCAGTCTCTCAGCCAGGAAGCGCGGGAACACCTGCTCGGCCCGGCGAGTGAAGAGTGGTCAGGCGGCGCCTGCTCACTCCCACTTGAAGACGGCTCCAGAATCGTAATCCTCAACCCTAATCATAGTCGGGCTCGTACCAATGCGACGCTGATGGAGGAGATCTCCCATGTATTCCTTGGCCATCGACCAAGCCGCCTGACAGTCGTCGCCGAAGATGAGCGTGGCCGCACCGTGTACCGTGATTATCGCAAGACTGATGAGGAGGCGGCTTATGCTACTGGGGCGGCGGCGCTGGTCCCCTTTGCGGCCTTACGCAGTTTTGTATTGACCGGAAGGACGATTCCCGAGATTGCCGGCCATTTTCGCGTGAGCCGCAGTCTTGTGGAATACCGTCTAAAAGTCACTCACCTTTGGAGCACCTACCGAGGGTTTTCTACTGGGGATGGCTGAACCTAACGGGGTGAAGCCCAACTGCCCGGAAAGCGTGCTCGAACGACACATATTTCAATCTACCGACAGATTTTTGGCGCACTGCGGAACCCCAGGGCAGTATGCCTCCAGCTTACTGAGATTGTATAATTACTGGTTATTTTGATGCTGAGTGAAGATGACAACTATGGCTGAACAGGTTAAAGAGCAGCGGCTTCCTGGTCTAACGACCGTAGACAAGCTACGCATGCTCCTGGACATTACGAAGACCATCAGTCGGTCTTTGGACCTACAGGAAGTCCTTAACCTCGTGATGGACACCCTCGACTCGCTGATACCTTACGACGCCGCCGGTATCTTTTTGATTAAGTGTGTAGATCGGACAGGAGCGTCTGAAGGCGAGGACGGTTGTGAGTTTAGAGCTGAGTCGGTAAGAGGTTATGACATTGATGAATTGACCCAACTCCACCTTCGCTTCGGCGAGGGATTCATTGGTCAGGTCGCTCTGACGCGGAAACCGATCATCTGTCCTGACGTTCGGGAAGATCCAATTTATGTCAATGCACGTGCGGAGACGCGTTCAGAGATGGTTGCCCCAATCATTTCAAACGAGGAGGTGATTGGCGTATTCGATCTCGAAAGCGACGAGTTGAATGCCTACTCAGAGGACGATTTGCAAGTGCTCATGCTTTTGGCTTCGCAAGTCGCCATCATCATTGAGAAAGTGATGCTGCACGAGCAGTTAGTCGAAAAGAAGCGATTGGAAGGCCAGCTTGAGGTAGCCAGGCAGGTACAACTGGAATTGCTGCCGCCGGGCGACCCGGAGTTGCCCGGTTTTGAGATCAGCGCTTATAACTTTCCCACTGAAGAGGTTTCCGGCGATTATTATGATTGGGTTCGCATCTATGAGGATCAGATTGGGCTGGTAATTGCCGACGTTGCCGGCAAGGGTGTCCCGGCCGCGCTGTTGATGGCATTCCTGCGAGCCAGCCTGCGAGCAGCCACACACATCGGCTACGCTCCGCACATCTCAATGGCGAAAGTGAACTACCTGCTCTGGGAATCGATTGAGCGGAATCAGTTTGTGACTGCGTTTTATGGCATTCTGGATGCGCAAAACAGAACGTTATCCTACAGCAATGCTGGGCATAACCCGCCCCTGTTGCTGGATGCTAAAGGACAGGCGAGTTTTCTCGAGCGGGGTGGTTTACCGCTCGGTATGTTCAGGGATACGCGATACTACGAATACTATTTGACGCTGGCGCCCGGAGACCTGCTGGTACTCTATACGGATGGCTTGACAGAAGCCCTCAACCCTGAGGGCGAGGAGTTTGGAAAGGAGCGTTTGGAGCAGGCGGTTCGGAAGGCGTCACATCTGTCGGCCAGAGAATTGATTCAAACAGTCCAGAAGGAGGTTTTTGCCTGGACTGACGGGAAAGGGGCGACTGACGACGTCACCTACTTCGTCATAAAAGCATCGGCCGAGTAAGCGTCAGGGAATCCAGGATTACTAGTGGGCAGTGGGGGAACTATGAGCGTGATCGCCGCCAGGCGCGAGAGGTGCCCGGTAATCGCCAAAGTGAAACTCCGCTTCTTCTGAAAAGGCGTACACATCGAAACCAAAGGCGTCCAGATAGTCTGCTAAATCATCGGGTGAAAGGAGATATAGCGCCGGCGAGTGACCCGCTTCTGCACGGATTTCGAGAAGACGCTCGATCACTTCGAGGGGAGCAAAACACCTGCTAGGATCTCGATATGTTGCCATGTTTCTTTTCCGGCGCCTCCCTTTGCCAGGATTTGCAACTGTGTACTTCAAGAACCAGCCACCTACAACAAACACTTTGATGTACGCTCCAGCAGATTAGTTTGTTCGACCGTACAAAAGCTTTTCGAGCTGCGTCAAAACCCTTAAATCAACTTCCAATAGCTTGCGAAAGTCCGAACTGAAATGAGCCAAGAACCATTAAGTCCAGAAGCGCAACCTGCCGGCCAGGGACCACTTAATTTCATAGCTGTGCTTAAGCACATGCTCAGAGCGTCAGACAAGGTTAGTGATCTCATCTTTTCACCAGGGCGACCGCCACAGATAGAACTTGCAGGCAAACTCCAGCCGGTCAAGATTCCTGGCCTCGAGAAGCTGACCCCTACCCACACTGCCGGAATTGCCAAGATCATCCTTGGTAATCACCAAAATGCCGTGGAAAGTTTGGAGAAAACCGGTTCAGCCGATCTTTCATTCAGCGCCTCGGGTGAGGCGCGCTTTCGTGTGAATATTTTCAAGCAGCGTGGCACGCACGCGATTGTTATGCGCGTGATTCCCGTACGGCCCCCAAAATTCAGCGACTTTGACCTGCCTGAACAGTTGCAGGAAATCGCTGAGTTGAAGAATGGCATAGTGCTCGTGACGGGACCGACCGGTAGTGGTAAAAGCACCACCCTTGCGGCAATTATCGATCTAATCAACGAAAGCAAGTACTACCACATCGTAACCATCGAAGACCCAATAGAGTTTTTGCATCCGCACAAAAACTCAACAATCCACCAGCGCGAGCTTCACTCCGACACGCCGAGTTTTGCCACCGCGCTACGCGCTGCCCTGCGCCAGGCGCCGAAAGTGATTCTGGTTGGCGAGATGCGTGATCGGGAAACAATCGAAGTTGCACTGGAAGCTGCAGAAACAGGTCACCTGGTTTTTTCTACACTACATACCATTGATGCTTCCAAAACTGTGGATCGAATCATCGGTGTATTTCCCAAGAATGAAGAGCGCGTGATTCGCACTCGCATTGCCCAGTCGTTTCGCTACATCGTTTCTCAGCGTTTGATTCCCCGCGCAGCCGTGAAAGGCCGCATTGCAGCCATCGAGATCTTGAAATCGACGATGCGTACCAGAGAGTATATTGAAAAAGGTGAATCGGAAGGGAAGTCGCTGATCGACGCCATGGAGCAGGGTGACCAGGAAGGAATGCAAACTTTTGATAGCGTCATCGAACAGTTTATTCGCAGTGGGATTCTAACGAAAGAATCCGCTCTCCCCTATGCTACCAACGCGAGCAATCTTCTTTTGCGGCTGGGTGACTTGTCAGAGCAGGCGCCGCCTTCTAAGACATCGGACATACGAGAAGAGGGTTCAATGCTGGATATGATCGAGCGCTGAGCTTTGCCGGCGGTGCCTTTCTCGAATCATTCTCCCCGCGCGTCCCTACGGTCTCTCCCGGTTCTGTTTTGGTAGTTTTTATGTCGTTTAGAAGAAACGTGTGTGAAATCAGCTTCTTTCTGTCCTTCGTGTTCTGCCTTTCCCCTTCGGTACCGGCCGTTGGTCAATCGTTAGATGAAGGCGTGGTTGTCGTCTTGCCCGCCAGCGGAAGGGTCCGTGTTGAGAATCAGTTTGGCGGCGTCAACGTTGAGGTCTGGCCGGAGAAGCACCTTAGTGTGACAGCTACTATCGAGGGAGGCGGCGCATTCACTCGTTCGCCGGTAGTAATTGAAAACAGCAATGAACGGCTTTCAATTGCTATCGTGCGCACGCCAGTCGACCCGTCGGCGACAATTGGACTCCGCGTAAAATTACCACTTCGCGCTCATACTGACTTAGTCACCAGCTCTGGAGCGATATCA
>DATEUF010000101.1:0-29100 GCA_035283325.1 Pyrinomonadaceae bacterium | reverse complement strand
CCTGCCCTCCCAGGTGTTTTCACAGTTGTCACCGCGCGTGATATTCTAGTACTTCCTCCTTCGCCCCTGGTTTGAAACTTACCCGGCGCCGCCGTGCGCTCGATTTCCGGAGATTTTTATATGAACAGAGTGTTGAAACTTATGATGGTCGTTTGTTTGACAACCCTATTCTTGAATGTAGGGTGTCAGAGAGGGGATACGAATGCGAATGCCAATCTAACCCTGACGAATGCCAATACTAGTCCTATAGCTAATGCGAATGTTATTGCTGAGCCAATCTCGACTATTGCCGCCCGCGAACCTGATCGGTATCGCGCCACGTTAATGTTCTCGGCTGAAACCGAAGGCGGCCAGAAGACCATAGGTATTCCAACGCTTACCGCCGACGTGGCGCGCAACGGGGTGGATCGACGCGTTTCATTCAAACTGCCGGATGGTTCGGATCTTATCTATTTAGAAAAGGGCAACCTCCACATCGTGGTTGCGCCCGCTCGCAAACAGTATGCGGAACTGACCCCTGAAGCTACAGGCTTGCAACTGCAAAAGCTGATGACACCCGGGCAACTAGTGGCGCGACTCGAGAAGCTCAAGGGAATTGAGCGAGTGGGCGAAGAGTCGCTGAACGGACGCACGGCCGAAAAGTACCGTTATGCGACAACGTCTAACACTAATACTCAGGCTGGAACCGTCAGCACTCAGGCTTTCGTATATGTTGACCGGGAGACCGGACTACCGCTGAGATCAGAACTGTTTACCGAGGCCAGCGGAGAAGTACAGGGGATGAAAGGGGCCAGGATTGTCGCGGAGATGCGCAACATCACTACGAATGTAGACAGCTCGATTTTTGAAGTGCCTACGGGGTACAGTAAAGTGCCTCCTGAGCAAGTCCGGCAACAAATCAATGCCCTGGCAAATACAGCAACGGCCCTGGTTCGAGCGTTATTCGGCGGGATGGTCAGCCAGGCCGGAGCTTCCCCAGCCGTCTCTCCGGCGGCCACTTCACCATCGCAATGAGTGGGTAAAGGAGACGAATGAGATACCTGATTACGTTGCTTATAGGAGTTCTGATCGGTGCGGCAGCGACGGTTTTTTTTCTGGGCTCGGTCCGCTTGCGTTCGGCGCCTGGCACGCGCGTGCTGGCCCCGGAGCCATCGGGCGATCCTCCAGGAACTGTTACGGTTGGGCTCAGTAACAGTTTCCTCAACGAAATATTGGGAACCGTATTTCGAGACCTCGACCCGCCCGCTTTTCAACTGAGCACTAGCACGCCAGGAACTGAGGAGGTTAGTTTTACACGTGCAGCTTTTCAGCAGGGGTGCAAAAACTCGGTAACGCTGGCCCAGGAAGGCAGCAATGTGAAGACTCACGTGCAATTCGCCAACAGTAAAATTACCGCGCCAATGGCGTTTAGCGGTAGTTACAATCTACTGGGCAACTGCATGCAGTTTAAGGGTTGGGCCGACACCACTATTGATCTTCGCTTTGATCAGGAAAAGCAGATAGTCTACGGACAGGTGAACGTGGAAGGCGTAAACCTCGAGGGAGTAAATCCAATCGCCAATAATTTTGTCACCCTGTTTGTGCGCAACGCGATCGACCAGCGTGTAAATCCGCTCGAGTTAATTCGTGCGCCGCAATTGCAACTGATGATCCCGGTGAAGGCAAGCAATGGAACCGTGAAAGCCCAGGTCAAAGATGTTCGAGCCGAGATCCTGGACGGCTCTCTCAAGATGCACATTACCTACGAATTCGATGGCAGGCGCGGTTGATTAAGGGATCTGTCTTACACGCTCGAGACTGATTCACCCTCCTTGGTTGTTATCTTAACTTCCGCCAGCGCCCGTTGCCGGGTAAAGTGGGCTGAGATTTCCTCCGCCGCCTTGCGACCGACGAAGGGCGCCAACTCCGGCACAGTTGCGCGAGCAATCCGCTGAATTGACCCAAAGTGACGCAGCAAACGACCTTTGCGTTTTTGCCCTACTCCGGGAATAGCAGTCAATTCAGATGTGAAATCGCGCAGCTCTCTCCGTTTGCGATGGTAGGTAACGGCAAACCGATGAGTTTCGTCGCGAATCATCTGTAGCAGCCGCAAAATTAGTGAGTGTGAGTCGAGGTAAATTGGTTCATGCTCCCGGCCTTTCACTAACAAGTACGCCACCTCGTTGTGGCGTTGGGGCGGTTTCACTATCCCCACCATGGGAACGGCTTCCAGGCCCAGTTCACTCATTGCGTCAGCGGCGGCATTGAGTTGTCCTTTGCCGCCATCGATCATAATCAAATCCGGTAACGGCTTTCCTTCATCCAGCAAGCGGCGATACCGGCGGAAGACTGTTTCTCGCATCGATGCAGTATCGTTTGCGCCTTCGACTCCTCGAATGCGAAACTTACGATACTCAGACCGGTTCATCTTGCCGTTGTCGCAAACAACCATGCCTGCGACATTCTCGGCTCCTTGAATGTGCGAGATGTCAAACGACTCTATACGTGCGGGAAAGCGCGGCAGTTCGAGTGTCTCCTGCAGTTCCTCGAGCACACGTTTCATGTCTGGCTTAAGCACACGAAAGCGCTGCTCAAAGGCGAGCTTTGCATTCTTCTCTCCCAGATCAATCAGGTCACGCTTTTCGCCGCGCTGCGGATAGAGGATTTTTACACGCCGGCCTCTTCGTACTGAGAGGGCCCGCTCCAATAGTTCTCGATCTGCAAAGTCGACCGGCACGTGGATCTCCTTGGGCACATAATCGGACGCGTAATATTGCGCCAGCACTTCGCTAAGGAACTCGGCCGGGTCGAATTCATCTTCCGTTAGGTCTTCCCAAAAGAACTCGCGCCGGCCCACAATATGGCCCGCCCTCATCGTGAAGAGCTGGAGCGCCAGGCGCGAACCTTCTCGATAGTAGGCGAAGATATCTACGTCACGTTCGGGCGAGGTTGCCATTTTTTGCTGTTCGGAAAGCCGGATAACTGTTTTTCGCAGATCGCGGTATTTCGCGGCCATTTCATAACGCATATCTTCTGAAGCCTGGGCCATGCGTTCTGCCAGCGTGTCGGCGAGCTCCTTGTTTCGACCCTCCAGCAACAGTCGCACGTCGCGAACTGACTCCTGATACTGTTCCGGCGTACACAAGCCCTTTACGCACGGGCCGAGGCAACGCTTGATGTGATACTCGAGACATGGCCGCGGCGCTTTGCCATCGATCTCTATATCGCAGGTGCGCAGTTGAAACGTACGATTGATCAGATCGATTGTTTTCCGGGCCAGGCTAGCCGGTAAAAAAGGACCAAAATAGAGTGCTCCATCGCGCTGGATGCGGCGGGTGATGACTACCTTGGGAAACGGTTCATTGATAGTGAGCTTAAGATGGGGATACGACTTGTCGTCTTTCAGATTGACGTTGTAACGAGGCTTGTGTTTCTTAGTAAGCGTTGCCTCGAGAATCAGAGCTTCAACTTCGTTATCGGTGATGATGAACTCAAAATCAGCAATCTGCCGCACCAGAGCGTCGGTCTTGCGATCGAAAGGCCGGGACTGGAAATAGGAGCGCACACGATGGCGCAAATTCTTGGCCTTGCCGATGTAGATCACCTTGCCCGCGGCGTTTTTGTGCAGATAAACGCCTGGCGATGACGGAATTTCTTTGAGTTTTTCTTCTAAGCTCACTATCTTGCAATGCGGTCCTTATGTCGACTCCCTCATTTTAACGTACGGATTGGCTGAAATCACGAAGGCACCTAAATAAGGCTAATGCAAATTCCCCTGATGGTTCCCACTAACAGAGCGTTTGACGCAGTCGGTTTTGGGCTCAATGCCGTGGACCATCTAATTGTTGTCGGCGAATACCCGCCCTTCGATAGCAAGACCCGACTAAGGGAACACCAGCAGACTGCGGGCGGACAGACAGCCACAACCATGGTGGCACTCAGACGTCTGGGTTTGCGTACTGCCTATGCGGGGCGTTTTGGTTCTGATCAGGAGGGACAATTTGGTTTTCAGACTCTACAGCAGGAGGGCGTCAACCTGGAATTTGCTGAAGTCGTTTCAGGGGGACGGAATCAGATCGCCTTTATTATCATTGATGCGCGTTCGGGTGAACGAACGATTATCTGGGACCGCGACGAAAGGCTTGCTTATACGGCAGTCGACGCTCCGACAAGTTTGTCGGCACAGGGACGAGTATTGCACCTTGACGCACATGATCCGCCCGCGTGCGTGCGCATGGCCGAAGCGGCCCGTGCCACTGGTTCGCTTGTTTCCGCAGATATCGACAATATCTATCCTGGGCTTCCTGACTTGCTGCCCTTGCTGAATATTCTGATGGCTTCAAAAGATTTTCCTCAGCGTTTGACAGGCATCAGCGATGAACGCGCTTCGCTGATTGAGCTCAAAAGACGCTATGGCTGCCAAGTGGTAGGAATGACGATGGGAACGCGCGGTGCAATGGTCTATTGCCAGGACGAGTTTGTTGAATCGCCTGCGTTCGAAGTGCCAGGGACGTGCCGCGACACTACAGGCGCCGGTGATGCGTTCCGTGGAGGATTTCTCTACGGCGTTTTAACCGGCGCTGACCTGGAAACGAGTCTGAGGTTCGCAAATGGGGTTGCGGCCCTGAAGTGTCGCAGCTTGGGCGCCCGCACCGCCTTGCCCTCTAAGCATGAGTTGGATGAATTCCTCAGTTCGGCGAGACCAATCCAGACTTAAATCAGGCGACGGTTTGTCTGGCAGCTTCCTCTAAGTACTTGCGGAAGTGGGCTAGCACGCGAGTCCACGCATCGGCAGCAGCCTTGGCATTGTATACTTCCGGCCGCGTGTCATTGAAGAAGGCATGCTCGGCATCATAGGAAACGACCTCTACCGGCAGACTATACTTACGCGCTGCTTCCTGTAGACCGTTCACCTTTTGTGGTGTGATCCAGTTGTCGCGATTTCCGGCAATGAAGAGTGTCGGTACCTTTAGCTGTGCAAGAACATTTTCTTCTGGGATGTCACCATAAAACGGTGCTGCCGCGGCAAATTCAGGAATTTCGCACGCGGCCCTCAGCGCAAAGGTGCCACCCATGCAATACCCGGTGATGCCCAGTTTTTGAACATTAAAAGCGCGCCTCGTCTCTGCGATCGTTTGACGAATTGTTTCCACTCCGTCTTCGATTGCCAGGCCTTGCATCAAACGCGACGCCTCGCCCGCATCCCTGGCGAGCTTGCCACGGTATAGGTCGGGAGCAATGCAGGTAAAGCCTTCGCTGGCATAACGGGTGGCTATATCGCGAATGTGATCATTGATGCCCCACCACTCCTGAATCAGCAGAATCGCAGCCACAGCTCCTGCATCGGGAGTTGCGACATGAGCAGTTGTGGCTCCGCGCGATGTCGACACGTTTAGCGTTTGGGTTTTCATAAAGGCAGCTCCTCTTTGGACTAATCTCTCCTGCTGTATGGGGCGAGATTATAAGTCAAATGTCGCTGGATAACACGGATCCTTCGACGCTCAGCCGCTATAACTCAGACGATATTGATGATATAAGACTCTCGCTCTCGTTCGATCGCCTGCGCCGTTTCGTTTTGAAAACCATGAAGATCCCGATCGCGATAGTGCTAGCGTTATTGGCAATCCTCACCTTCTCGTCTGCTCAGCAATCGAGAGAAGTTGCAGACATTGTTTTCAAAAACGGAAAAATCTACACCGTCGACGACACAAATCCGACAGTTCAAGCGGTCGCTGTTAAAGGCGATCGCATTATCTACGTGGGCACAAACTCAGGTGTCCAGAACTTTGTGAGACGCACTACTCGCGTAGTTGATCTTTCGGGTAAAACAATGCTTCCCGGTCTCACTGATTCACATTGTCACCTTCCGGGAGTGGGTTTTCGCGAAATGACCTTGAATCTCGAAGGAGTTCAAAGCCTCGACGATTTCCTGGCAAAAGTGAAGATGCGGGTGAATCAGGCCAAGACCGGGGAGTGGATAACGGGGCGAGGTTGGATCGAAACTTTCTGGAAGCCACCGGTTTTCCCGACGCGTTGGGACCTCGACAAAGTAGCTCCAAACAATCCAGTGATCCTCACCCGCGCGGATGGCCATGCTCTGGCCGCCAACAGCGCCGCTCTGAAGATTGCAGCCATCGATAGAGACACCTCCAACCCTTTCGGGGGAGAAATCTCCAAAACCAGGGAAGGTGAACCTAACGGCATGTTGCTGGATGCCGCACAGGGACTGGTGCGTCGACACGTGCCTGCAACGTCGCCGGAAGAAGTCGAGCGTGCCATTATTCTGGGTGTGAAACGAAGCATCAAGCTGGGCTGGACGGAGATTCAGGACGCTGGAGGTACCTACGCGGACGTCGCTCTATACCAGAAGCTTTACGACGAAGGAAAAATCAGGCTGCGTGTTTACAAGGCCGTACACGGGCCGGGACCTGAGGCGGAAAAGCTTCTTTATGGCGGAGCAATTGTGGGTGCTTATGGAGATCGTTTTACAGTGCGCGCTATCAAGGTTGTATCAGACGGAGCGCTGGGTTCGCGCGGAGCCGCACTGCTCGCGCCCTACGTCGACGCGCCGGATACCTCGGGCTTTTTAAGAGTCAAGGAAGCAGAATTGAAACCGATGTTGGAAATGGCCTTGAAGAATGGCATTCAGGTAGAGACTCACGCGATCGGTGATCTCGCCAATCGCTTTGTACTCGATGCCTATGAAAGCGCTATGAAAGCTGTGCCTCCTGCTACGAGGAAGATCGATGAACCCAGATGGCGCATTGAGCACTCTCAGATTGTTAATCCAACTGACATCGCGCGATTCGCAAAACTAGGGGTGATTCCCTCGATGCAGCCATCACATGCAATTGGAGATCTGCACTTCGCTCCCAGCCGGCTGGGAATGGATCGACTCAAGGGCGCTTATGCATGGCAGAGCTTTATCAAAACCGGCGTCGTGGTGCCCGGCGGCTCTGACGCGCCCGTCGAGCGTGGTGAACCGATGATTGAGTTTTATGCTGCGGTTGCTCGTAAAGATCAGAAAGGATTCTCAGGCGCAGGCTGGCACCCCGAAGAAGCAGTCACGCGGGAACAGGCATTACGCATGTTTACAATATGGCCCGCTTATGCTGGCTTTCAGGAAAAGTTGCGCGGGTCGATTGAGGTCGGCAAGCTCGCTGATTTCACAGTCCTTTCGGCTGATATCATGAAGATTCCCGAGATGGAGATTCTGCAAACCAGGTGCGAGATGACGGTGATTGGCGGAGAGGTTGTTCACGAGGCGGGGAAACCTTGACGATTGGGAAAATGCCCGACTGAACAGATGAAATTCCCAACGACTCTTAGTGTGATGCTTGGATCGATTCTCGTCCTTACTCTTTATCCCTAACACGCCAAATTCTGCGCCTGCGACGATAGCCAAATTACAAGGGGAAAGGCAACTACATATAATCTTTACGGATAGCAATGGCCACTCTATCGAGAATGTTGAGCAGGGAGAAATTCAATTGAGTCTAAAGATAATAAGAAACTGAAAGCGCTTTTCAAGGTGCTGACTTAGGCTGACCTTCATCCGTATGTCAGTGATCGTCGAAATGTCAGGTTTATCGAGGTGAATAACTTTCGATGCCAACTGAGCCAACCCGCCGCGATTTCCTCTCCAAAGCCAGTAAAGGCCTGGGTCTGGCGGCAATGTCTTTCCCGCCGGTTGCTTTACTTCTGAAGCATGTTGACGCCGCCACAAAAGCAATGGCCCACCTCCCCCCAGAGCAAGTGGCGATGGATGAAGACTATTGGGCCATCATTCAAAATGCCTTTACCGTGACCCGCGGCATTATCAACTTGAACAACGGCGGGGTCTCGCCAAGCCCGCGCATCGTCACAGAGGCGCTGGTCCGCTATATCTGGCAACAGGAGGACGCGACGGCTTACACCATGTGGCAGATACTGGAGCCACAATCGGAAACTATCAGAACCGGACTTGCCGAACTTTTCGGTTGCGATCGGGAAGAGATCGCTATCACTCGCAATGCATCCGAGTCTTTGGAAACGCTGCTGATGGGCATGGATCTGAAATCCGGCGACGAGATTCTTAGTACAACCCAGGACTATCCACGGATGTTGACGACTCTCCGCCAACGCGAAAAGCGAGAAGGGTTGGCGCTCAAGCTAATAAAGATTCCAACGCCACCCAAAGATGCTAGCGAGATAGTGGCAGCTTTTGAACAGCACATTACCCCCCGGACCCGGCTCGTCCTGATATCCCATCAAATCAACATCACTGGTCAGATTATGCCGGTGAAAGCTGTTTGTGAGTTGGCCCGGGCAAAAGGAATCGAAACCATAGTGGATGGTGCTCATTCATTTGCCCAATTCGCCTTCCGGCAAAAGGACCTCAGTTGCGATTACTTCGGAACGAGCTTGCATAAATGGCTTTATGCCCCCAAAGGCACGGGTATGCTTTACGTCAAGCGGGAAAAGATCCCGCGACTCTGGCCGTTGATGGCTGCCGAATCGAAACAGGCGAACGATATCCGGAAATTTGAGGAGATTGGCACTCATTCGGCCGCGCCGAAGCTGGCGATCGGCGAGGCCATCCTTTTTCACCAGAGCCTTGGCAGCAAACGTAAGGAAGCACGGCTCAGGTACTTATCACGTTATTGGATGAATCGCCTGAAGGATCTTCCTCGAATCCGGTTCCACACTTCGTTCGACCCTGACCAGTCATGCGCTATAGCTAATGTGCAGATTGAAGGAATAGATCCAGCAGCTATCGCTAGTTATCTTTTTGACAGGCACCGGATCTTCACCACGCCTATCATTCATGAAGAGTTTCAGGGTTTACGCATTACCCCAAACGTCTACACCACCTTGGGAGAACTGGACCGCTTCTCCTCGTTAATGGAGACAATCTCTAGAAAAGGACTGCCTGCGTGATGCGCCACTCTGATGCGCCGGTTGACAGACGATGGCACTTCCAATAGATTTCACCGCCATCAGCTAGTCTTAAGCACCTAAAAATTTTCCATTGAGTATGGCCACCCCCGGCGGGATTCCCGTACCTCGCTGTCGGAGCCCCCAACTCACGTACGGGGAGGAAACTTAAAAATATGAGAACGAGACGCATCGTGACAATATCACTGTCGACACTCATCTTGATCGCCGGAATCTCAGTTTATTCGCAGGTGAAACGTCCCTATCACAACGGTTCGGTCTGGAGCATCGCATTTATCAGAATGAAGCCGGGAATGGAGACGGCTTATTTGGATTATCTGGCAGGACCATGGAAGGCAAACCAGGAGGCCGCCAAGAAGGAAGGATTGATTCTCTCTTATAAGGTCTTGTCGGTCGAAGGTCACACTCCGGGCGAATGGAATCTAATGCTCATGACCGAGTTCAAGAACCTGGCGACCATGGAAGCCAACGAGGACAAGGGGGACGAACTTGCGCAAAAAATGGTCGGCGATGATCAGAAGCAGAGACAAGGCTACAAAGACCGATTGGAAATTCGTGAGGTCATCGGTGATAGGCTTGCTCGCGAAGTAGTTCTGGAACCAAAAAGTCGTTAACTCCTCCACTGTTTTGTCAAAACACTCTTAGTCGGAACGGAGGCGGCGCCCACACGAGCACCGCCTCCGCGCCACCAGTGTGCTGAAGTATCGCTTGTTCTTCTACTATTACCCGCTAAAAGCATTACTCGCTATTTCGGAAGGAAACCTGAATGCCCCGTGTCGTTAGCCGGAGAAAATTGCTTAGAGGCAGCGCAAAGGCGGCCCTCGGCGCCATTGTATTGAAAGATTTGGATTTTGATGCATGGGCTCTAAGCAGCACATCTCAGACGGTTGCGCCTCAGTCTCCCCGGTTGCGTGCCGCATTTGATCGGCTGGACGAATTCGTTGCGCGTCACCTTGTTGAAACAGGCGCTCCGGGGATGACCTTGGCGATTGCGGATCGAAATGGACCATTGAGAACTGCGCATTATGGTTTTGCCGATCTGAAGGTGGGCGCAAAGGTGGGCCCGCAAACGCTGTTTGAGATCGGCTCAATTTCGAAGTCTTTTGTGGCCATTGCCGCCGTAGACTTGGCGGAAGAAGGAAAGCTCGACCTGCAAAAGCCCGTAATCGATTATCTGCCATGGCTTAAAGTCGAGACGAGCTTTCCACCTTTTACTGCCCATCATCTGCTTAGCCACACTTCGGGTCTCTCCAGTGTTCCGTTGCTAATCCGTGTAGCTGTGACGCCGCTGAGGGTGGGTTTCGAACCGGGCACGCGATTCCTTTATTCAAACATTGGCTATGTTCTACTAGGTTTCTTACTCGAGTCTCTCGACGAGCGGCCACTGGGTGAAATTCTGCAAAGGCGTGTGCTCGATATGCTGGGAATGAAGGCCACGAACGCAATCATCACCAACGCTACTCGCGAGCGATTGGCAGTCGGCTATGCTCCTTTTTACGACGACCGGCCGTTTCCCCGACGGGGAAAGCTAGCGGAAGCCCCGTGGATCGAAGTCCCTGAATCTGCCGGTAGCATAGCTTCGCCAGCGTCTGATATGGTGAATTACCTGCACATGCTCTTGAATCGTGGCGCCACGCGACAGGGCCGAATAATGTCAGAAAAGAGTTTCGCACTATTTACTGCGCCGGTGATCAAGGCTCCCTTCCGCGGTGAAGAAGCAAGTTATGCATATGGCTTATGGAGCAGTGATATTGATGGGCATACCCTCTTGCGACACACTGGCGGCATGATAGCCTTCAGTTCGGCGTTGTTTGCAGACGTGACGGCAGGATTGGCAGTTTTCGCCTCAGTGAATGCGAGATTGTGGGGAGGTTATCGGCCAGTGGCTGTAACACGTTATGCACTTGATCTCTTAAGCGCTGTCCAACGCAAGAGCGAATTACTTCCTCCCCCGAAGCCACTGCCTGCGCCGGACCTGATACCCAATGCGGCTGACTATACCGGCACTTTCACTTCACCTGAGGGAAAGAAGTTGGTGCTGGTCGCCGACGGGGAGCGCTTGTTGCTTCAACACAATGGCAACCGGATTGTCCTGGAACAGGCAGGCAAAGATCGGTTCATAGTCAAGCATCCCGATTTTGAGTTGTTCATGCTTGGCTTTGGCCGTGAGAAAGATCTGGTGGTTGAAGCTTTTCATGGTTTTAACTGGTGGCCCAATGAGCGCTATACCGGACCTAAAACATTCACCTATCCAAAAGCATGGAACGCCTATGCTGGTCATTATCGTTCGGATAGTCCCTGGTATGGCAGCACCCGGGTAGTGATTCGCAAAGGCCAGTTGCTACTCGAAGGTGACCAGCCGCTTACAGAGATCAATTCCGGCCTATTTCAACCTGAAGGAGAGGATATTGAGCGGATTGCTTTCGACACAATTGTGGATGGCCACGCTTTTCATGTGAACTATTCAGGAATAGACTTTTACCGCACCACAACCCCCTAGCAATTATTCCAGACCAGGCTCACAAAGGAGAATCTATATGTCGAGTGCCGCAGTTCAACAACCCACTCCGCAACTATTCCTTCAAACAATTAATTCCTACCAGAGGACCGAGGCCCTAAAGGCTGCGATAGAGTTAAACGTTTTCACGGCAGTTGGGGAAGGAAAGGAAACTGCCGCAGAGATTGCCCGCCATTTGGGAACGTCGGAGCGCGGTATGCGCATTCTCTGCGACTTTCTAACCATTTTGGGCTTCCTCACAAAGGAAGGGCAACGCTATGGGCTGACGCCGGATTCAGCCCTCTTCCTCGACCGTCGGTCTCCGGCTTATATAGGCGGCACTATAGAGTTTCTACTGTCGCCGCAACTAAGACAGGGATTCGACAACTTCGCTGAGGTCGTTCGTAAGGGTGGAACGATAATTCCCGACGAGGGAGCTGTCGCGCCGGAGAACCCGATCTGGGTTAAGTTCGCGCGAGCGATGGCGCCAATGATGGCGATGGCCTCGCAGTCCTTGGCCAAACTCGTGGATCAAAAAGCAGATTCAAAACTGAAGGTGCTGGATATAGCAGCCGGGCATGGCTTATTTGGAATCGCTTTTGCCAAAAACAATCCGCAAGCGGAGGTTGTGGCGGTAGATTGGCCAAACGTGCTTGAGGTAGCAAAAGAGAATGCCCAGAAGGCGGGCGTTGCTGATCGCTACAGCACCAGAGAAGGAAGCGCTTTCGATGTCGATAATGGTACAGGATATGATTTGGTCTTGTTGACAAATTTTCTGCATCATTTCGACACTGACGGCTGTGAGACTTTGCTTCGAAAGGTCCATTCGGCCCTGGGGGAGCATGGTCGTGCAGTGACCGTTGAGTTTGTGCCAAATGAGGATCGCATTTCACCACCTGACGCCGCAACGTTCAGTATCATAATGCTCGCGAGCACACCGGCAGGTGATGCCTACACCTTTTCAGAGTTGCAGAAGATGTTAAGAAACGTGGGATTCGAGCGCAGCGAGATCCATCCACTGCCCCAATCGATTAATCAGGTGGTAATCTCATATAAATAAGAATGGAAGGCTAGTTCAAACTGTGCGGTTGGCTTGTGACTCGTGAAGGAGCTGCTCAAGGACTTTCAGTAATTCTCCGGTGCGGTAGGGCTTCGAGACGTAGGCGCTGAAACCCGTCTTCAGCGCCAACTCACGATCAAAGTCGGCAAAGGCCGTGACCGCGACGCAGGGAATTCCCGCTGTACGGGGCTCGGCCTTGAGTTCCTGGAAAACGCCCCAACCGTCGAGCACAGGCATCGAAAGATCCATCAGAATCAGGTCTGGCGGCTTCTCCCTGGCCATCGTCAGGCACTCCCTGCCATTTCTCGCCTCTTCAACCTGGTAACCGGCGCTAGCCAACAATAGACGCAGTAGTTCCCGATTATCCTCGTAATCGTCAGCAATTAGGATGCAAGCTGGCATGGCAGTCGAAGGTGAGGGTGGTGTCGGCACTTATAACCTTCTGGCTCAGGACCTGTCAAACCGACAGTTTCCAAAAGCAATTCTTGACTCACTTAATCCTGCACGTCCATAATCAAGGAGAGACTTTGCCCCCATGAGTCTCTCGAGTAGTAGACCTGTCTCAAGCAACAATCCTTGCCAGGGAATCTTGGGTTCACCCTAACGACGCATGATGGAGGAACGAAACTGTGGTTAACGGACAACTTGAAGACAGCTTGCGCCACGAGATAGAGAGCTATATCGAAGGTCGGCTCAGCGGGGTTAAGCAGGAGATTACGGAGCTGCAAAGCCGGCTGAATGAAGCACTCAATCAGTTGCTCGACCGGCAAAGCGAAGTACAACTAGATGGGTCGATAGCAACCGCCATCATGGAGCATTTGAGAGCGGCGCAAGAGGCAGGCATTAATCTGGCCGCGGAAGAGTCTGCGCGCACCAAGGCGGCCAGCGATATCGCTATCATCAAGGCAGCCATCACCGAGATAGATGAACAGAACTCGCAAGCAGATATATTAAATGCTCTGGTGAACCGAGCGTCCTCCTTTGCACCTCGAGTTGCTTTCTTTGTTATCAAGAGTGGACGGTCTACCGGCTGGCGAGCGCGAGGCTTCGAGGGCGCCGTTGGCGACACAGCTATCCAGCAAATCTCTTTTCCGATTGATGCGGACACCGTAATTGGTGAGGCGTGCAGATCGCGCACCACATGGAGCGGTGGTCCACACACGCATTCCGAAGACCATCTGTTTCTCAATCGCATGGGAGAGGAATCCCCTGAACGTATCGTGGCGATTCCGCTTGTAGTGAGAAGTCGCCCGGTGGCGGTCTTGTATGCCGATTCAGCTGGTCTCGATACGGATGCAATTAATCTGGAAGCCCTCGAGACTCTGGTCAAGGTCTCCAGCATGGCAGTGGAAGTGTTGGCGGCCAGAACCGCACCCGCGAAACGCGCTGCGGAAGCTGCACCGGCTGAAGAAGCGCCGCCCGTGGAGGAGCCTTCCTCTTACGTACCGGATACAGAGTATGACCAGACACCAGCCTCCGGCGCCGATGCGGCCCCGATGCCGGTTGTTGAAACACCAGCCGAAATTCGATCAGAGCCTATGCCGGCGCCGGTTTTGCCCGTCGCGACATCCGTTGTAGTGGAGACGGCGGCGACTTCCTTTGGGGCCCGCAGGAGATATGGGATCGATGAAGACTTGCCAGTGATGATTTCGAGCGAAGAGGAGCGGAGGTTACATAACGACGCTCGCCGCTTTGCTCGTTTGCTTGTCTCCGAGATCAAGATGTACAACGAGCAGAAGGTTGCCGAAGGCCGCTCGCAATGTGATCTGTATGATCGGCTCCGCGAATACATCGATCGATCCCGGGAGATGTATGACAAGAGAGTTAAGCCCGAGGTCGCCCGGAAATATGACTACTTCCATCATGAGCTGGTGACTAGACTGGCCGAAGGTAGCGAGGAGAAACTCGGAGAGACTTATCCGGGAGCAACTGTTTCGGCCTGACACGCACCACAGTTTGTGCGAGCGTTCCAGGGTTGATAGTTTGGTTAGTAATTTAGGCAAGCATCGACTACTTCTCATCCTCCTTGGGCTGGCCGTGCTCATCGGCGCATCGCTGCCGCCGTTTATGATCGCCAGCTGTCTGACTCGGCAGCAAACTCCTGCGGAAATCAAAGCTCTGGAAACACTGCGTGCCATGACGCGTGGCGGCTCCTTACCGGCCGAAGACGTGGTTGCGCGGATTGAGTCGGACTTTAGTCGCTCGAAGGCCGCCGCCCTGGCCCGAATTGTGCGCGCGCGTATCCGGCTAAAGGCAACAGACTACGCCGGTGCGGCGAGTCTGCTTGATGCGACCGTTATTAGCGATCAAACTTCAATTGGTGATTACGCGTTGCTGATGCGTGCCAAAGCTTTGGAGCAGGCCGGAAAGCCGTTGCAGGCCCAAGAGGTCTACGAACAGCTGACTCAACAGTATCCCTCTTCGCTGCGTTTGCAAGAGGCCTATCTCCGCGACGCAGAGATTTTGTTGAAGACCGGCAATGCATCAAGGGTCCCAGTGCTCTTGAAGGAGCTCGCGGCGAAAGATGTACCGCCCGCGCTACTTCTCACGGCCCGCGCTTACGAGCAGATGGGGGATTCGACCCGGGCGCTCGCAGCCTACCGCCGCATCTATTTCTATACGCCAGCGTCGAATGAAAGCAGTCAGGCTGCGGTCGCGTTGTCACGACTCGGTGCCGCTACTTCTGCAAAGAGTGCAGCAGAAGCGCTGGGGCAGGCCGACAAGCTCTATGAGGCGCGAAAGTACGTCGATGCTTATCAGGCCTACAGCGACGCTCTCGGCCAGTTTCCTTCATCCATTTCTCCTGAGACTCGGTTGCGAAGTGGAATTGCTGCTCTAAACGTCCGCAAAACTCCAGAAGCAATAGCCGCACTAAGGAGTGTTCCTGTATCTGCGGGTGACGTGAGGGCGGAGGCCCTCTTCTACCTGGCCCAGGCGTATGCCCGCTCCCGGCAGTGGGAACAGGCACGGACGATCCTCGAAGAGATGCGCCGGACATATGCGAGCAGCGCTTTCACTCCGCGGGCTCTCGTGAGTGTCGGACAGATTGCGGAGGAGGCAAAGAACAACACGGATGCCGGCTACTTCCTGCGTGCAGCGGTCAATTCTTATCAGGGCTCAATAGAAGTGGCCCAGGCGCAGTTTGATCTAGCCTGGCAGGCGCACGAAGCAAAGAGCTATTCAGAGTCGTCACAACTGTTGACCGAGCATCTTGCCTTCTACGCAAATAAGAACACTGACAATCGCGGACGTGCCGGCTACTGGGCAGCACGTGACTGGGAACGCGCGGGCAAGTTGGCTGAAGCGCGTGCGCTATATCAGGCTTTATTAGTTCGTTACGACGCAAACTGGTATGGCTATCTGGCCAAGCAACGACTTGAGAGCCTCCACCGGGCAGGTAACGTTGTGGAAAGAAGCTTTCCACCAGACTCACTGGTGGGCCAGGCTGTGAGTAACCTGCAGACAGTAACGGTCGCGGAAGAGACCTCAGAACCTCAGCAATCGCTTCGTCTCACGAAGGCCGATCAATTGACGAATACCGGTCTGGACGAGTGGGCCCTCGAAGAGTTGGCCAAAGCTTCGGAAGCGAATCCGAACAGTCCAAAAGTCAATCTGGCCACGGCCCGCGTCTATCGTTCGCAGGAAGACAATGTGCGAGCGTTGAACGTGCTCAAGAGAAGCTTTCCTGACTATTCACAGATGGAGCCTGAGGAATTAACACATGAGGAATGGGACGTCTTTTACCCACTCTCCTACTGGGCGATTATCGTGGAAGAGTCGCGCGGGCGAAGTCTCGATCCTTTTCAAGTGGCCGGCCTCATCAGGCAGGAGACCATCTTCAATCCCCGCGCGCGTTCCTCAGCGAATGCTTACGGTTTGATGCAGGTGCTGGTGCCCACCGCTCGCCTGACTGCGAAGCGGTATGGTGTCGATCGGATGATTACGGCTGAGAGTCTTTATGAACCACGTCTTAACATTCAGCTTGGCACGGCTTACCTGCGTGATCAGATAGATAGGTTTGGTCGCATTGAGTATGTAGCGGCGGCATACAACGCAGGACCTATTCGCGCTGTGCAGTGGCGGGCCTCATTGCCTGCCGACATTGACGAATGGGTGGAAGCCATTCCGTTCAGAGAGACGCGGCTGTATGTACAAGGTGTAGTGCGAAACCGGCTACAGTATGAACGCCTTTACGACCAGGAGGGCAGGTTTCGCCCCGAAGTCGGCACGCGTGCCATTACTGCCGGAGTGTCACCATCCGCGGTGCCTGTGGTGGAACCGGCCAATTCAACCGTAAGGCGTCGAAGAGTTATTGGCAGTCAAGAAGAGGAGTAGCCCGGGAAGCAGGGCGGAAACAGGTGGCCGAAGGGCGCAGGGTTTCAGCCGGCTTGAGGCGTACGCTTCCATTTTGTTCGGGTCTGGCCCCGACAGCAGGAAAGAACGGAGGGTTCACGTGTGTCATGTTACGGTCGCATTAACCTGGGGGTTTTGCTCGGGCTAAGCCTATGTTTCGTCTCCCAGCTCAATGGCTCCTCACAAACCCGTCCTCAAAATCGACAGCCCGGAACAGTCTTCACAGTTATTACCGAGCCCGGGGCCACAGTGTGGATTGATGAGATACGTCGCGGTAGCACCGATGATGCAGGGCGACTTGCATTCACGAAGCTTTCCCCTGGCCGGCATCTGCTTCGCGTGCGGGCCAATGGATTCAAAGAGGTGAGTGTGCCGTGGCTTCCGGGGCGCAAACAAACGACTGTCAAACTGGTGCGAACTACTGACGAAGCCGAGCTGGTCTTCCAGCAGGCCGAGACAGCCCGAGAACAGGCGAGAGATGAAGAGACGCGAGCAAAAGCGGCTGAGCTTTACCAACGTGCGCTGAAACTTCGGCCGGCCTTTCCCGCCGCGAGAGTGGGACTAGCGCGGGTTTGGCTCGAATTGAATGAATATGAGAAGGCATTAGCGGAAATAGAAGAGGCCCGCCGGGTGCGACGAGTTTTTCCCGAAGCCTCGGCAGTCGAAGGTCGCATTCACCATGAAGCTGGTTACATGGATGAAGCGACGAGGTCTTTTAGGAGAGCAATCGCCGAAGCTCGTGGCTTTCAACCAGAAGCTCATGTAGGACTGGCACGTCTCTACGAAGAGAAAGCACAATATGCAGAAGCAATCGCGGAATACCGTAAAGCAATTGAACAACTTTCCGATAGCGAACCCCTAATATATCAGTTACTCGGCGCGGCCTACGAGCGCTTGCAAAATTACAAAGAAGCGATTTCGGCATATGAGAATTACTTGAAGCTGGCGCCCAACGGTAGTCTGGCGCCGGCTATCCGCTCGATCCTGGATCAGCTTCGGCGCGAAGCGGCAGGTCAGGAGATTGTTCCATGATGAGAGGAAACGCGGAACAGATTGCGAATTGCGGATTGCGAATTAAGAAGTGAATGTGCGGCTCTGCCGCAACCCTTGCAGTAAGCCTCTGGCTTACCGAACCCGCTCGGTACTCTTTGCGGCTCCGCCGAATTTCTTGGAATGGTAGTCAGCTTTTCAGATGGTTGAGCGACATCAGGCACGGGGGAGGCGAAGCCTCGATTATTAATGAGTGCTCCCGGGAAGCCAAAGGCGTACCGCAAGGGTTGCGGCAGAGCCGCGCGGCAAGTGTTAATCGGCAATCCGACGCAATCCGGTAACCAATCACGGTTTTTGCCCGCTTGGAGGAGACAATTGCAATGTAGTTGCAGCAAGCAAAGGGTTCTCGTTTTGTCGCGCTTTAGGCCATTGAAACTACGCTGGCCAGGCCTCATTGCAACCACACTTCTGCCGATCTTGATATTGATCGTTAACGCAAAGCAGTTCAGCAGTGTTGCCGCCGTCGATTCTCACGAAATAAACCGCAAACAAGGAGGAGTCGCTGCCAGAATTGAGACTTCAGGGGCAACACTGCCTGCTGGCTTTATTGAAACGCAAATCGGCGGCCTCTCCAACCCGACTGCCATTGCTTTACATCCCGACGGCAGGATCTTTGTCTGTCAACAAGGCGGTGCGCTCAGGGTCATTAAAAACGGCGTGCTATTACCGACGCCCTTCGTTTCGGTTGTTGTCGATTCATCGGGCGAACGCGGGCTGCTTGGTATCACTTTCGATCCCAACTTCGAATTGAACCATTGGGTCTACGTCTACTATACGGTCCCCGCACCAGTCCACAATCGCGTTAGCCGCTTTACGGCCGATGCCGCCAATCCCGATGTCGCGGCCGGCGGAAGCGAAACGATTCTGCTCGAACTCAACAACCTGAGCGCCACTAACCACAACGGGGGCGCACTCCATTTTGGACCGGACGGCAAACTCTATATCGCGACAGGCGAGAATGCGGTGCCGTCCAATGCGCAGACACTGGGCAACATGCTCGGCAAGATTCTTCGTATCAATCCCGACCCAACTAACCTGATTCCCAGCGACAATCCTTTCTTCTCGACGGCTACGGGCAACAATCGCTCGATCTGGGCCATGGGTTTGCGCAATCCATTTACATTTGCTTTCCAGCGCGGCACCGGAAGGATGCACATCAATGACGTTGGGCAAAGCACTTGGGAAGAGATCAACATCGGCGCGGCGGGGGCCAATTTTGGCTGGCCAAACTGTGAAGGCACGTGCAGCGACAGCGGCGAGTCGAACCCCCTCTATCAATACGCAAACGATTCTGCGACCTGTGCCATAACAGGAGGTGCATTTTACAATCCGGCGAGTACCAATTTCCCCGCTGAGTATCACGGGAAGTACTTCTTTGCAGATTTCTGCGCAGGCTGGATTAAATATCTAGATCCTCTAAATCCACCTTCCACAGGGACCGCCCCGAATTTCGCAACCGGTATTTCTGCTCCTGTAGACCTGCAAGTCGCCAATGACGGGAGTCTGTATTATCTGGCGCGCGGGAGTAATTCGGTTTTTCGAGTGCTGTATAACGACAACACCTCACCGCGGTTTCAGTTTACTCTCTCCGGCTATAGTTCAGCGGAGAACAGCTCGAGTATCACCATTACCGTCAGACGCCTGGGTAATCCGACACCGCCCATAAGCGTTGATTTCACCACCAATGATAATCTGAACTTTGTGGAATGTGATCTCATCAGTGGGCTGGCAAACCAGCGTTGCGATTATTTGTCGGCCAACGGGACGTTGTCTTTCGCCGCAAACGAGTTGGAGAGATCGTTTACCGTAGTATTGTTTGACGACATCTATCAGGAAGGGAACGAGACGTTCAGTGTCAGTTTGAGCAATCCGACGGGTGGCGGTTCACAGCTAGGCGGCATCACGACTGCCACTGTAACAATTCTGGAGAATGATGCCACTACAGGGACGACCAACCCGATTGATGGTTCGCGCTACTTTGTAAGACAGCATTACTCCGACTTTCTTCAACGCTTACCCGACCCGGGCGGCGAGCACTTCTGGACAGATCAAATCGAGCAGTGTCTGCCTACAGATGCCCTTTGCATCGCTAATCGCAGAATTGCCGTGAGTGCTTCGTTCTTCTTCTCCGTTGAGTTTTCGGAGTCCGGTGCTTATGTGTACCGCCTTTACGCTGCGGCCTTCGGTGAACAGCCACTGTACCGGCCACCATACGGGCAGTTTCTGCCGGATCGCGCCCAAGTTGTTGGTGGGGAAACCCTGGTGCAGGGGAAACTCGAGTTTGCGAATAGCTTCGTGCAGAGAACCGAATTCACCACACGGTATCCACTCACGCTAGCGGCTGCTGATTTCGTGAATGCAATTCTAACAACCGTGCAACAAGGTGCAGGGGTAACCTTTACTCCGTCTGAAACACAGCAATTTGTTAACGATGTAAATAACGGCGGACGCGGATTGATGTTGAAAAACCTGGGCGACAATGCCGCGTTCAAGCAGGCACTGTTCAATCGGTCCTTCGTCTTAATGCAGTACTTTGGCTATCTTCGCCGAGATCCGGAACCGGAAGGCTACGAGTTCTGGCTGCGAATTCTAACTGACCAACCTCAGAACATTAACGGCATGGTCTGCGCGTTTATCACTTCGCAAGAATACCAACAGCGGTTTAGTTCCACATTCACGAGAACAAACGGGAGCTGCCAATAACAGTTCCCAGATGCTGAGCCAGAGGGCAGTATGACGTCCGCTTGCCACGGTATTATCCCTGTGAGAGCATACTTGCCTGTTTTGCCCGTCCGTTACGTTTGAAATTATGACCAAACCTGCTAGTTCACACCACCGACATGTTTCACGTAAAGCCAGCCTTTTTACCGAGTCGGTCATCCGTGAAATGACACGCGAGGCAATGAAGTATGGGGCAGTTAATTTGTCGCAGGGCTTTCCCGATTTCCCTGCGCCCGAAGCCATTAAGCGCGTGGCAGTGCGGGCCATCGAAGAAGATATCAACCAGTATGCAATCACCTGGGGCGCTCGGGATTTCCGCGAGGCTATTGCTCAAAAAACCAGGTGGTACCTCGGTTTGGATATCGATCCCGAAACGGAGATTACCGTCACCTGCGGTTCAACTGAAGGAATGATTGCCGCAATGATGGCGACGGTTGATCCGGGCGAAGAAATAATATTGTTTGAGCCCTTTTATGAAAATTATGCCCCCGACGCGATTCTTTCAGATGCGCGTCCGCGCTACATTCCCCTGCGCGCGCCTGACTGGAGTTTCGATAAAGACGAGTTGCGAGCGGCATTCAATGCGAAGACCAAAGCCATAATCATCTGCAATCCTAACAATCCCACGGGAAAAGTGTTCACGCGGCAGGAGTTGGAATTTATTGCCTCGTTGTGCCAGGAGTTTGATGCTCTTTGCTTTATGGATGAGATCTACGAACACATCCTCTATCCTCGCTCCGGGGCTCAAATCCAGCACATCTCGATGGCCCAGATTGACGGTATGCGCGAGCGAACGGTAATCGTGAACTCAATGTCTAAGACATACTCCGTAACCGGTTGGCGTGTCGGTTATTGCCTTGCACGACCAGAGATCACCAGCGCGATTCGCAAAGTCCATGATTTCCTCACCGTCGGCGCGGCCGCTCCACTGCAGGCGGCTGGTGCATATGCGCTATCGCTGCCGCCGGTATACTACGAGCGCTTGCAGGCTGAATATCAGGCGCGACGCGATCTGCTTCTCCCGGTGCTGGAGCAAGCCGGTTTCGGCACCTTCGTACCCGACGGCGCGTACTACATCATGACTGACATTCTCCCTTTCGGCTTTGCCAATGACGTGGAATTCACGCGCCACCTCATCCGGGAAGTGGGTGTCGCCTGCGTGCCCGGGTCCAGTTTTTATAGCGTTGCGGAACGCGGAGCGCAGCAGGTCAGGTTCTGTTTTTGCAAAAAAGATGAAACCCTGCTGGCAGCCGCCGAACGCCTGGCAAAACTTCGTCAGCTCCTTTAATTGATCATGATGACAACAAAATCTGCCCTCGGCTATTTGTTTCTGGCGTTACTCCTTATTGGTCCTGTTGCAGAAGCTCAACAAATGGCAGACCCGGAATTCAGTACCATGGTCGAGCGTCCCGGTTACACCAAGAATTATCCGCGCGTATTATTTGATGAGGCGCACAATAATTTCCACACTAGTACGGGCCGCTACAAACCCTTTGCAGATCTGATTACCAGTGATGGCTATCGGGTAATTCGGAATCGTAAGCCCTTCACGAAGGAGACTCTGGATACTTTTAAGGTGCTGATCATAGCCAACGCTCTTGGCGCCGAGGAAATGGACGACGAGGGCGCTGATCAACCAGCTTTCACCGAAGCTGAATGTGACGCGGTCGGCGCTTGGGTTCGCGGCGGCGGAGCCTTGCTATTGATCGCCGATCATGCTCCTTTCGGAGCTGCGGCCCAGAATCTTGCAAAACGGTTTGAGATACAGATGAGCAAGGGATTTGTGCTTGATCCGGAGCATTCGCAGAAGGCAAGTCCTTCGCTTTTAATCTTTTCTCGTGAGAACAAGCTATTGTTGGACACACCCATCACCCAGGGAAGAGATGATACTGAGAGAATAAGCCGCGTGTTTACTTTTACTGGTCAAGCGCTCAAAGGTCCTGAAGCCGCAGCTGTTTTTTTGAAACTCGGCGACAAGGCGGCTGATAGAGCCAGCCGGACGGAGCAGTCAGAAACGCCCGTTGGCGGACAGGCGCAAGGCCTGGCCATCAAGTTTGCCAAGGGCCGCGTCGTTGTCTTAGGAGAGGCGGCAATGCTTTCCGCGCAAGTGGCTGGACCCGAAAGGATTCAGATGGGTATGAACGTGCCTGGTAGTGACAACAGGCAGCTGGCACTCAACATCATGCACTGGTTGTCAGGCCTGCTAAAGTAGGGGGTGCTCATTGTTGATAACTGCGAATTGCGGATTGCGAATGTTAGGACGAAGGACGTCGCTTAAATCCGCAGTCCGCAATCCGAAATCGGCAATCGACAATCTTAATGTGGGATGCCAGACGAAAAGCAGTTTGGGTTGCCGCCGGCCTCATCCTGGGGACCTTTGTCTCTTATCAGGATTCATTTGATGATGACGGGACCTTCGTCTTACGCTTCTTTCTCTTCATGGAGAGCCTGGTCGTGATCATTATCTCAGTACTCTTCTACCTCTACTCCCGCAGTAACAGGTGAAGCTTTCAGCAATCAGCATTTTGTTTTAGTTCGGCTGCTGCGCGGTCTTGGCTCTGACCACGATTCCCTGATCCCCCACCACTAAAAGGCTGCGAGGTTCCCCGAAAGGGGCGCTGGAGGGAACATAAGAGAGGACGTAGCGGTTTTTTCGGAGTTCGTCACAAATACTCTTTGCTGCTTGCGGCGCATCATCGATCGAAAAGGTGAGACCCCCCGTCCCTTCCACTAGTTTTTCGATTACTTGCTTTGGCTTTGGCACATCCCGGCGAATTGCGCCACGCGTGCGATCGGGGGCCTGAACCGCGTAAACCGTGATGTCGAGTGCCTGCAACTCGGCGAGCGTCTTTTCAAAGGGCGTCTTACTACCCCGGTCGAGACCATCACTGATAACCACGATCACCCGTTTTTGCCCCGACAACGGTCGCAAGGCCTGATCAACAACTGCACTGACAGCATCGAAGAGATGGGGCTGACCTTTCTTTCTGAAAAGCTTTAATGAGGCTTCAATCGATTTTGCATCATCGGTCCAGTCGGCAACAATCTCAGCTTGCTCATCATAGCCCACGATCAGCAGTTGATCGCCTTCGTATATCTCGTAGGCAAACTCTCGTGCAGCCTGCTCGAGCTTCTCAATATCGGCCCGCAGCGTCAAGGAGTTATCGACCAGCAAAACCATGCGCGCTGGTGTTGGATCGGGGGTGAAATTCCTAAGTGTCTGCTCAACACCGTTGTCGTAAAGCGCGATCTGTTTCCCGGTGATTTGAGCCGCAGAATTGTTCTCGCGCCTGGCTACAATGCTCACCAGGACGCCTCCATGAGTTGAAGTTTGTGAGCGCCGGCCGGCCTGGCCCAGCAACAAGCCACAAAGAGTCAACAGCACAAGGATGAGAAATACAACTCGAGGAATGACCAGACGTAAGCTGGTTCGCCCCACGTTAAACAATTGTGGCCACATCAGTTTGGTAAAACAGATACTTCAATCGCCACTAGGGGATTTTTGTGACGAAGGTTTGTCTGATTTGCTCGGGGAGGTTTCCTTGCTCTTGTCGTCGCTCTTTTTATCACCTGCGGAGGGTGTTTCTGCATCCCGTTTGGTCGCAGACTTTTTTCGCCCATCGGAATAATCAGTTACATACCAACCGGAGCCCTTGAATCGAATTGCAGGCGCGGAGAGCATCTTCTCCAGTCGCCCGCCACATTTGCGGCACTTAACCGGAGGTTTGTCGCTGAACTTTTGAAATACTTCAATGTGTGCCTGACATTTTCGACACTGGTACTCGTATATCGGCATTCATGCCCTCTCAAAATAAGTTTTAGCAACTGCCTTGCCATCCTCGGATTATACGAAGGCCGTCGAAGTGTTTCAAATTAACCAAAAAAATCGCGGCTTCGATTGAGACGGAACAGTTCATATTGAACGATCAGAAGCGCAAGTTAGTTACCTAAAGAGTTTAAGACCGAATGATTTAAGTACAGCATTCGCAAGCATTTAACCGCCATATAATTGTTACCAAAAGGCAACCGCTCTGACCACCTTACCCATCTCAGTGGCGGTTTCGATTGCAAGTTCTTTGTAAATCGGTTCCACCATGCGCAGTCCGCGAAGGTTCTGCTAAACCCGAACGAAACTCCGATGACCCTGGGTCATCGCTCACATGGAGAACACTATAGATGAAACTGGTTCGAAGTATTCCTCATTTACCCTCTTTCAAGTTCGCACCTTTCGCAATAATATCCTTTTTCCTTCTGACGAATGTTACTGGGATCCTATTCGGTAGAGCAGTGGCCCCCACAGTCATTGCCAGCGCGCCAGTCGAACAGTTACCTCCTGACATACCATCTTCAGGTGATAGTACAATCGATTGGTTAATCTTCCGCGCAGGTGAGCGCGAAGGTGTTGACCCTCGCTTTATTCACGCTGTTGTCTGGCAGGAATCGAAATATGATCCAGACGCGCATTCACACGCGGGCGCTCAAGGTTTGATGCAGTTGATGCCTGCTACTGCGGACAGATTTGGCTGCCGAGACGCATATGATCCGCAAGCAAATGTCAATGCAGGAACAAAGTATCTGAGTTGGCTTCTCAAAAGATTTGACGGCGACGTCACACTTATTCTGGCCGCGTATAATGCCGGTGAAGGCGCTGTAGACAAGTATCGCGGAGTGCCTCCTTACACGGAGACTAAGAACTACGTGCGGTTGATTACCACGCGTTATGGGAAGACGTATCATCCAGTTCTTGCTCCTGAAGCGGCAAAGCTGGCGTTCCATCTGTCATTGGGATCGGACCAGCCAGGCATCGAAATCAACTGAACCATACTAATTTTCCTGAAGCCGGCGCGCTAGCTCGTTTTGCAAGTTAGCGCGCCGTTCGTTATGATCACGACCATAAGAAATTTGCCCAAGCAGCTTTAATCCCTTCGGGTATACGTAGCGGCCGATGTCTGACACTGCCAAATCACTATCCCTTGAGCGAAAGATCAAGATGCAGGAGGCGCGGGAAGGGATTATCAACCGTCTATCGCTCGCCTTTCCCACCAGCATCAATCTTGATCGATTTCTAAATGTCATCGTCTCTGAACTGGGGCGCATGATGAACGTTGATCGTTGCGATGTAATCCAACTCTCTTCGACCAGCGAGTTGCGTATCAGTCATGAATGGCGGGCGTCAAGCGATGTCCCTTCCAGCCTGGGGACGGCAATTCCCTTTGAAGTGAAACAACTTTCAGAGCACGTGGATCTCACTAAACCCATAAGGCTCGACGACACCTCAGCTCCGGGGCTGGATCAAAAAGTCAGATTTCTAGCAGCGAGCTTGAAGACCCGATCCCTGCTCGTTGTTCCGGTGATCTTCAGTGATGAGGTGGTGGGGTTGGTCGGGTTGCATACCACACGCACGCCTCGAGTTTGGCACGATGATGAAGTTTCGTTTCTGCAGGCAATTGCGCGCCAAATTGCCGTTGGGTATCAGTACACGCGCCTTTATACGGATAAAGAGCGCGAGGCCGAAACGAAGCGGGCTTTGCTGGAGATTGCCAACGCACTGAATGCCCGGTCTGATTTTCGCGAAGTGTCGTCTCTGGTGCTTGAACGCGCCATCGCTCTGGTCGGCGCCGACTACTCTGCCCTTGGGGTGCTTGATCCGGCGGGTGGACGTATTACTCTTGCGGCTTTTAAAGCAGCGCCCCAGGCAATCACTGAGTCAGTCGAGGGACTGATTGATGCGCACGGACAATCGCTTGACGTCGCTGCCTTTCCGGCCATGATGGAAGTCCTGGCTGAAGGCAAAACGCTTCGTCTGCTGGATACCGACCTTCCGTTTCCCCTGCGCCTGATATTCAATGCGACCCTGGGCGGCCGCGCCGCTCTGGTGGCACCTGTGCGGGTGGGCGGGCAAACATTTGGCTTGCTGGGCCTTGTTTGGAGCAAGGCGCGGGATGGATTCCAGGATCATGAAGTTGCATTGGTTGAGGGCATCGCCGATCAGATTGGCACCGCGCTCGAGCGCGATCAACTCTCGGCCGAAGTCATGCACCTGCGGAGCGCGTTGCACGAACGATACGGCGGGGACCGCATCATTGGTCAAACTCCAGGTATACGACGGGCAATCGAGTTGGCACTGAGTGTCGCAGATACACAGACTACGGTACTCATTGCGGGCGAGTCGGGGACAGGGAAAGAGCTGCTGGCGAATCTGATTCACTACAACTCGGGGCGCGAGGACCAGCCGTATGTGAAGCTCAATTGTGGCGCAATCCCGGAGACCTTACTTGAATCGGAGCTGTTTGGCCACGAAAGGGGAGCGTTTACTGACGCACGGGTCCGGCGGCGGGGGAAATTTGAAGAGGCAAATGGCGGCACGCTGTTTCTTGATGAGGTCGGCGAGATGAGTCTTTCGGCTCAGGTCCGACTGCTGCGGGTGTTGCAGGATGGTGAGTTTACACTAGTAGGCGGCAGCAAGGTCATAAAGGCTGATGTGCGGGTAATCGCGGCCTCAAATGTTGACCTCGAAAAAGCCACTGATCTCGGAAAGTTTCGCCGTGATCTTTATTATCGTCTCTCTGTTTTTCCGATTACGCTGCCACCATTGCGAGAGCGGCCCGATGATATTCATCCTCTGGTTATCCATTTCCTCGAACAATATAAGCAGAAAACCGGTCGCTTTATTTCCGGCATATCCAAGGACGCGCTACAGGCCATGATCACCTATGAATGGCCCGGCAATGTGCGTGAACTGGAGAACGCGATTGAGCGCGCGGTGATTATCGCTTCGGGCCGGCAGATTGAGTTGGAAGATCTGCCTGAAGCGATAAGTAAAATCGCCTTGCAGGATCGTGATCGCATCAAGGTGGAGCGCGCAAAGGCAGCTAGCGAAGGCCGCACCACCACTTTTCAAGTAACAGTACCGTCATCGATGGAAGAGATTGAGCGTCAAGCAATCGAGGCGACGCTAGACTACACCAGAGGCGACAAAACACACGCTGCCCGAGCTCTTGGTATCGGCCGCAAGACTCTATATCGCAAACTCTGGCAGTACAACGGTCGCGACGAATAATCTGCGGAATCTGCGGATTAATGTGCCCAGAAGGGTAAACGAACGTAAGCGGTAGGAAATGTCTCGCCCAAACTGAAGTGGCGTTTAATCGTCGTCGCCGGATCGAAGAACCAAAGGCCCAGTGGCTCGTCTCGAGTATTGCGGTCAAACCATGCCCAGGGTGGGCGCGCCATATTCTGACCACCGACCTTCCCCAGAAACGCTGTCCCTATATTGCCGACGCTGACCTTACGAGCCCCTGCCTTTCCGTTGCTTTCCCGGAGCAGGATAGATATGGAACCGTAATTCTTAGCTTCACCGTAAGTACCATTCTTGAGGCCGCGAGTCTTGGCCTTCGACCATAAAACCTGTAGAGGAATCAAATCGTAACCAACCGAACCTGCGGATTGCTTCTCCGGATCCTGAGCCTTCCCGGCGAATCTGTAGATAACAAACTCCTTTTCCCCAATTTGTTTGGCACTACCATCATAGGCCTCAATCCCGTGACCTTTAGGCTCGATGTAGAGCAAGACACGGTTGCTTTCCACGCGCACAACGCGAGAATTAGGTGCACCATCTGTGGCTGCGGTGTATCTGGAGAAAAGGTTGTGCTGAAGTGTCTCGACGAAAGCGACACGTCCATTCGCTAGGTTTGGCCCATTTTTGTCCACAGCGACAAGACAACCCTCGAAATCGTTTTCGTGGGCCAGGGAGGTTTCATCGGCAAGGCCGGTGGGATCATACTTGCCACCACGACGCGCGCCTTCACGAATGAGCTCACTAAGGATGGTCCCCTTGCGTGCCCCACCCTTGTAATCGCGTGGATGGAAGACAGCATAGTGGATGAAAAAGTGGGTGGCGGTTTCTGAGACAGCATAGTAAACATACGCCTTCAACGGAAATTTCTTCTGGTCCGCATTGTCCCAGTTATTATCTCCGCGCCAATCGCCGTCGAAGTTGAAATTTGTCAGATAGTCGCTGCGAGGGTTGCTCCCAAGCGCCTGATAGAAGATCGGAGCGTATGTTGCGGCAATGTCGCGATCGTGAGTGATTGTTTGCTGTACATGTGCGATTGTTTGCACTTCGCGGACGGCCAGACCAAGTGATGGCGGTACTTGACCCACAATGCCAATCAAGAAAAGTAAAACTATCCGGAGACTCATCATTTATACGGAAGGGGTCAGGTCATTCTGCCTTCATTCCCAGCCAGGAGTTGTAACTCCTTGCGGATCCTGCCAGAAAGGCGCCCACGCAAGCGTTAAGAGTTTAACGCCAATATTCGCCTTGGTTGGCTTGAGCGTTATTGTTTCCAGAACTTCAGTTTGAGAATTAGAAGCCTGCTCGAGCGAGTTTGTTTCAGCTTTGAATTGTTCATTCAGAGCCGCGAGCTGTTGCGCAATTGCTTCGATATTCTCTTCGGCACGACTCACGTCCTCAGTTTCTTTCATCGAGCGCCCTACACCA